>JAWXUP010000006.1:0-74446 GCA_044426345.1 Clostridia bacterium | reverse complement strand
CGCTGGGAAAATTTCTCTCCGTTTTTATTTATCTAATATCATCTCGCTTTCCCTTCGTTTTCTATGTACCCATTATGCCACACTAATTTTTCTTCGCTGGGAAAATTTCTCTCCGACATCACAGCTTGAAAACTGTGCTAAACTGTGATAATATAAAACCAAGAATATGTGAGGTGCTTTATGATTTATGTAACTAGCGATATACACGGCAATTTTGAAAAATATATGCAAATTTTCGATAAAATCGACCTTAAAGACGATGATACTTTATTCATTTTGGGCGATATTGTAGACCGTGGCGATGATTCTATCAAGATTTTGCTCGATATGATGTATCGTTTTAACGTAATTCCTTTGCTTGGAAATCACGAATATATGGCGATAAATGTGCTTTCGAAATTATCACAAGAGATAACCGACGAAAATTTAACTGGTTTTGACGATGATTTTATGACAGGTATGCTAACTTGGTTTGAAAACGGTGGCGCGCCAACGCTAGAGCAGTTTAAAAAGCAATCTTTAGATGACAGGCAAGCTATTTTAGACTATTTCGACGAATTTTCGCTTTATGAAGAAATCGAAGTAAACGGACAAGAATACGTTCTAGTTCACGCTGGTTTGGATAATTTTTCGCCTAAAAAAGAGCTTGATGAGTATAATCTGCACGAGCTTGTATGGTGCGAAACCGATTATGACAGGGTTTATTTCGAAGATAAAATTTTAATCACAGGACACACGCCAGTTGCTGCTATATTGTTTGACAAGACTGCCGACAAAATTTTAAAGCAAAACAACCACATCGCAATCGACTGTGGCTGTGGGCACGGTGGCAAACTCGCAGTTTTGTGCTTGGATACTATGGAAGAATTTTATTTTTAGACAAAAATCAAACACACCTTGCAGGATTTTTAGCAACTTGCAAGGTGTGTTTTCTAATCTTTAAAATAGCTTTTCATATCGTCATCTAAAATATCCAGCATAAATCTCGCACCGATTTTAAATCCTGATGTGAAATTTGATACAGCAGTTTCGCCTGTGAGCGTGTCATAAGCGTTTATCATTTCGTTTAGCAATCTTTTTTCGTTTTGACTTAATATTTTACTCAGCAGCTCTTCATTTTCACAAACTTTTTCAAGTGCTTGAGCATAGTTTTTGTTGTCTGTTGGCATTGTATTTGGGTCGATGTTACCGTAGAAAAGTTCTTCAATTATGTTCATCAGTTTTTACCTCCAGACATGACAAAAGCGACTGCATCTCGGTTTCGATTTCTGAAATACAGTCGCCGTTTTTTATTGCGCAAGCAACAAGGTTCGCGTTATGGTCAAAATCTTTGATTTTGGGTACCATAGCGGTTCTTATTAAATTAAGTGTTGCTAAGATAGTATGCTTAACGGTTAGCATTAAGATTATATGTGTTTCGTCTGTTGGTTTGCAATTTTGGTGATCGAGCCAGAAATCTTTAAAGCATTCTCCGTGAATGTTGTATTTGTCGCTATTGTAGAATTGTTCGATTGTGTAGTTTGACATTTCGCGTTCCTCCTTAGTTTTGTTAAGGACAATTATATCACAACACGATTCCAATAGCTATTCAGCAATACCAACAAGATTTCTTTGTTTACAGTGACGGAATATTTGACGTTGCCGTTTTGTTGCCACCTGCACTCAAATTGAACTCACGAAAAGCCCGTATAAAACCTGTGTTTATGCACCTTGATTTTAAATTGATATTTTTAAAATGTTATAAGAACCTCACGCTGTTACCAAAATTAAAATTTTGACAGCTGAGAGAACCTTGAAACATAACTGCACTATCGTGCTGTGCTACGCACTCAAAATGACTTCGTCATTTTATTTCTGTTATCATTTTGTTATCAGTCTGTAAAGCGTACTGCATAAATTCACTTATTCACGCATAAAACTATCACAAAACGCACGAAAACACCCTAAAAATAGGGTGTTTTCTGTATATTCATTGCATATAGAAGCCAGTCAATGCTACTCCCACTCGCTAAGTAATATTTAATTTCTAGTGTTTTCAGATATATTTCATACGTTTTAATGCACTCTTTTATCTATATTATACACGATATTTTTATTTTGTCAAATTTTTAGTATCATAGTAGTATCACGAGCTATCTTACTACAAACTATCTATGAAACATACTATGTCCTCTTTTTCTTTCTCTAATACTCTATCCGTAATATCTATTGCTGGTTGAAATATACTTAAATTACCCTCGAAATGATTAAATTCATTCATTAAAGTTTTTTTCGCCGTCAATCTTATTCTGTTTTTTATGTGTTCAATATTATCATTAGGAAATGCTTGTGATATGATCTGACCTAATTGTTTATATTTCATCGTATCAATACCATATTTCTCTACTAAACTTTTCTCAACCAATAAGCGTAAAAACAAATATTCACCCGTATGTCTAAGTGTTTTATTCAGTAATGGATATTTTGTTTCATCAACCAAATTCACCTTCTCAAAATTTACAGATAATATATCTTCAGCTGACACTTTGTATGATTTTAGTAAATATTGTTCATTATTACCAAATATCTCTGTATATTTTTGACCAATGTCAATTTTTTCTGTATTATACCCATGCATTACTTTCGTTAATTCTTCATAGACATTTTTATTGTTAATAATTTGGGCATATCCACGCATAAATGGTATCATCGAAATTAAGAATAATTCTCTGTTTTGTTGAACAACTTTCTTTGGCACATCATTTCTAAATGAATTTAATAATTGGTCTAAATTAATCAACATATTCTTTTCAATTCTATTAATATGTATGAAACCGTTGTTTTCACCATCAGTATTGTTTAATAAGTAAAGATTAAAACAATCTTTATACTGACCCTCCAATAACCTTATCAAATCAACATTATGTGTTAGTATAATTCTACATTTATCACTCAATATTTTTATAGTTGAGTATGCAACCTTATTTTTATATATTGAATCAAAACTAGATATTGGATCATCAACAACTACAATAGGACAAGATGAATTTTTAGCTTTTAAAAATTCAAATGATAATGATAAAAAGTTCTGTTCTCCATTACTAAGTGGCAGTTCGCCTCTGTCTTTTCCGATAAATTCTTTATTGTCTAATTTGATTCTCAAGATATTATTATTATCTCTTTCAACTGATAAACTCTTACCCATACTATTACTTATAATTTCTTCTATGTACAGATAATCCTCATCTCTTATTTCAGCTCTATTAGCAACAATCTCTTTATATTCATTATATATATCTATAATTGAATGATTTGCTACACGTTTTTCTAGTTCATTATATAATAATTTCCCATGTAAATCCTGATATTTACCACAGTTTTCGTTCAAAGTTTTTATATAATTTACATTACCTGTTTCGATAGCTTGTAAAAGATTAATTTTAATATTAAACGGATCATTTTCCGGCACATACTCTATGACCTTAACAATGACTGACTTCACCTTTTCACTCAGCTTATTCATAGTATCTTCTTTACACTTTGTTTTATCTGTAATCAATTTAGGTCTATTTATATTTTCATTATCACACACTATACATGTTTCGTTTTTAAATCGGTTTAATACTTTTATTGCTTCTGTATTTTCCTCAATTAACTTAACTCTTTCATTAGGTTCTATTTCTTCATTTGTAAATTTACTAATTTGCTTAAAAATTGATTTTGAATTACCCCAATCTTCTTGAAAGTATCTCAATTCATCATCACTATATTCTACATTATCAAAAGTTTTCATTTTAGTGATTAGCTCTACAATATTCTCATTACTAAAATTTTTACCTTTTGATTTTGAATTTGCACAATCTTTTAAAAATCCTCTTATTTCATCTGGTAAAATACTTCCAAACAAAGACGAATTACTAGTAGATATTCCATACATTTTTAACACATCTATTGTTTCTTTAATTAAATGCTCTCTCTGCTCTTTTAATTCTAATAACAGTTCATGCTCTCTCTTAATATTATCACCTAAAAGAAAATCTTTTGTTTCTCCTAAAATAATATTTCTATTATTTTGGTCATTAATAACATAAAATATTTCCTCTATTTTTTTATCGTTATTTTCAAATTTAAACTTTAGGTTTGAATTTGATTCTCCACTAAGAGCATTAACTAAGCTAGTCTTACCTGTTCCATTCGGTGCATATATTACTGAGATTTTTCCGTTTTTAAAATCCAACTTATTATTCTTTTTCATCTCTTTAAAATCTTCGACAAAAATATTTTTATACTCAATTTTATTAAATATTATTTCCATACATTATATCCTCCCCACAATCTCCTCATCATACCAATCCCTAACACCAACATTAGATTGATAGGCTTGTTCAAATATTGGATAAAGGTCGCTATATGTCTTATTACTTCTTAAAATTGTCTTTAATTCTTCTGTTTTGAGTGGTAATATCTTTGTTCCGTCAATAAAATCTTCGCCATTTGAACTAAAATACTCCATATTTTTTCTTGCTCTAAAATCACCTATTAGATTTATTGCTAATTTTGTTGATATAAACACACAATAAGCTTCTTTTTCTTTATTTTTAAGGCGATATTCTCCGATATGTCTTGAAACAGACTCCATTTCAAGCACTCTTTGTCCAGTATTTTCAGCTAAAGTTGCTTCAATAAGCAATGTATGTTTAGGATAACTTTTAGTTTTTTCATATAAATATACGATATCTGCTTCGCCACCACCTGCGTGAGTTTTAGGTAATAAATCTGCTTCTAATGATAAATTCATATAATCTAATATATCGCCTTGTCTGTCACTAATTTTATACCAAGCTATGCCTAATATATATTCAAACATCGTTGGAGGGTTTGCATTATCTGTTATGTAACTACGCAAATATGCATCGTCACGGACTTCAAATTTATCTAATAATGTTATTAATTGCTCGTTTGTAAATTTATCATCAATAAGTTTATTGAATCTCGCATATCTTTCATCTTTAACTGCTAGTTTAGCTTCTGTCGCTGTTTTTATTGGTTTTCCTATTGTTATACCTAATTTTTCATACAGTTTTATTATATCTACTTTAAATATAGGCGAAATTTCTTCTATTGGTGCATCTTCAAATAAATTTATGCTTTGAGTAAATGCTATACTTAATAATTTATCAGCAATATTTTCAAAATAACATTTTGGCATAATATCAAATTCTACTTTACTATCAGCAAATAAAACCGTTTCTGTTATTTTAAAATATCTTCTGTTTAAATCCATATAATCTGAAAGAGTACTTTTCATTTTAAATAAGTGTAAAATCTTGAAAAATACTTCTTTAAACTCGATTTCTGTACTTATTTTAGTTAAATCGTTAGTATTTAAGTAATTTCTACCATTCTTTTTAATTCCACCACGATTAAAACTTTTAAATAAATATGTACTCCAAAAATTTTTAGACTTTCCACTTATTTTCTTAACAGTTTCATAAAGTGGTACTAAATCATCTTTTTTATCAATAATAACTTGCTTCAACTCATTAAAAAATGAAAAATAACACTTATCATAATCTTTACTTTTTCTATTCATTCCTATTTCGCATATCAATTCTTCTGTTACCTCATTTGATAAGAAATATTTATATGCTGATTTATAGTTAGACATAGACATAATAATATTTTCAAGCATTTTATCTGTATTGTTAATGCCTTGTCTATTAGATTTAATTTCATTTTCTATAAGTAATGTTGTTTCTAAATTTATACACAACGGAAGTAAATATTTAAACTCATCATTAGTTAAATACCCCAATTTAGATTGTAAATATGCAAATACAACAAAAGGGCGAACTATATTTCCATCTACGTTATTGTAAGTTTTCAAAAGTTGTTTAAGATATATAAAGCTATCTTTTGCTATTTCAAGAAAATTATTACTATCAAAATCATTATTGCTACATAATTTAAACAAAGCCTCGCCAACTTCTGTCAAATCTCTATTATCATCTAAAAGTCCAATGTCTACTAGACCAGATGTCTTTTCTCTTGCATCTTTATCTGGTCTATTTGCATCACCTGTTAAGAAATTCTTATCTTTTAAAAAGTAATAATAATCGCTTTGCAAAGCTTTCCAAGTTTTATTTTGATTTTGAGGTAAATTTTTAAACTCATTCATATATATTACTTGTTTTTCTATACTTAAATTAAAATGCTCTGTTCGATAACTGGTTGTTCCAACACTCCAACAATAACTCTTATACGGAAATTTACTTGCCATATTATCTCCTTACTAAATATTATAATTTATTATCAATACTTCTCTTGATGAATTAGTCTTATCTTTTGTTTGATAATTTGAATTTGAATAACTAAAATTTAAATCTATAATTTTATACTTATCATTATTTTTTTCTAACCATTTCATTAGTATAACATTTTTTTTACCTTTGCTTTCAAGAACATTAGATAATGCAAATCTATATCCTTTTTTGTGAATATCATCTAAATATTTTAATAATTGTTCTTCCCTTTCTTCATTCCAACCACCTTGTTCATTATAAGTTGCACAAGTAATTAAATATGGAGGGTCAGCATATATAAAACTATTTTTATCATATTTTTCAATGTTAATATCAGCAAAATCACTACATATAAATGTGTAATCGCCACTTTTTAATCTATCTATAAATTTAGATAATTTTATTTGCATTTTTGAATTAAAATCTCGCTTACCGACTGGTAAATTAAATTCACCTTTGCTATTAAATCTAATTTGGTTATTAAATGAATACACTATCATAACATATAACATTACATAATATCCATAGTCTTGATGATTCGATTTTTCATTAAATGCTTTTCTTAATTCCAAGAACTTATTCTTATTATAATCCCCTAATCCTTTTCCACTTTCACAATTATAAAAGTCATATCCATTTTCAGAGGTTTTCGAGAGATTATATTGTTCGATATATCCCTCAATTATTTCAAATGTTGTTTCTTTGTCCAAATTTTTAAAAGTATTAAATAAATATAGTAAATGTTGTTGTAAATCATTAAAAATTACATTATTTGCATTTACATTTATACCTACGTTACAACCACCTGAAAATAAATCTACAAATGTTGTTATATCTTTAGGAAACAACGGTAATATTTGAGGTAATAGTTTGAATTTTCCACCTATATAATTAAGAGGTGATGATACTAACTCTTTTTTATTATCGTAACATTTGCACACAAACAATCTTTCTTCATTTTCTGATATATTAGATTTTCCAGTCGTAAATGCTTTATAACTTGAAGAAAACACCTCAACTTCTCCCTTTTTATTTAAAATACGCATAATATCTTCATCAGATATTTTAGCATTTGACCTATCATTTCCTTTTTCTGCCATATTATTATATGATAAAACTATATATTTCGCCTTTATATTCTCAATTAAATCTTCAAAAGCCTTGGTTGCTTTAGTTGTGCAGTAATTACTTTTCAAAGATTTTCTGTCCATTTTTCGAGCTACTCCAAACACTTCTGGTTTTTCCCATTTAGCTACATTCTCTAAAACGTGATACGCATCACAATATTGTCTTGAATTATAAGGTGGGTCTATATAAACTAAATCAACCTCTATTTCTTTAACTAATTCATTTGCATCTTTATTGTAACAACAATTATTTTCATTTACCTTACTTGGTTGTGGCACTGAAAGTTCTATATTTTTAGTAAACTCAGCATTTCTTCTATAAGCATCATAATGCCCACAAGTATTTGCTATTTTGTCCATTGCATATAACAACGACGTTATAAGTAATGCTCTCTCTCTATTATTGATTAATTTATCATTAAAAGCTTTTTCTATATCTTCACGGATATAACCTATTTTTGAGCAATCTTTATAACTAAAAAATGTATCAGCAAAGTTATATGTCATATAATTTCCTTCATCAACATCTAAGGCATTATAGCAATTAATATATTCAACAATTTTATCTTTAGAGTATTCTTCGTTGCTAAACCAAGCAATATGACAAATATAATTACTATACATTAAGTCATTTGTTATTATTTTTTTATCTAAAAAAGCCGAAGCTACTGCTCCAGTTCCAGAAAATATATCTGCTATTGTATTAATATTTTCACATTTCTCATTAACTATATCTTTAATAAAATCTAATAATTTATATTTATTCCCTAAGTATCTTCGATTATTTATTTTAGTTGTTTTATAAGTTGGAACTTCTATAATTTCATCTGGTTTTCTATTATCTAAATATATTTTAAGTTTATTGACTACATCTTCAGTCCAAATTGGTTTTCCATCTTTTTTTTCAAGCTCAAAAGCACCATTTTTCTTCAAATGATACAAATACGAACGTGAAATGTCTAATTTATTAGCTATTTGTGTTGCTGTAATTGTTGCCATTTCAACTCTCCTTATGCAACTAAATTTTATACTATATGATACATAATAACACATATCATAACATATATCAAGTAGTTTTTTTCATTATTTTTGAACTTTTATTCCTATCAAGGAAATAAAAAGAACTATTACAACGTAATAATGGATGCTAATTTTAAATAAAATAAATAATTTTAGCATCCATATAATGTGTTTTATTATATAAATAAGATAAAACTATCTTATCTTTCATTATTCCTATCTTTGCTTAATACAACCTCCTCGCCCTTACACATCTCCTCAAACTGCCTTTTCACAATCTCAGCAATAGCAATCTCATCTTTAAACAATACCATTCGCCAGTTTAAAGATTTAACATTTCTATCGCAATTGTCAACGGCTTTCTCAAAAGTTTTGCGACTAATCTTACCATTTTTGCTATAATAATCTTTAAAATAAACATCAAGTTGCTTATACTTCTCAATTTCTTTAGAATATTTTTGTTTAAATGGAAGTTGTGCTAGAACATTAAGCTTTGTATATTTCTTGTAAATCGGCTGAAGTTTTTTATATAAATTATAGCTGTCCAAATTATCCACAGCTTGTGCTTTGATTTTTTCTTCGGCTATGATTTCACTTTTTAAAGTGTGAAAACTTCGGTTCATATCGTTGATAGATTTGTAAAAATCGTCAATTTCTTCAATGCCATATTTGTTGACAAATGATATAGCTTTCGCAAAATTCTTAGTTCGCATTTTCTTCTGGTAATTTGTATTCGCTGGAGTTTTGGAAACTGAATTTAGCATTGCAACAACACTCGGTTTCTCACGTTTTAAAGCCGTGTCTAAAGGTTTTCGCATAACTTCATTTTTATAAATGTTGAGCCTTGTCATTCTCGCATTTAAAATTCTAAGCTCCTTATTATCTTGCAAAATTTGACGGTTTAACTCACCACGTTGGGTCTTAATTCCCTTGTTTTCCATTTGTGAAGCACTAACTCCAAGATGGATTGATGGAATTTTATCAACTCCTTGACGTTCATAACTTCGGTGGTCAATTTTTTCATCAACTCCTAACTCTTGAAGATATTTATTACAAATATTGCTCCAATTACCTCGCCAAAGTTCAGCTTTGCTCTGCTCATTCCAATCAACAGTGCTAATTTTTACAGACTTATAACTTCCACTTGGGAGTTTAATTTTTTGCCCATTCTCGTCTAAAACATATTCTTTTTTTGATTTTGCACCAAAAGTTCCATCTAAATTTAAAGGTCGCATTGTCAGTAAAATATGGCAGTGGGGATTATTTTCATCATTGTTATGTATCGAAAAATCTGCAATCATACCTTTATCTACAAAATTTTGCTGACAATATTTGTTCATTAAACCTTGCCAAAGTTCACTTGGAATTTCTTTAGGAATTGAAACTTCAATCTCTCTTGCTAGTTGTGAGTTTTTAGATTTTTCTATTTTCTCAACTTCATTCCACAAAATATTCCTATCTAAAAATTTATTTGGAGCATTTTCTGGAAGTAAAATTGTTGATGAAAATATGCCACCTTTTTTCGTGTAATCGTGGGTGATACCGTCATACTCGTTTAACATTTTTGTACCACTTCTGTAAGCTGATGCACCGACTGCTGACTTGCCTTTGCCACGGCTTACAATTTTAATTGAGCAATGAAATATTGCCATAACACGCCTCCTTATCTTAACGTATTAAAAAAGGGTCTTAGGGATTTCCCCTAACGCTTCGCAGAACGCACGCACCATCAAAGATGGTGTATAAGTGCGCCCTTATAAATAAGGGAACTAGGCTCGCTCCTCACCTTTTGCAATCTCGTTTAAAATATTTTGTGCTTGCTCAGTATTTAAAATTAAGTTCAGCACATTTTTAAGTTGCTCGCTTGATAAATCTTTAAGTTTTGTACTTTCTAAAATTGCACCTTTTTCAATTAATCGACGTGTACGTTTTTTGCGTTCGATAGAATTATGCTGTGTGATGAGTTTATCTTTTTGGTGTGATAGTTGTGAATATTTTACTTCACATTGTTCAATAGTCGCTTTTGTTTCTTCGATTTGTTCTAAAATTGTTTTCATAATTTTCCTCCTAATTATTAATTCTCCTTAACCCCAAACTACAATAATGTGACACATTATTGTAACTGTAACTAGAAGAAAATCTACCATCTGAAACTGTCTTTCATACCAATATTATCAAGGTATTTTTGACGTGCTTGTTCTCGTTCTTCTGCTGTCAGAGCTGTTTTATATTTTGTATAATAATCTCGTTTTAGCATTTTTTCGATTTTCGTTTCTATTTCTTGCTCAATAAATTTTGCATCTTCATAGTCATTAAAAAGATGGAATTTGATTAGCTTGAAAAATAACTCCTCGCTGATTTGTATGTTTTTCATATGTATTCGCTTTCTAATTTTTTATTTTTGATGATAGGTGTGATAGGTGTGATACCTAATTTTTACTCAAACAAAAAAAGTGTTTTTTTCGCCGAGGCTAAAACCTGCTATCACGTATCACTCGTATCACGATTTAGCTCAAGTGTGATACGTGTGATACGATGATACGTAGTTTTTGCTCAAAAATTTTTTTATTTTTTATCATTTTTCAATTTCTTGCTATCACACCTTTAAAAATTCCAAGATAAATTTTTAGGAATTATATCAACATCGTGAATTTCATTTCCACGCTTACCACTTCTAACAATTGTATATCTTTTTCGCATTTCTGCTATAAAATTCTTAACATTTAGTGCGTGATAGCCATTATCTTTCGCCCATTCTTTATATTCATCATATAAAATCTTAGTTGAAACCTTAGCTCCAATAACTTCGTGGGTCACTTCATTTAAAAACATTCCCATCGTGTCGCTTTCCTCACGATAAGCCAAAGTTGCATCAATTACAGCTTTCGGAGTGTCTAAACCATCAGTTTTCAGCAAATTATACCCCTCAATCAGCCAATTAAAGATACCACTCGCCATATTTTCCATTTTAAACTGTTGTTTTAGTCCAGTATCTTGTTCTTCTGGGTTGAAATGACGTTCAAAAGGTAGAATTTTCACACGTTCACTCGAAAAAATCGTGTCATCGTTCACTCTTGGTAAATGATTTGTATTGATAAAAATTTTAAATTCTGGTGTAAATTCAATAGGGTTTTCATTCAAAAATCGACCAGTATAACGGTCACCACCAGTTAGCTGTTTTATCAAAGAAACGTCGATTTCAAGCCCTTTTTCTGGTTCTGCCATCGTCACAAATCTAGCACCTTTTAGACGTGCAATATCTGGTGTCGCTGATGAGCCATCTCGGTTGTTTTTCGCAACAGTTTTTGCTTGAGCATTGGTTGCGTAATCTCCAAAGATGTAGGAAATTGTTTCGCAAGTGGTTGATTTTCCGTTTCTTGTGGTACTTCCATAAAAAATGAAAAAACATTCAAGATTTGTGTCGCCACTCATCGCATAACCGAAACATTTTTGTAAAAACACTTCATTTTCTTTGTTATTTTGCATAATTTCACTCACAAACTGCACCCAACGTTCACAAGTTGCGTTTTTATCATAGCTTACATTTGCAATTTTTGTTATGTAGTCAGCTGGCGAATGTTCTTGCAATTCGCCAGTTTTTAGGTTGAAAGTTCCATTTTTACAATTAAAAAGATAAGTTTTGCTGTCAAAATTACTAAAACTCATAGGAAAAATCGAACTTGCGTCCTTAATTATCGCATCTCGCTTAGACCTACTACAAAGTTTGTTTGCAAATTTTACAATACCACTTTCTTTTTTATCTTCTTCATCATATCCTGCGTTTAAAGCAATTTTCACATAATTAAGTACAAATTCTTTAATTAACTCCATAATTTTAAGATTTCCCTCGTCTTTTTGCCATATTTCGCCGTTATATATGTACCAGCACTTAGTTTCAAGCACATAAACCACCTTTTTTCTGTAACAAGCATAGAAAAGTCGTGATGCACCAATATCGTTTTGTGGGTATTTATCTGGATATTTCGCTAATAATTTAGCCATTTTCTTAAAAATATGGTTGCTTTTTTCGTCATTTTCTGGTATAATTTCATTGATTATATTTGAAGATTGTTCCTCATCTGCGTCAACAGATGGTAAAGGAGCAATCTCTTTTTTTATTTCTTTATCCATAGTTTTCTCCGTCTTTAATTATTCAATTTTCATTTTTTAGTCCATTTAAAGTTAAATTTATCAATTTTATCGTATCTAACACCTCGCTTTCTATATTTTCACATTGATTTTTGCTAATTTCTTCTAATTTCAGCATCACCTCCTTTAATTCCTCTCTTAATGCTCTGTAAACTCGTGGATTGCCTTGTACTACGATTTCCCTTTGCTCAATCCTTGCTATCATATAATCTTGTTTTGTAAGTCCAGAAAGTTCCACAGCCTGTTCAAAACTCGCCCATTCTTCTGGAGAAACACGAAAACCTATTGTTTTACTGCGAAATCGGTTCTTTTTATCCATATTTTTAGCTGACATTTAAAATTTCTCCCCATAAATCTCATTTAATTTATTCGACAATTCTTTTTGTTTGTTTGGATAAATATGTGCATAAATATTTAGCGTAGTTTCAACTTTTTCGTGTCCTAAACGCTCTGAAACTTCCAAAATTGGTATATTCATGTCAAATAACATTGCACAATGACTGTGACGAGTATCATGTAAGCGTATCTTTTTCACCCCACTAAGCTTGCACCCACGTTTCATTTCGGAATGAAAATAACTTTTAGAAATTGGGAATAACCTATCTGTAGCTTCTCGACTATACATACATTTTATGTAATCTCTCAAATCTTCAACTAGAAAATCTGGTATTGATATAGTTCTATTACTTTTTGGTGTTTTCGGCTCTGTAATTACATCTTTTCGGTTAATTCTTTGATAAGATTTGCATACTCTTAATGTTTTTTCATCAAAATTTATATCTTCAACGGTCAAAGCTAGCAATTCGCCAATTCTCAAACCTGTCCAAAATAAAGTTTTAAAGCCAATATAAGATTTATGTTTATCCATCATCACATCAATAAATTGCGAAAACTCATCTTTTGTCCAAAAATCCATCTCATCAGCTTGTTTTTTGCCAATACTACCAGCTTTTGCACAAGGATTACTCTTTAAATCATAATAATTTACTGCAAAATTAAAAATTGCTGACATTTGGTTATGTATTGACTTCATATAAGTTTGCGAATAATTTTTTGACATAATTATATTTTGCCACTTTCTTATATCTGTTGCCTTTATACTATTTACTGTTTTTTTAGCAAAATAAGGCAATATTTGATTTTTTGTAATGTTTTTTTTATTATTTATCGTATTTTCTCGTATTCTTGGAGTTATATCCTCAAAATAGATTTGCACAAACTCCTCGAAGTTCATATTAAAATCGGCTTGCTGTCCCATCAAGAAATTTCTTGACCATTCATCAGCTTCTTTTTTAGTTTTGAAACCTCTTTTCATCTTTTTTACTCGTTTTCCTTGCCAATCTGTATAATAAAAGGCAGTGTACCAAGTGTTGTAACGCTCGTCTTTGTATGCTGGCATATTTATTCCCCACTTTCTTTAAATCCGTAGAATTTTTCCTCAAAAAACTGTCTGCTAACCTTACCAGCTATGGTAAAAAAGTCTTTTTCTCTCAATTCTGCATTTAATTTTTGTAATATTTTGTAAGCTTGTGATTTTGAAACACCTAACTCAATTGCTACTTCGTCTGACGTTATGAATTTGTTTGTATCCATTTTTCTCTCCTTTCGTAATTAACTTTTTTGTTAATGTTGATTTTAATTATATGCTATATTTTAATTCTTGTCAATATAAATATTATCATTTTTGTTAATATTTTTCTTCCCTTTTTGTTTAGATTATGTTATACTAAGAATAAAAAAGGAGATAATTTAAAAATGACAATCGGAGAGAAAATCAAGAAAATACGAACTTTTAGAAATATGAAACAACGTGATTTAGGTATTGCATTAGGTTTTCCAGAACATTCTGCTGATAATAGAATTGCTCAATATGAAACTAATTATAGAGTTCCAAAAAAAGAGGCTTTAGTGCAAATTGCACAAATTTTAGATGTTAATTACCAAAATTTTGTAGAAGACCATACTGGTAGTGCATTATACATTGTTCAAACATTTTTTTGGCTAGAAGAATCTACTCCTGGGTGCGTTAATTTGTTTCAAATGGTTAGAAATGAAGGCAAAACTAACGCAAATCCAGATACTTCTGTGCGATATTATGATAATGACGACTATCCAGCACGAGCTCCTGTTGGAATTTGGTTTAATTATGGTCTTGCGAATGATTTTATGAAGATGTGGCTTGAAAAAAAGCAACAACTTAAAGATGGCGAAATTACTCGTGACCAATATTTTGACTGGAAACTAAAATTCCCTTCAAACTAGCTGTACTCACTTTGCACTCACGATGTATCAAAAATTTCAAGCATAAAAAATAACCTCCCATTTCAACTAAGTTTTTAAACTTAGCGAAACAGGAGGTTTTACTCTTGTTTTTTTATTGTGGAAAATACATTGCATTATTGGTTAAAATAATTTTTAGTATCACAGTAGTATCACACACTTTTAAAATGTGCCTAAAACCCTTTGTTTATCACGTTTTTTAAGGGTATTTAGTTTATTCCCACTCAATAGTAGAAGGTGGCTTAGTGGTAACATCGTACACAATACGATTGATGCCGTTACATTCATTTACGATTCTGCGGCTAATTTCTTCAAGAACCTCGTAAGGGATTTTTGCGAAATCTGCTGTCATAAAGTCAGATGTTGTAACGCCGCGTAGCGCTAATGTGTAATCGTATGTTCTGAAATCGCCCATAACGCCTACTGATCTCATATTTGTAAGTACTGCGAAATACTGGTGAATATCTCTATCTAACCCAGCTTTTGCAATTTCTTCTCTGAAAATATAGTCTGCATCACGTAAAATATCTAATTTTTCCTTAGTAATATCTCCGATAACGCGAATCGCAAGACCTGGACCTGGGAAAGGTTGACGCCAAACAAGAACTGGGTCTAAACCTAATTCTTCACCCAAAGCACGAACTTCATCTTTAAATAATAGACGTAGAGGTTCTACGATATCTTTGAAATCAACGTGATCTGGAAGTCCACCAACGTTGTGGTGTGATTTGATTACAGCAGCATCGCCGTGGCCTGATTCGATAACGTCAGGGTAAATCGTACCTTGTGCTAGGAAGTCAACAGATCCGATTTTTTTGCCTTCATCTTCGAACACACGGATAAATTCTTCACCAATAGCTTTACGTTTTGTCTCTGGATCAGAAATTCCAGCTAGACGAGATAAGAAACGCTCTTCAGCGTCTACGCGTACAAAGTTTATATCCCAATCTTTAAATGCATTTTCAACTTCATCGCCTTCGTTTTTACGCATTAAACCGTGGTCTACGAAGATACAAGTAAGTTGATTTCCAACAGCTTTTGCAAGTAATGCTGCTAAAACCGAACTGTCAACACCACCTGAAAGTGCAAGTAAAACTTTACCGTCGCCAACTTTTTCACGAACAGCATTTACTGCAGTTTTTGCGTAGTCAGCCATAGTCCAGTCGCCTTTTGCGTCGCACACATTATATAAGAAATTGTGCAGCATTTTTGTGCCATATTCTGTGTGATTAACTTCTGGGTGGAACTGAATTCCATATAATTTACGCTCTGTATTTTGCATAGATGCACAAGGACAATCATTTGTTGTTGCTACAACTTCAAACCCTTGGGGAACCTGTGCGATATAGTCAACGTGACTCATCCAACATACAGCTTTTTCTGGTAAATCTGTAAATAATGGGCTTGAAACGTTATAATTTGTGTCAGTTTTCCCAAATTCACCAACCGGAGCCGTTTTTACAACACCACCTAAAGTATGAGCCATAAGTTGCGAACCATAGCACAAACCAAGCACCGGAATGCCAAGTTCGAACACTTCTTTGTCGATTTTTGGAGATTTTTCATCATAAACGCTGTTAGGACCACCTGTAAAGATGATGCCGATAGGGTTCATAGCTTTTATTTGCTCGATAGTTATAGAAAAAGGTTTAACTTCGCAATAAACGTTACATTCACGCACTCTACGCGCGATTAATTGGTTATATTGCCCACCAAAGTCGATAACTAGCACTAATTCATGATTTTTCATTAAATTAGACGTCCTTTCATAAATACATTATTATAACTATTATGCATTATTTTGTCACAAAAATCAAGTATAATAATGATTTTAATTGTAAACATTTTTCTTTTTTGTAACAAATTCAAAAAACGTCGTCTTTTAGAGATTTTTTCCCACTAAGCGACGTTTTGTTTTTTAAATTCCCAAATCCAATAATTTCACTATATTATATCGACAAATTTTAGCATAAGTTTCACGTGTAAGTTTATTTTGTGCAAGTAAACTATCCAAATATGCTCCAAGTGGATAATGCAAATTTGTACTTAGCGTATCCGTGCCATACATCAATTTATCTTGAAATTTCTCCAAAAACGCATTGCCAAAATCAGGGTCGCGCATAATCGCATTACCACCACTGTTAGCAGATAAATCGCCATACAAATTTTCATAATTCGACAACAAATCTACCAAGCGACCAGCCTTCACTGGCCCAGAATTATACCCATCTCGGTCGGTATTTCCATCACACAAATCAATTTCACTCCAAAACGGTTGCGAATGCCCTATATAAACAAGTTTTGGGTATTTTTTTAATGCGCGTTCCAAGAGAATCAGCCCAGGTTCGTCAACAATACCTTTGTTTGTAAGTGTTGAATTCATATGCGTCATAATCGGCATCTCAAGTGATTGGCAACAATCGAGCATATGATCAAATCGAGGATCATCGAATCGCATTGGAATTGCCACTTCTCCAACGCCAACAGCGCCCATTTTTTTATATTTTTCAAGAATTTTATACGTTTCACTAGTTCCATCAGGAATTAAATTGCAAAACCAAGAAAATTTTCCTTGAAATTGTTCGCAAATTGATACAGCGTCTTCTGCAAAAATCCTTGGATCTTCCAACAATTCCTCAGCACTTAATCCTAGTGGCTTTTCGACAGTTAAAATCAACGAATGGTCGATATCCATAACCTCATTAAAAGCTAATCTTTCTTCCGGTGTGAATACATTGTATCCTTTTTTTGTTCGCAAATGTACGTGTCCATCAATTTTTCTTACTGGTTTTACAAATTTTGGTGCAGTGATTGGTACAGGTTTTACTCCAGACATTTTTCACATCTCCCTTTAATCTTCAAACTTTTAATAACTTACATCTGGTTAATTACATCGCTTTATTATTTATTTTACAACTTGTTTATTTATCAAATCCAACATTGGCATCACTCATAAGTTCGTTCACTATTATGTCGATAAACCTGTCTAATTGCTCAATTTCATCTGGTGTAAATCGCTGTTTCATACGCTCTACAACAACTTTGGTATAGTCATAAGTCAACCCATAATAGTCCATAAATTTATCCGAAACTTCAAGATGAAATTCCCTTTTATCCACTTCCGACTGAACTTTATTTACATAACCTTTTTTTATCAAACTATTAACTTTATACGCAGCATTTGGCGATGAAATGCCAATAAAGTTCGCAAAATTTTGTATTGTTGGCTTATCTAACGCATAAATTGCCTCAACACAAAAAATTTCTACCGCCGTTAGAGTCGCCTCACGATTTTCAAAGCGAGAAAATATTTTTTTATAAAATTCAAGTTTAAATTTCGAATAGATATTTAAAAAGTTCGTTTCAAGCAAAATTATCACTACCTTATCTTTCTTTTTTCCCACTTATACTGAACAAAATCGCGTATACACATACATAATTATAGGAGGTCATATTCGACCTCCTTACTTTAGTACAATAGGAACTGTTTAATTAATTTTAACATAAAAAGCACAAATTTTCAAGTAATTTTTATGCATTTTTTTCTGTAATTGCAAATGTTAGTTCTGCAACCACTGCAACTTTGCCACATATTTTAGCAACTGCTTTTCCGATTCCAATTACACCTTGTTCTTTAATTATAGATACCTCAAGCTCTAAGACATCGCCTGGAACAGCTTGTTTTTTAAATTTACAACCGTTTATACCACGAAAAAGTGCAAGTTTATCTCTATTTTCCTTTTTTGTCATAATTGCTATAGCACCAACTTGTGCAAGTGCCTCTACAATTAACACTCCCGGCATAATATGTTGTTCTGGAAAGTGTCCACAAAAATGCATTTCATTTGCAGAAACGCATTTTATGCCTTTAGCCCACTTACCAACTTCAAAATCTGTTATTTTATCCACTAATAAAAATGGATAGCGATGCGGAATTATTTTTTGAATTTGATTAGAATTTAACTCCATAATTTACACCTCGTATTTTTTAAGTATAATAGTCGCATTATGACCACCAAAACCTAGTGAATTTGACATAGCGTAATTTATTTTTGTTTTTCGACCGATATTTGCAATTATATCTAAATCACAATCTTCATCTTTCACTGCGTAATTTATTGTAGGTGGTGCAAAATCATTTTTAACTGCCATACACGTAGCGATTGCTTCGATAGCACCAGATGCACCTAGCAAATGACCTGTCATAGACTTGGTTGAACTCATCAAAACTCTGCTAGCTTTTTCTTCTCCAAAAGCTAATTTCACAGCCGATGTTTCACCTTTATCATTCATAGGAGTTGATGTTCCGTGTGCATTAATGTAGTCGATATCATCAGTAATTATACAAGCGTCATTTATTGCATTTTTCATACTTTTGCTCGCACCTTCACCTGTTGGGTCTGGCGCTGTCATATGATAAGCATCGCAACTCACACCATATCCAACGATTTCACACAAAATATTAGCATTTCTAGCCTTTGCATGCTCATATTCTTCTAAAAATAGCACTCCAGAGCCCTCTCCCATAACAAAACCAGAGCGTTCTTTATCAAAAGGGATAGATGCGCGATTTTTATCCGTACTTTCAGACAATGCACGAAGTGAGGTAAATCCACCAATCGCAAGTGGTGTTATGCTAGCCTCCGTACCTCCACATAGCATAACCTCAGCATATCCATCTCGAATGTATCTAAAAGCATCTCCAACTGCATTTGTTCCACCTGCGCAGGCCGTTACTACCGAGTTACAAATGCCTTTAAATCCGTGATTTATCGCAACCGTTCCCGCCGCCATATTAGAAATAGCTGACGGTATGAAATATGCTGAAACTTTATCAAATCCTCGTTCCATTCCACGAACTTGCTCGGCTGAAATGGTTTCAATTCCACCTATCCCAGACGAAATCATAACGCCACATCGGTCTAAATCAACTTCTTCTAAGTTAATTTCACTTTGTACGATAGCCTCTTTTGCTGCCACCACCGCAAAGGAAGTAAACTTATCTTGTTTGCGAAACTCAGCTTTGCTCATATGCTTTAAAAAATCTAAATTTTTCACTTCTGCTGCAAGTTTCACTTTATGATTTGACGTGTCAAAATGCGTAATTTCATTAATACCACACACACCGTTTTTTAAATTTTCCCAATATTCTGTAGCGTTATTGCCAATAGGAGTAACAGCACCAACGCCAGTAATTACCACTCTTCTTTTCATCTTACATCACCATTCCGCCATCAATATTTATAACCTGACCTGTTATATAGCTTGCTTTATCAGAGGCTAAAAAACACACTGTATTTGCAATATCTTGCGCATCGCCAAGTCGCTTTAACGGTATTTCTTGAGCTGCTTTTTCTAAGATTTGCGTTCCTAATTCCTCTGTCATATCAGTTTTTATGAAACCCGGTGCAACTGCATTTACATTAATTCCACGCGCCGAAAGTTCCTTTGCCATAGATTTTGTCATTCCAATAACACCAGCTTTACTCGCCGAGTAATTCATCTGACCAGCATTCCCCACAACTCCGACAACGCTTGAAATATTAATAATTTTTCCATACTTTTGTTTCATCATAATGCGATAAACCTGTTTCATACACAAAAAAGCTCCCTTTAAATTAATGTTGATAACATCATCAAAATCTTGCTCAGTCATTCTCATTAACAGATTATCTTTTGTAATTCCAGCATTATTAACTAAAATATCAACTCGACCGAAATTTGCCATAATTTGTGTGAACATAGCCTCAACTTGCTCAAATTTTGACACATCAGCCTTGATTACAAGCGTTTTTACTCCAAATTCTTTGCAAAGTTGCTCAGTTTCAAGTGCTTTTTGCTCATTTCCCATATAATTTATAACAACGCATGAACCATTTTTTGCAAGTTCAACGCAAATCGCACGTCCTATTCCTCGAGAGCCACCCGTTACTACTGCGATTTTATCTTTTAGCATACAGTTTCTCCTTTTATCTTACAAAGTGTATTTTCAAGTGATTTCACATCAAAGACTTGGTATGTTGCAACATCTTTTGAAATTTTCTTAATAAAGCCAGTCAGTGTTTTTCCTCCTCCGATTTCAACGAAAGTATCAACACCATTTTTAATCATATATCGTATACTATCCTCAAAATAAACGCTAGATTGCACCTGTTTTTCAAGTAGTAGTTTGATATTTGTTTCCTTACTTTTTTCAGTGCCTAACACGTTAAAAACTACTGGAATTTGCATTTCACCAAACTTTTCGGTTGTAAATCTTTTATTCAAAGCAAGTCCTGCCGATTTCATTAATTTTGTATGAAAAGGACCTGAAACATTAAGTTCTATTGCACGTTTAGCTCCTAATTCTAAAGCTAAGTCAGACGCTTTTTTACAGGCATCGCTCTCGCCAGCTATTACAATTTGTCCTGGACAATTATAATTTGCAATGGATACAATACCTAGGTTTGATGCCTGTTCGCAAGCCTTTTTAAGTTGTTTACGCTCAATTCCTAAAATAGCGTACATCTTGCAATTTAACCCTTGAGATGCTTGCTCCATTTGTTCACCACGAAAGGTTACTAGCTCCAAAGATTGCTCATCATTTAGCACATTTGCACAATTTAGCGCTGAATACTCCCCTAAACTAAGTCCTGCTGTAATTTCAGGATAAATTCCATAATCTTTCAGCATTCTCGTAATAGCTATAGCAAAAGCTACCATACAAGGTTGCGTATTAGAAGTTTTCGATAATTCTTCAATGCTACCTTCAAAGCATAATTGCTTAATTTTGCCGTTTTTATCTATTGCATCAAGTGTTTTAGCAAAAATCGGTTGTGTTTTATATAAATCTTCACCCATTTTTTCAAATTGGCTACCTTGTCCAGCATAAATAAATGCAATTTTCATTAATTTTCCTCCACGTCAAAAAGCTCACTTATAACATTTTTTACCGTTGAAATCTTAGTTATCGCATCAACGTCATCATCACAAAAGTATAAACCTTCGTCAAAATCACCAACTGCTGCATTTATCAGTGCGTCAGTTATACAATAAGGCGTAGTTTTCGGATTGCACGTGTGTATGCAATTTATACATTTTTTAGGTTCAATTCTTCCGATTTTATCAAGTTTTTCTAAAAAAGGTGTACTTAATGCACGTCCGTCCATACCAACTGGGCTTTTTATTATGCGAACTTGTGAATTTTTCGCTTCTACATATGTTTGCTTATATTTTTCAGAGGCATCACATTCTTTTGTGGCTATAAATCGAGTAGCGACTTGAACACCGTCAGCTCCTAAATTTAGCATTTTTTTTACTTTTTCACGAGTATTTACACTTCCTGCCACGAAAAGTGGTATTTTTCTAGCGTATTTTTCCTCAAAAGGCTTAATTATTTCACGAACTTCACTCAAAATAGTCTCAAGTGACTGAGTTGTATTTTCTTTTAAATCCTTACTCGAAAAACCAAGATGTCCACCAGCAGTAGGTCCTTCAATTACGATAAAATCCGCGGCTACTCCATATTTCTTGTCCCACAAACGGCTAATTGTTCTAGCTGCTTTCGAACTACTAACGATCGGAGCAATTGCAACATCGGAACCCTCTACAAGTTCTGGTAAATTCAACGGTAAACCTGCACCAGAAATGATGCAATCTACCATATTCTCTACCGCAGTTTTAACCATAGTTTCGAAACTAACCGTCGCTACCATAGCATTAATTGCAACCAAACCTTTGCCTTTTGCGATATTTTTTGCCTTCAAAATCTCTTCTTTTAACGCTTGAATATTGCATTCATTCGAGTTTTTCCAAAAATCTTTTGCTCTATAACCTGGATTTGCTGTTGAAATTACTCCCATTCCACCACACAACGCAACATTTCCTGCGAGGTTTCCAAGAGAAATTCCCACTCCCATTCCACCTTGAATTAATGGAATTTGAAGATTCTTGCCCTTAATTTGCATATTCTTCACCAATTTTTTCCACTGTAGCTTTAAATCCTTGCATAATTTCTTCAAAAATCGTGCGAATAGGTTTAATTTCGCTAAGTTGACCTGCAACTTGCCCTGCCATAAGCGAGCCTGTTTTAATATCACCATCAAAAACTGCTCTTCTAAGCGAACCTAACGTATATTTTTCAAGCTCCATTTTATCAGTTACAGTCTGCTCCATTCTGATATATTCACGAGCCATTTGATTTTTCAAAACACGAACAGGCACGCCAACCGAACGTCCAGTTACAACGGTGCTTGTATCTTTTGCTTTAATAACTTGCTCTTTGTAATTTAAGTGTATAGGACATTCTTCTGACACAAGCAAACAAGTCCCAACTTGAACGCCACAAGCTCCCAATGCTATGCTTGCCGCAAACTGTCTGCCGTTTGCAATTCCTCCAGCTGCTATTACTGGAATTGACACAGTGTCACATACTTGTGGAACCAACGCCATAGTCGTAATTTCGCCTACATGACCTCCACTTTCCGTACCCTCTGCAATTACTGCATCAGCGCCAATTCTTTGCATTAATTTAGCCATTGCCACGCTTGGAACAACAGGAATCACTAAAATTCCGGCATTTTTCCAATCTTTTACATACTTTGAAGGATTTCCAGCACCAGTTGTAACAACTTTGACTTTTTCTTCGATTACTATTTTTGCGAACTCTTCCACAAAAGGATTTAGTAACATTATATTTACACCAAATGGTTTTTGAGTCAATTGCTTACATTTTGTAATTTCCATACGAAGTTGGTCTGGCGACATACCTCCTACACCGATAAGTCCTAAACCTCCTGCGTTTGACACAGCCGCTGCAAACTCTCCAGTCGCAATATTCGCCATACCACCTTGAATTATCGGAAATTCTATATTTAAAAATTCATTTAATTTCATTTTTTACTCCTACCACGTCAAAAGTGTCGCACCCCAAGTGAGTCCAGCACCAAAACCTACGCAAATTACTTTTTCTCCTCGTTTCAACAAACCTTGCTCGTTCATTTCATTAAGTGCAATCGGTATACTAGCACTCGAAGTATTGCCGTATTTATCAAGGTTTACGAAGAATTTTTGCTGTTCAATTTTAGTTTTTTTCTGCACACGATTTATAATGCGCAAATTAGCTTGATGACACACAATATGGTCGATTTCATCAATATTTAAGCCTGATTTTGATAGTAATTCATCTATACTTTGACAAATAACTGTCACTGCGAAAGTAAACACTTCTTGTCCTGCCATAAATATTTTTTCACCGTCATTCGCACCACAAACGATGGTTTTATCGTCACCCTTGCACCCAAAAATCGAAAAATCTTCTCCGTCAATTTCACTAAGTTCTAAAATAGCTCCACCTGCTCCGTCCCCAAACAAGACACATGTGTTTCTATCGCTAAAATTCAGATGTTTTGAAATCTTCTCAGAGCCGATTAACATTACCTTTTTACAAGGATTTTGCAAAAGTAAACCTTTCGCAATATGCAGTCCGTAAATAAAGCCACTACACGCAGTGTTAAAATCAAAAGTAAGTACATTTTCTTGTAAATCTAGATTTTTATGCACAATACACGCTACAGATGGCGTAAAATTATCTGGTGTAAAGGTTGCTACTATTACAGCTGAAATTTCTTCTCGTGAAATTCCACTTTTTTCGAGCAATTTCAACCCTACTTTTGTCGCCATATCAACGTTCGTTTCGTTCTCAGCAAAATGACGCGTGCTAATTCCTGTGCGTGACACAATCCATTCGTCATTTGTATCAACAAATTTTTGCAAATCGTCGTTTTTCACAACTTTTAATGGTGCATAACTTGCAGTTTCAAGTATTTTTAGTGTTTTCATTGATTTTCTCCTTGATTTTCGCAAATTTTGCCCATATTTCTAAATTTATTATACCTATGGTCTCGAATCATATTTTTTGTAAACTTTTGCAGTTTATTCAGCTCATATATTAACATTTTATCTAGATTTTCCATAACTTTTTGTTGGTTTAAGATAATATTTCCTACACCTTCTGGAATAATCGCATCGCAAACTCCAAGTTTTTCAAGGTCGAATGCAGTCAATTTCAAAAGTTCACACGCCTCTTCTTTTCTGCTTGAATCTTTCCACAAAATGCTTGCAAAACCCTCTGGCGAAAGTATGGAATAAACTGAATTTTCCAGCATTATTACAGTGTTTGCCACACCTAGCGCTAATGCTCCTCCTGAACCACCCTCACCTATTATTACTGCAATTATAGGCACGCTTAAATCGGAAAACAGAGCTAAACATTGTGCAATCGCCTCGCCTTGGCCATTTTTTTCTGCCTCAATCCCAGGATATGCGCCTGGCGTGTCAATGAAAGTAATAATCGGACGATTAAACTTTTCAGCTTGTCTTGCTAAACGCTGAACTTTTCTATATCCAGATGGGTTTGGCATACCGAAATTACACGTAATATTTTCCTCTAAATTTTCGCCTTTTAGATGTGCTATAACCGTTACAGGTTTACCGTGAAATTTTGCAATTCCGCCTAAAATACTACAATCATCAAATGATAATCTATCACCTTTTTGCTCGAAAAAATCTGTAAAAAGTGTATTAATATAAGCTTTTGCGTTTGGTCTTTGGGCGTGTCTTGCAATGAAAACTCTGTCACTTGGTGATAAATTTTGATATCCTTCTTGAATTAATCGTTGCTGTTTTTTTCTCAAGTTTTGCACTTTCAACTTATCAGCTGGTGATTTTTTCATATTGACTAGCTGTTCATTAATTTTTTGCAATTTTTGTTCGAGTTCTTGTATCACAAAGCACCTCCTTGTAACCGTGAATTTCTAGTATATCATACAGTGTGTGTTTTATATTTGAACGCGTTACAATTTGGTCTACAAAGCCATTTTCTAGCAAATATTCTGCTCTTTGAAATCCCTCTGGCAAGGTTTGTTTTATAGTCTGTTCAATAACTCGAGGACCAGCGAAACCGATTAACGCATTAGGTTTTGCAAGCGTAATGTCAGCTAATGATGCAAAACTCGCCGTAACACCACCTGTTGTAGGGTGGGTTAGTACCGAAATGTATAGCAAACCAGCGTTAGAGTGCCTTTTTATTGCAGCAGATGTTTTCGCCATTTGCATAAGCGATAAAATTCCCTCTTGCATTCTAGCTCCTCCACTTGCGCAAAAAATTACCAATGGTAACTTATTCGTAGTCGCACTTTCAACCAATCGCGTTATTTGTTCTCCAACAACAGTTCCCATACTTCCCATCAGAAAGCTTGTGTCCATCACACAAATCGCCGTAGTTATGCCGAAAATATTTCCAATTCCTGTAATAACAGCATCTGAAAGCGATGTTTTTTGCTGTAAATCGCTTATTTTTTGTTCGTAATCTGGAAATTCAATATGATTTATCGTACTTATATCATCAAAAAGTTCAAAAAATGTATTATCATCTACCACCTCACAAATGCGTTTTTTCGCTGTAAGACCAAAGTATTTTCCACAACTTGGGCAAAAGTTTCCTTTTGCGTCAAATTCTTCTTGTGTTATGATATTTTCACAATTTTTGCACTTAAAATGCAAATTATCATCAGTTTTTTTCGTTTCAAATCGTGTTGGCTTTAGTTTTTTCAAATTTTCAAGCTCTTCACGACGTTTTTTAAACGGATTCATAAATTTTTACTCCTATTTTTCCAAAAGCTTGTCTTTAGCTTGCTCAAAATACTTAAAATTCGCCTCGATAAACCCTGTATTGTAATTTCCTTTGACAAATTCTGGGCTAAATAAAATGAAGTGCAAAAGTTCTGCGTTTGTGTGAAATCCATCTATAATAAGCTCTTCCAAACAGCGACGCATTTTTTTTATTGCATCAAGCCTTGTAGGGGCTGAAACTATGATTTTTGCGACCATAGAATCGTAAAACGGACTTGGTGTATACCCTTGATAAAGCGCTGAATCCACACGCACTCCATTACCACTTGGCAAGTGCAAAAACTTGATTTCACCAATACTTGGAGCAAAATTTCCCCATGGATTTTCCGCATTAATTCTACATTCTATAGCATGACCACGAAAAACTATATCTTCTTGTGTGAAATTAAGTTTAAGTCCTGCAGCCACACGAATTTGCTCTCGTATAAGGTCTGTCCCAGTAATCATTTCTGTTACAGGATGTTCGACTTGAATACGCGTGTTCATCTCAATAAAATAGTAGTTTCCGTCAGCATCAAGCACAAATTCTATCGTGCCAGCGTTGGTATAATTTGCTGCTTTAGCCGCTTTTATAGCATCAGCTGACATTTTTTCACGCAATTCTGGTGTTAAGCTTTTCGAAGGAGATTCTTCTATCATTTTCTGATTTCTGCGTTGAACTGAACAATCTCGCTCACCTAAATGAACGATATGTCCAAATTCATCTGCTAAAATTTGAAATTCTATATGTTTTGGATTTAAAATTAGCTTTTCGATATACATTTCATTGGAACCGAAACAAGCTACTGATTCAGTTTGTGCGTTGTTAAATTCACGTTCGAATTCATTCGAGTCAAACACCTTACGCATACCACGTCCACCACCACCAGCAGAGGCTTTAACTAACACTGGATATCCAATTTCATCGGCGATTTCATGTGCTATCTTAGCCTCAAACAAACTACCATTCGAGCCTGGAACGACAGGAACTCCACTTGCTATCATCAGTTCACGAGCTTGAGATTTATTACCCATTTTATCAATAATATCAGCATCTGGACCGATAAATTTTATATTATTTCTTGCGCAAACCCTTGCAAAATCACTATTTTCAGACAAAAAACCAAACGCTGGGTGAATAGCATCACAACCCGTAAGAAGAGCTGTAGACATAATATTTTTCATATTAAGGTAGCTTTCAGATGCCTTTTCAGACCCTACGCAAATAGCCTCATCGGCCAGACTCACATGCAATGCATCTTTATCTGCTGTAGAATAAATCGCAACGGTTTCAATGCCCATTTCTCGGCAAGTACGCAAAATTCTAAGCGCAATTTCCGAGCGATTTGCTATGAGAATTTTTTTAAACATATTTTATTCCTCAATTTGCACTAATACATCACCAAATGCTACAAGTTGCTCGTTTGAAACCAAAATTTCACGCACAACACCATCTGCTGACGCCTTAATTTCGCTCATAACCTTCATAGCCTCAATAAGACCTATAACGTCGCCTTTTTGCACGCTTTGTCCAACCGATACAAATGGTGGATTTTCTGGAGATGGTGATGCATAAAAAACACCTACTACAGGCGATTTTATTTCCGTATAATTATTTATCATTTCTTTAGGTTCAACCTGTAAAATATTATTATTTTGAGGTGCTTTTGATACTGAAATTTTCGGTTTTTTCATTTTTATATGAGATTTTTCATTTGAAACCTCAAGAAATTCAAGTCCACTTTGTTCGAAAACACGAATTATTTCTTTTATATCTTTAATTTCCATATTTCTTCCTTATATATAGGTATGTGTTTTGGGTGTATGTTATTTTTTTACATAGTGCAGTGTATTTTGTAGGGGCGAACTGTGTTCGTCCGTTTAAACCAATGCGTCCGTCAAAACCAATGCGTCCGTCAAAACCAATGCGTTCGTTTAAATTAAAATGGTTTACATTTATTACATAGAACGGTACATCGAGGACGTCGTACCCTACGTGGTGTTTTGTGTTTAATTTTAACTAAAACCTCCATTTGCTTACACAAACGAAGGTTTTGTTGGGATTATTCTTTTGGAATTAGGTAGTTTACAATATCTCCAACCGTTTTAAGCTCTGCTAAGATTTCGTCTGGGATTGTAACTCCAAATGCTTCTTCGATTGCCATATTAAGTTCTACAGCGTCTAATGAATCTGCACCTAAATCATCTGATAAGCTTGCCTCCATCGTTACCTCTTCAGCTTCACAGCTAATTGTATCAACGATTACATCACGGATTTGTTCAAAAGTCATAATTTGTTCCTCACTTTATTTAAAATAATTTAGTTAAATATTTTTAATCTTTCTGACAGTATAATACTACATATTTTTTGAAATGTCAATATTTTTAACTAAAATTTTTTAACTATTTTTTTAAACTGCATTTTTCTTTCATATCATTATGCCACTTTTACATTAAATTATTCGTTTTTTTCTTCAAAGTTAACCTTTATTATGTTAAAGCATACAAATAATTTACATCTTTATTTTTAAAAGTATACAAGTTTAACAAAGTTGTAAATAATTATACATATTCTGGTATATTATGCTTGCATTTTCCAAAAAAAGGAGTATAATGTATCTAGATGGTGTATATTAATACAGAAATTTATTAAGGTGGGAACAATGTACAAGGTATTTATTGACGGTAAAGAAGGAACTACAGGACTTCAAATTTTCGAGCGTTTTAGTGGCAGAACAGATATTGAAATTGTCACTATTGCAGATGAGCTACGAAAAGACATAAATGAAAAGAAAAAAATATTAAATAGCGTAGATTTTGTTTTCTTATGCTTGCCAGATATGGCGGCTATTGAAAGCGTTTCGCTTATCGAAAACCCTAACGTTCGCGTTATTGATGCCTCTACTGCACACCGAACAAACCCAGATTGGGACTACGGTTTCGCAGAATTATCACCAGAGCATCGCGAGAATATCGCAAAATCAAAACGTGTTGCAAATCCAGGTTGTTACGCAAGTGGTTTTATCGCACTTTGCTATCCTCTTGTAAAACACGGTATTATTGACAGCGATTTCCCTGTAACTAGCTACGGAATTAGTGGTTATAGTGGTGGTGGTAAGTCTATGATTGCAGAATATGAACAATTTCCAGATAAATATAAATCGCCTAGATTTTACGCACGAGGACAACATCACAAACATCTTCCTGAGATGAAAACTATATCAGGTCTTGACTTTGCACCGGTTTTCAACCCTATTGTTGATGATTTTTACAGTGGTATGGTCGTATCAATTCCACTACATACTAGATTGCTTACCAAAAAGGTTACAGCGTTGGAATTGCACGAAATCTTCGCAAAGCATTATGAAAACCAAAACTTCGTAAGCGTTATGCCTTTCAAAGAAAATCCAACCGATTTTTTAAGCACCGACGCTTTAGCTAATACAAATAATTTAGAAATATATGTCCAAGGTAGTGATGAGCATATTTTACTTTGTTCTAGACTTGATAATCTTGGAAAAGGCGCATCAGGCTCAGCAGTTCAATGTATGAATATTATGATGGGTATTGATGAAACAACAGGACTTTAATTAAATTTATATAAGGGGTAAGGAAAATGGCAGTAAAATTTGAAGGTTATGAAATTATTCAAAACGGCATTTGTGCCGCACAGGGATTCTCGGCAAATGGTATTCACTGTGGACTTCGCAAAAACAAAGAACGTCTTGATTTAGCACTAATTTATAGTGATGTTCCTTGTAATTCAGCTGGTATGTACACACAAAACAAAGTAAAAGGTGCTCCAATTATCATCACGCAAAAACACCTTGAAAACGGTATCGCACAAGCTATCATCGTAAATAGTGGCAACGCAAATACTTGTAATATCGACGGTGAAGAAAAAGCACTTCGTATGTGCGAACTTGCAGCAGGTCAGCTTGGTATCAAAACCGAAGATGTAATCGTTGCATCAACTGGTATCATCGGTGAAATTTTACCTATCGAACCTATTGAAAACGGTGTTGAAGAACTTGCAGCTGGTCTTTCTCCAGACAAAAACGAACTTGCGTGTCAAGCGATTTTAACTACCGACCTAGTAAAAAAAGAACACGCTGTTAAATTTATCATTGACGGAAAACCTTGTATTATCGGTGGTATCGCAAAAGGTTCTGGTATGATTCACCCGAATATGGCGACTATGCTTAGTTTTTTAAGCACTGACGTTAATATTGAGGCTAAACTTCTTACAAAAGCACTGAAAAATGTGGTTGATGATACATTTAATATGGTATCTGTTGACGGTGACACTTCTACAAATGACACTGTGACAATTATGTCAAATGCTACAGCTGGAAATGACGAAATCGTTGACGAAAATTCTGACGCTTACAAAATTTTCTACAAAGGTTTATATGCAGTACTTATGAATTTATCTCGTGAAATGGCTCAAGATGGTGAAGGTGCTACAAAACTTTTAGAATGTAACGTATTCAATGCTTGCGATGTAACTACAGCAAAAATCGTTGCAAAATCTGTTATCACATCTAGCCTTTTCAAAAGTGCTATGTTTGGTCAAGATGCAAACTGGGGACGTATTTTATGTGCTATCGGTTATGCAAATGCAGATTTTGACATCAATTTAATCGGAGTTGATTTAGTTTCAGAAAACGGAACTATTACAGTATGTAAAAACGGTCGTGGCGTTGTATTTTCACACGATGATGCGCTTGAAATCTTAAAAGCACACGATGTTTTCATTAATATTAATATGAATGACGGCGATGCAAAAGCTACTGCTTGGGGTTGCGATTTAACTTACGATTACGTAAAAATTAACGCTGATTATCATTCTTAATAGTTAAACATAATTGGCAAGCTCACTCCGTCAAAATCTTTTGATTTTGCTACTACCCTCAAGAAGATAGGCTTTCCTTGGCTCTCTATCGAGGAAACTGTCACCACAGTGACTGAGGGAGATTTACGCACAAACCACATAAATTAAATTTATAAAGAAGGTTTTAATAAAATGTTTGAAGAACTCATAAGCGTTGAAAATCATATCCGTTCGCAGATTTTGATTGACGCGCTACCTTATATACAAAAATATCATAACAAAATCGTCGTTATAAAATACGGTGGAAATGCTATGATAGACGATAAACTAAAATTAGCAGTTATGCGTGACCTTGTTATGCTACGTTTAGTCGGAATTAAAGTTGTATTGGTTCACGGTGGTGGACCTGAAATCAACAATATGCTAAACAAAGTTGGCAAGGAAGCAAAATTCGTAAATGGTCTGCGATATACCGACGAAGAAACTATGGATATTGTTCAAATGGTGCTTTGTGGCAAGGTTAATAAAGACTTGGTTGCACTATTGCAAAACAGTGGTGGTAAAGCGATGGGATTTTGTGGAACTGACGGTGGTATGATTAAAGCAAAAAAATTCGATGACTATGATTTAGGTTTAGTTGGCGAAGTTACCGAAGTTAACCCAGACGCTATCAAAGTTGCTCTGGATAACGGTTATATCCCAGTTATTTCATCAGTTGCAATGGACGAAAATTCAAATGTTTATAACATAAACGCTGATATTGCAGCCTCAAAAATCGCATCATCACTCGGTGCTGTAAACTTTATTCTAATGACCGATATCGCTGGAGTTTTAAAAGATAAAGACGACGACAGTACGCTAATTCCAGAAATCCACCTAAACGAAGTTCCTAAACTTATGAAAGAAGGAGTTCTTGCAGGTGGTATGATTCCAAAAGTTGAATGTTGCGTTGATGCTATTAAACGTGGTGTGAAAAGTTCGTGTATCATTGATGGACGTATTGCTCATTCAATTTTGATAGAACTTCTTACTAATCAAGGTATTGGTACTCTGTTTTGTTATTAATTAACGTTTAGTAAAATAAATCTGTGCAACGAATATAACGGCAGGAGCAAGCCCCTGCCCTACATTTGTTTTAATGTTAAATATAAAATCGTGCGAATTTTAGCTCCCTCCGTCAAAATCTTAGGATTTTGCCACCTCCCTCGAGGAGGGAGGCTTTTCTTGGCTCCTTCTCAGAGGGAGCTGTCATCGCAATGACTGAGGGAGCTTTCCCAAAATAAAATTTAAGGAGAATAAAATGAATTATATAGAACTCGATCAAAAATATATCGCAAATACATATAAACGTGCTGACGTTGTGCTTGTAGAAGGTACTTCATCAACTGCAACTGATATCGATGGTAAAAAATACATCGATTTTACTAGTGGTATCGGCGTTAACTCTCTTGGTTTTAGCGACCCTAATTGGGCAAAAGCTGTTGCAGATCAAGCACAAAAAATGCAACACATCTCAAATTTATACTACACAACTCCTTGCATTGAACTAGCTGAAAAACTTTGCACTATGACTGGTTTTGAAAAAGTATTTTTCGGAAACTCTGGTGCCGAAGCAAACGAAGGCGCTATCAAAATCGCAAGAAAATATAGCTTCGAAAAATATGGCGAAGGTCGTTACAAAGTTCTATCTCTTCAAAATTCTTTCCACGGTAGAACTATCACAACGTTGAAAGCAACTGGTCAAGAATATTTCCACAACTACTTCTTCCCTTTCACTGAAGGTTTCGACTACGCTCCAGCTCACGATGCTGATGCAACAATCGAAATGCTAAAAGTTGGTGGTTTTTGTGCAGTTATGGTTGAAGTTGTTCAAGGCGAAGGTGGTGTTATCGCTCTAAGCAAAGACTACGTAAACGCTGTTTATGACTACTGTAAAGCAAACGATATCTTGTTCATCGTAGACGAAGTTCAAACTGGTATCGGCAGAACTGGTACAATGCTTGCTCACGAACAATTTGGCATCAAACCAGACGTTGTAACTCTTGCAAAAGGCTTAGGTGGTGGACTTCCAATAGGTGCATTTTTACTTGCTGAATCTACAAAAGACGTATTTAAATATTCAGACCACGGTACTACTTTCGGTGGAAATCCTGTTGTATGTGCTGGTGCAAAAGTTGTTCTTGAAAGCTTAGATTTAGCTGAAATCACAAAAAAAGGTGAATATTTCAGAGCAAAACTTGAAGCAATCGAAGAAGTTGAAAGCGTTACTGGTTTGGGAATGATGATAGGTATCAAACCTAAAACTAAAGAAGTTGGTGCTATTTTAGGCGAATGTTTAGCAAACGGTTTAATCGTTCTTTCTGCAAAAGACAAAGTTCGTTTACTTCCACCTCTAAATATTAGCTACGCTGAAATCGATGCTGGACTTGAAATTTTAGCAAGCGTTTTAAATAAATAAAATCAATGTCGGGGCGAACTTCGTTCGTCCGTGCAAGGAATAATGCAAAGCGAACTCCCTCAGGCACTGCAGTGACAGCTCCCTCGAAGAGGGAGCCAAGGTAAAAAACCTCCATCTTCGAGTCGTTCAAGAATACATAGGCAAACTTTACGACACAAGAGCCAATGGAAAAAGCCTCCCTCTTCGAGGGAGGTGGCAAAATCTTTGATTTTTACGGAGGGAGTTTTCGCAGTGCAAATAATCAAATAAATACACCCAATATTACGGACGAACACAGTTCGCCCCTACAAAATATATAATAAATATTGAAGGAGAAATTATTATGTCAGAAGTTAAAAAAGTTGTTTTAGCCTATTCAGGTGGTTTAGACACATCAATCATTATCCCTTGGCTTAAAGAAAATTACAACAACTGTGAAGTTATCGCTGTTTCTGGTGACGTTGGTCAAGGCACTGAACTTGACGGTTTAGAAGAAAAAGCAAAAGCTACTGGTGCTTCAAAACTTTACGTTGCTGATTTAAAAGAAGAATTTGTAGATGAATATATTATCCCAACTATGCAAGCTGGTGCTACTTATGAAGACTACCTTTTAGGTACATCTTTCGCTCGTCCTATCATTGCAAAACGTATCGTTGAAATCGCTCTTGCTGAAGGTGCTGATGCAATTTGTCACGGTTGTACTGGTAAAGGTAACGACCAAGTACGTTTCGAACTTGCTATCAAAGCTTTCGCTCCAGAAATGAAAATCATCGCTCCTTGGAGAACTTGGGATATTAAATCTCGTGAAGAAGAAATCGAATACGCTGAATCTCACAACATTCCACTAAAAATCAATCGTGAAACTAACTACTCTAAAGATAAAAACCTATGGCATTTAAGCCACGAAGGTTTAGACCTTGAAGACACTGCAAACGAACCAACTTACGAAAAAGAAGGTTTCCTTGAAATGGGCGTTTCTCCAATTAACGCACCAGATGTTCCAACTTACATCACTTTAGACTTCGAAAAAGGTGTTCCAGTATCTCTTGATGGCAAAAAAATGAAAGCTATCGACATCATTTACGCTCTAAATGAAATCGGTGGTGCAAATGGTATCGGTTTACTTGATATCGTTGAAAACCGTCTTGTTGGTATGAAATGCCGTGGCGTTTACGAAACTCCAGGTGGTACTATTTTATACAAAGCACATAGCTTACTTGAAAGCATCACTCTTGACAAAATGACTTCTCACGAAAAAGCAAAACTTGCTATCACTTTCGGCGAACTTGTTTACAACGGTCAATGGTACACTCCTTTACGTGAGGCTTTATCAGCTTTCGTTACAAGCACACAAAAAAATGTTACAGGTACTGTTAAACTTAAACTTTACAAAGGAAATATGATTACAGCGTCTATCACTTCTCCTTTCTCATTATACTCAGAAGATATCGCTACTTTCGAAGAAAGCGACTACAACCAAGCTGATTCTGAAGGATTTATCAATCTATTTGGTTTACCAATCAAAGTTCAAGCTATGCTAGACCAAGGCAAACTTAAAAAATAGGAGAATTTGTATGAAATTATGGGCAGGAAGATTTCAAAAAGAAACAGATTCGCTTGTAAACGATTTTAACTCGTCAATTAGATTTGATGCAAGACTTTATCACCAAGATATCAAGGGCTCTATTGCTCACGCTACGATGCTTGGTAATCAAGGCATAATCTCACAAGATGACGTTATAAAAATCGTTGACGGTTTGAATGTAATTTTACAAGAAATCGAAGACGGAAAAATCGAATTTTCACTAGACCAAGAAGATATACATATGAATATCGAGTCTATTTTAACTAATAATATCGGTGATGCAGGCAAACGTCTGCACACTGGTAGAAGTAGAAATGACCAAGTTGCACTTGATACTAAGCTTTATGTTAAAGAAGAAATTCCAGCTTTTATCGCAGATTTATTAGAACTTTTACGCGTGCTAGTAAACAAAGCTGAGCAACATATCGATACAATTATGCCAGCTTATACGCATTTACAACGTGCTCAACCAGTAACTTTTGGGCATTATATGATGGCGTACGCAAATATGTTCAAACGTGACATCACTCGCTTGGAAGACTGTTTAGAAAGACTTGACGAGTGTCCTCTTGGTGCTGGTGCATTAGCTACTACAACTCACCCACTAGACCGTTTTGCGACAGCGACAGCACTAGGTTTCTCAAAACCAACAGATAACTCGCTAGACTCTGTTTCAGACCGTGACTACGCTATCGAACTGCTTTCTGATTTTTCAATTTTGATGATGCACTTGTCAAGATTTTCTGAAGAAATCATACTTTGGTGCTCAAGCGAATTTAAATTCATCGACTTAGATGATGCATATTCTACTGGTTCATCAATTATGCCACAAAAGAAAAATCCTGATGTTGCAGAGCTTGTTCGTGGTAAAACAGGTCGTGTTTATGGCTCTCTAATCACGTTTTTAACTATGATGAAAGGCTTGCCTCTTGCGTATAACAAAGATATGCAAGAAGATAAAGAGGCTCTTTTTGACGCTATGGATACTGTAAAACTTTGCGTTCCAGTTTTCACGTCGATGCTTGATACTTGCATAGTTCGCCCTGCTGATATGGTAAAAGCTGCTGCTGGTGGTTTTATCAACGCTACAGACTGTGCTGATTATATGGTAAAAAAAGGCTTGCCGTTCCGTGAAGCTTATATGATAGTAGGCTCGCTAGTTTCGACTTGTATTGCAAAAAATAAAACTTTAGATACGCTAACTTTAGAAGAATATAAAGAATTATCACCGATTTTCGATGCAGATGTTTATCAAGCAATCGACCTTAAAACTTGCGTAAACGAACGTAAAGTTTATGGTGGACCATCAACAAATGCAGTTGAAATCCAAATAGCTAACATCGCGAAATTTATTGAAGAAAGAGGAGAATAGTATGAAAAAAGACCTTTTGTCTATGCTTGATTTAAGCACTGAAGACATCACTAAAATTTTAAATACAGCTGACGAATTGAAAAACAATCAAAAAATGGGCATACCTCACGAACATCTAAAAGGCAAATCTCTTGCTATGATTTTCGAAAAAAGTTCTACTCGTACTCGTGTTTCATTTGAAACTGGTATGTTTGAACTTGGTGGCCACGCTCTATTTTTACCAAGTAGTTCAAGCCAAATTGGTAGAGGCGAACCAATCGAGGATACAGCTCGCGTTCTTTCTCGTTACAACCACGGTATTATGATTAGAACATTCGACCAAGAACTTGTTGAAAAACTTGCAGAATATTCTACAATTCCTGTTATAAACGCATTAACTGACTTCTCTCATCCTTGCCAAGTACTTGCTGATTTAATGACAATTCGCGAACACAAATCAGTTCTTGAAGGACTAAAAATGTGCTACATTGGTGATGGTAATAATATGGCAAACTCACTTATTGTTGGTGGTTTAAAAACTGGTATGGAAGTATCGGTTGCTTGTCCTGAAGGATATGACCCAGACCAAAAAGTTCTTGATTTTGCTAAAAGCGATGATAGTTTCGTGTTCAGTTTACACCGTGATCCTAAAGCTGCTGCCGTTAATGCTGACGTTATCATTACAGACGTTTGGGCATCTATGGGACAAGAAGACGAGGCTGCAATTCGTGCAAAAGCATTCGTTGGCTACCAAATCAACGATGAACTTATGGCTCTTGCAAAACCGGACTGTATGGTTCAACACTGCTTACCTGCTCACCGTGAAGAAGAAATCACTGGCAAAGTTTTTGAAGAACACGCTGATGAAATTTTCGACGAAGCAGAAAACCGTTTACATGCGCAAAAAGCTGTTATGTACTTATTGATGAAATAAAAAATAGCCAAATAAAAAAGCCTTCGTGATTTGTTTTCACGAAGGCTTTGCTTATCTAAAAAGTGACAAGCTAAAAAAAATTGCACAAACTCAAAACTTACCTTAGCCTTAAAATAAAACTTTAAAGCACAAGCTAGCAAAGTAAAAATTTTTCAGAGAAAAATTATTTACGCAGCGGTAAGGCTCTATCTCGCTGATAAAACAAGCTGTGTTTTCGTTTTTTGGATACTTTTGCACGTGCAAAAGTATCAGCCAAGCGGCGAGCGTCTGCCGAGAAAAAAGATAGCACTAGCTGTAAGTGGTAGCCAAGAAAAATAAAAAAATTGTATATTGGGTCGAAAAGTCTATTTTGAAATAGGTTTTTCTACAAGCTAAAGCCTTCGTGAAAACAAATCACGAAGGCTTTAAATTTTGTTATTAACCTAAGAAAATACCAGCGCCAATACCTATTGGTAAATTGAACGCAACCCAGATTGCAAGAAGTGCTGTCCACGAAATTAAGAAAGCAATAGAATAAGGTAACATTGTTGAAATAAGCGTACCTAAAGATGCTTTTTTATCGTATTTTTGAACAAATACAACCATCATTGGGAAATATGACATTAATGGTGAAATTAAGTTAGTTGTAGAGTCACCGATTCTGTAAGCAAGTTGAGATGCCTCCGGAGAAATTCCAAGTTGCATAAGCATTGGAACGAAAACAGGAGCTAAAATTGCCCATTTTGCAGATGCCGAACCCATAAATAGGTTGATAAATGCAACGATAACGATGAATATTACAAGTAAAACAACCGCTGGAGCGTTAAGCGTTGCTAAGAAATCAGCACCGATAACTGCGATTAATGTACCTAATTTTGAATAGTTGAAGAATGCAATAAATTGTGCTGCGAAGAACACAAGAACTAAGTATCCACTCATTGTAGCGAATGAATCAGCAACCATTTTCATAACGTCGTTGTCCGAACCGATAGTTTTAATAGCTTTACCATAAACTAATCCTGGGAAAGCAAAAACTAGAACGATCATAGGAACGATAGCGCTACCTAAGAATAGTGATTGTCCTAAAACGAACCACATAGATGCAACGAATGCGATAACGCCTAAGAATGCAAAACCAGCATATCTTAAAGCAATTTTTTCTTCTTTTGTCACTTCGTTGAATACTACAACAGCATCGCCATTATATGAACCTAAACGTGGTTCTACAACTTTTTCCGTGATGATTGTACCAACGATTGTGATAACAAATGTAGAAACTACCATGAAAACATAGTTTGCAGCAGAACCTACAACATATTCAGGTTGTAAGATACGAGCCGCTTCTTGAGTGAAACCACCTAGTAGTGGGTCTAATGTGCTTATCATTAAGTTTGCAGAGAAACCACCAGAAACTCCGGCGAAAGCTGCTGCTACACCTGCAATTGGGTGTCTTTTGAATGATAAGAAAATAAGTGCTGCAAGTGGTGGTAATACAACATAACCAGCATCTGAGGCAACATTTGACATAACACCTAGGAATACAATCATTGCTGTGATAAGTCTTGGAGGTGTGCTCATTGCAACTTTTCTAAGAATAATCGAGATTAAACCAGAACGTTCTGCGATACCGATACCTACAAGTGCAACTAAAACCGTACCTAATGGTGCGAAACTTGTGAAGTTTGTTGTGAAGTTACCGAAAATATATTTAAGGCCTTCGATAGATAATAGCGATAATACGCCTACTGTGATTTCACTTGGAACATATGAGCCGCTTCCATCAGCTACAAGTCCAGTGTAAGTCACTTCCCAACCTAAAGTGCTGCCGATTGCTGAAATCGCCATTACGATTAGAGTTAGAATTAAGAATAGCGTTGCTGGGTGTGGCAACTTGTTCCCTACTGTCTCAACGACATTCAGAAACTTGTCAACCCAAGATGACTTTTTCTTTTGCATAAAAAATTTTCCTTCCTTTTACTACAGTAATGACTAAAATTATAACATAGTAGAAGGCTAAAGTCAAAGATTTTTTATGCAAGTTTACAAAAATTTAATAAGCTTTCGATTATTTCCGTGCTTTTTTCACGCATTTCATCATTTGGTGCTAGCAAATCTGGAACCATTATCGTGTAAAATCCTCCAGCGTGTGCTGCACGAATCCCATTATACGAGTCTTCAAAAACATAGCTTTCTGCCGGAGTTGTACCAAGTTTTTCAGCTGCGAGTAAGAATATATCTGGTGCTGGTTTTCCGTGGTCAACCATATCACCGCTTACAAGTTCGTCAAAATAGTGTGTTATGCCCGTTATTTTCAAAGAATACAAAATTTTATCGATAGAATTTGACGATGCCACTGCCATTTTATAGCCTTTAGATTTAAAAAATTCCAAGATTTCGATAGCACCTTCTTTAAGTTCTAAGCGACCTTCTTTGAAATATCTATCCATAATTTGGTGTGTCAAATCATAACTATATTCGCAATCATAATCATCTCCGAAATGACTTTTAAGTATCTCAGCCTGTGTTTTTTTATTAGTTCCAATGCAACTTTTAAACAGTTCATCAGTGTAAACATCTCCCATAATTTCACAAACCTCTTTAAACGCATCAACATAAAGAGTTTCTGAATCTACAAGTAATCCGTCCATATCAAATATTGCAGCTTTCATAGCAATTATCTCCTAATCAATTTTATTTACGTTTATTATACTATAAATAAATTTTTTTTGCTACAAATATCGACCGAGTTTATGAAAATTTTACAAAGGGTTTATTTTTGTTACTATATGTAAATTAAATTTAAATTACAAAAAAGCTGACACCAAATCAATGATGTCAGCCTATTGCTTAATATTTTAATTTCTAAACGTAATTTAAGCAATAAAAACTATTTACAGTCTTTCATACCTTTTGATTTTGAACAACATTCGTCAGAAGTGTTTGACTGCGTTGAACAATCTGCTTGTGATTTACAATTTTGCATTGAATTTTTAGCTTTAGCATCTCTTTTTTTACTCATTTTTATCACCTCACACTAGTATTATGTGAAGTTTTACAAGAGATATTCGAAAATTTACTGTAAAATTATGACAAACTCAAAATTTCAACTATATTTTCTGTAGGAATTTCGCTCGGCATTTTTGTAGTTTCACTGCGTTTTATTTTACAATCAATAGCCAATGTACTATATAAACCCGTACTTGTATCTAGGCTTTTTTGATTTAAAAGTAAGCTAATCTCGTCCTCGTCGTCTTGAGAAATACTTATAAAAGTCAAATCTCCAATCAATGCATCAGCATATGCATAATCAATGCTATATGATAAAACATCACCTTTGTAATTTACTTTTATCTCAATCTGATAATCTACTTGCATATCATCAATTAACGCACTGTTACTTAAACTATATGTCAATGTAGATTTACTAAAATTTTCATCTTTTAAACCTTGCCACATAGCCTCTGCCTGTGCATAAATATTGCTGTCAAAAAGATTTACATATGTGCTCTGTGCTAATTTATCATCAATTAAGCTTTCAACTGTGTATTGTTTTTCTCCTGCAATTGCTGATAAAATCTTGTTTTGTAACGTTGCAAACTCGTCCTCTTTCAAAAGGTCTGCATATGAAAATTTGATGACATCGTTTGCAGTAACTTCAGACTGTCCCCAAAATATCTCGCTGACGATACTAATATCTTCCGACCACACGTACAAATCGAAACTTTGCGTATCTAGAACGAAATTCAGGTCAAATTCTTTTAGTATATCAACACTTTCTAGCAAAACATTAACCGTAGCTTGGTCTAATAAGCCTTCTTGCAACGCAGTTTCTATTTCACTTTCCAATTTTGAAGTATCAAGAGAACAAATCGACGAAAAATCCACCGAAGAAAAATCATTGCTTGCAATAGAAGTAAATTCTGCTGAAATTGTAGATTCACTGCCTAATTCACCTGTTTTCGCAATAAATTCGCCTGTCAACATTGAATTTTTTGTACTTTCATCCGAAGTCGTCATAGCTAACACACTGTTCATTAAGGTGAAATCGGTGTCAATTCCCTCTTTTAAAGCGTTTACATCAACGATAGAAACCTGTTGGTATATATTATTCCAAGTAACATCAAGGTCGAAAGCTTCCGAAATCAATCTAACTGGTACCATAGTTCTTGCATTAAAAAGGAATGTTTCTGTATTCAAAGTTACGATTTCGCCGTTTACATTAATGTCTGCAGAGCCTACAACGAAAGAAATTCTGTCTTCTCCATTTGAAATTATAACCTCGAAAGTTTCATCTACAAATGAAATTTCAGCACCAATTGTATCGCAAAATGTTCTTATCGGCACAAAGGTAGTTCCGTTTAAAACCAGTGGCTGAACATCGTCAAAAGCGATATATTCTCCATTATAAAAAACATCTGCATAGTTATCCGTACTAAACATTTTGTAAAATTCTGTTTTCACATCGTCGTTATAGCTTGAAATAAGTATAATATTATCATTATTTGCAAATGCTATTTGTGTGAAAATACTAGTTAAAACAACACTTATTGCAATAATTTTTTTAAACATTTTACTCTCCCTTTTCGTAATTTTCTATTATTTTTCCAAACAGAATGTTTATTCGGTCATATTCTTGTCTAAGATATAAATAACCAAATAAAGCCTCAAGTGCCGTCGCTAGTCCATAATCTTCGCGTGTTGAATTTTTAGGAATTGTCTTAGGACTAGAGTTTCTTCCGCGTTTAAAAAGAGCCTGCTCACTTTCCGATAATTCATCAACAATATGTCTTGCAAACTTAGCTTGTGCGTTAGCGTTTACCATCAAAATCGTTGCTTTATGTAAATTTTTAGATGTAGCAACACCGTTGGTCGCAAGATAAGAGCGTGCCATTATTTCGAAAACAGAGTCTCCTATATGTGCTAAAGCTAGCGTACTCATATTATGTAATTCCTGTTTTTCAAGCTTCGGAGTTAGGTAATTTCTCATTTATAGTATCCTTTATATTAAAATTAAACATATAAATATATTATACGCTATTTTTGCAAAAATTACAATAAAAAAGTAAAAGTTGTATATAATCCACAATTGTAGAGTTAAAATATTTATTTCAATAGAGAGGGTCTTTTTTATGTTTATTTTAAAAATTCTATTTTTCGCAAATTTATATTTGCATTTTCAAAACTTATATGTTATAATAAATATATAGAATATGATATCAATTAGTAATTGGTATCATTAAGAAGGAGGACATTTTATGTCAGTAATTAAATTAAGTGTAGAAAATTTTGATAAAGAAATTGCAGGCTCAGACGTACCTGTATTAGTAGATTTTTGGGCTCCTTGGTGTGGGCCATGTAAAATGTTAGGACCTATAATCGAAGATGTTGCGAGCGAAGTTGGCGAAGATGCTAAAATTTGCAAAGTAAATATTGACGATAATCCTGAACTTGCTGCAAAATTCGGTGTTATGAGCATACCAACAATGATTGTATTCAAAAATGGTGAAGAAAGCGAAAAAGTTGTTGGTTTACGTCAGAAAAAAGATATTATTTCTATGTTAAAATAAAGTGTCCCAATTGAGGGTAAATAGAATAAAATTAGGCGCTATCTTTATAAAAAGGTAGCGTTTTTTTACGCAAATAACTATTACTATCAAAATCTAATAAAATCGCCTTTTAAAAAGTGTACAAAATAGCTATAAGTTTTTAATTTTTTGAATATAAGTTTATTGATTATTCATCTTGTAAATTAGTAAAATAAGGAGTATTATAGATTAGAGATTTAAGAAATTGTTAATTTATCTACATATTTTACGGAGGTTTGCTTTTATGGATGCAAATGCATTTTTACTTGACATAGCTATAATTTTATTTTTTACCAAATTACTAGGATTAGCTACACGAAAGTTAAATCTACCACAAGTTGTTGGTGCTTTACTTGCAGGTGTGCTTTTAGGTCCTGCTTTCTTAGGTGTCCTTGAAGAAACCGAAAGTATATATATGTTATCACAACTCGGCGTTATAGTTATGATGTTTTCTGCTGGACTTGAAACCGATATTAAACAATTAAAATACACTGGTAAAGCAGCGTTTATCATTGCTTGTTTTGGTGTTTTTCTACCTTTAGTTGGTGGTTTTGCTGTAGCATCAATATTTAACCCTGGTGGTTCTTATGAGGCTATTTTACAAAATGTATTTATTGGTGTAATCCTTACTGCAACCTCTGTTAGTATAACCGTAGGGACTTTGAAAGAGCTTGGTAAAATATCAACAAAAGTTGGTAGCACCATACTTGCAGCCGCACTTATTGATGATATACTTGGAATTATAGTTTTAACTATTGTAACTAGTTTGGCTGGTTCTGGCGTTAGTATCTTTATGGTTTTAATAAAAATCCTTGGATTTTTCGCATTTTCTGCAGCAATTGGCTTTATTACGCATAAAGTTTTCACAAAATGGGTTAATCGATACACACGAGATTTGCGTCGTTTCGTAATTATTTCATTCGTAATGTGCTTGGTTTTATCGGTTGTAGCAGAAGAAGTTTTCGGTGTTGCAAGCATTACAGGTGCTTTTATAGCTGGCTTAATAATCACAAACACTTCACATACACACTACATAGAATCGCGTTTTGAAACATTAGCTTACATACTGTTAACTCCAATTTTCTTCGTAAGCATAGGACTTAAAATGGAGATGCCTGAATTTACATTCCAGGTAGTAGCATTCACTTTGTCAGTTGTTGTAATTGCTATTTTAACAAAAATCATTGGTTGTTACATTGCTGGTCGATTATGCAAATTCAATTCTGCAGAATCGTTCCAAATAGGTTCTGGTATGGTTGCTCGAGGAGAAGTTGCACTGATTATTGCTACATCTGGAGAGCCTTTAGGTCTATTCAAAGATGAGTTTTACACTCCTATTATTTTAATGGTAATTGCAGCCTCAATCATCGCTCCAATCTTACTTAAAATTGCTTTCAAAAAAAGTTAAAGTAAAATCCCATCAAATTTGGTGGGATTTTTTTATATACCTAACAAAAATAAAATTCCGAGAATAATTATTAAGTCCATATCGAAATCATCGTATATAGCAAAGAAAATTATTGCAAATAGTATCAACGTTTCACTGTTAATTTCTGGCATATTAGTATTTCCAAATAGTCCAGAAAAAAGCGAATTATTGTCTTTTGGTATGTAGTTTGATGGTATTTCATTGCAATTTTCATTAATTACGGTTTGACCATTATCTTCAATCACAACCTCTGCAGGCTTAAATTGTGCATGGTAAAAATTTTCATTTATGTAGTCATTATACATCGTAATCACCTACTTCAAATTTGAAATCGTACTCAGTGTACCAAGCCCACCTAGGGCAGTTTTGGCTGTCTTAGCCATAGAAACCAAGCGTATTCCGTGATCTATTTGAGGAGTAAAAGTTGCACCAATAAATGGTTTTGCTGCATTTAGTAGATTAATTCTTGGATTGCTCACAGATGTATTTTGGAAATTTTGCAAAATAGGACCTGCCATACTCATAATACTAGCCATTGATTGTGCATTCGTTGTGTTTTCACCATTATTTTGTGCATTGTTTAATATATTCGAAAAAACACTTGATACATCGTTATTTTGTGGTGTTGTTTGCGTATTTTGAGATGAATTTTGCAGATTTGCTAAGACATTTGACAATAAATCGCCCATATTTTGAGTATTTGTCTGATTATTCAAATTAGAGCCAAGTAAATCAGGATTACCATTACTTTGCGTATTTTCAAAGCTATTTTTCAGATTACTCGCCAAGCCAGTAATTAAGCTCGCCAAGTCTTGAGGATTCTGATTACCTTGCAACTTTGATGAAATTTCCGAAAAAACTGATGCAATTTGCGATGAATTATCATTATTTTGCTCGAAATTTGTCTGTGAATTTTGATTTTGCTCATTTTTCACCTGAGAAAGCAAAGATATTAAATCATCAATATTTATGTTGTTCGCCATATTACTCACCTAAAATCTTGCTGAAAAGTTTAGCTAATTCTTGACCATCTTTTGTTTGCATCATTTGTGAAAGTCCAGCTGCCGCAGAATTTAAATCACCGAATTTTGCCTTATTTATCACATTTTGAATTGCTGGATTGTTGTTTGCCATTTTATTCAGTTCATTTGCGAGCATTTTACCTTCATTTGTATTCATAACATTAGATATTCGATTAATTTTCTGCTGATTTTGCAAATTTTGTTGATTTTTCAGAAGATTTTGTACTATATTTTGAAAATTTTGATTATTCACTAAAAACACCTCCATATTTTCATTACTACATTATATGCCACACTTTTGAAAAATGTGATTACTTATTGATTATTTCTTAAATTTACGTTATAATCAATTATATAAATGAAAACTGTGCAAGCGAAATGAGGCGTATTATGGAAAATATGATTATAGATAATGTTAAATTTTATACTGAAGAAGTTGCAAAAATCAACAAAAACGCAGAAATCATAGCTGTTTCTAAGACTATAGATCCGTTTTTTGTAAATATAGCAACTAGAAATGGATTGAAAACAATCGGAGAAAACAGAGTTCAAGAATTACTGACTAAAATCAATGATTATGACTGCAAAAATGTGCATTTCATAGGTCATTTGCAGACCAATAAAGTGAAAAGTATAATCGATAAAGTCAGCTTGATTCAGTCTGTAGATAGCGTGAAATTAGCCTCAATTATTGATGGATATGCGAAAAATATCAACATAAAAAAAGATATTTTAGTGCAAATAAATGTTTCAAACGAAGATAGCAAAAGTGGAATTAATGTTGAAAACGTTGATGAAATCATACAAGAAATTCAAACTTTTGAGAACTTAAATATTCGTGGGTTTATGACTATTCCGAAAAACACAAACGATTATGAATTGGAAGTAGATTTTGATAAAATGCATCAAATTTTCAACCGATTTACCGATTTCGATATCTTGTCTATGGGTATGTCACGAGATTTCCGACTAGCATTAAAGCACGGTTCTACAATGGTACGCATAGGTTCAGGAATATTCAAAGGCCCTCATCCACTTTAATACACAAAAAACGCCTCAATTTTTATGAATTGAGGCGTTTTATTATATATTATTGTAAAAAAACGAAATTATAACGCTCGGTAATGACCAAAAAAATAAAAATAGCAATATATTTTGTGGTAATAACACTGTCGGACTAAAATTATACAACAAATATCCCACAACCGAAAATCCAAATAAGCTACACACCGTTCCTAAGAACATATTCAACTTAACCGACCACGCTAATTTTCTAGCTGCAATAAACGCTCTAATATACGTTCTGCCACTTTGTCTTGCTAGTAAAATACTCTCATTTAAGTCTTTTTCATCTTGAATTTGGTTATATCGAGTTAAGAAATCATCGAAAATTACAGATTTATTTGGCAAATCATAAACTCTCGCTATTAAATTAGAACTTATTGTGAAATCTAATGTAGAAATAATTAGCTTAATAGAATTTTGCTCCAAAGTTGAAATCGCGTGATACATTTTAGGTGACGCATTGTGTTTTATTGAAATTATCGATGCAATCTGACTGGAAATAACTACGTAAATCGGATTTGTAACGTCATACCCTTCAAAAACAGTCAGCCCCAAATTAGTAACAAATTTAGCGTTTCCGATGGAAATTTTTTTATTATTTGCAGTGAAAGTAAAGCCGTTTTCATCTATTAAATCCATTTTTTGACACTTCAAAGGTCTTAAATAGCGTTTTTTTAATTCATATTCAAAAGTAGGTCTTGCACAAGAATTAAGCTTTGAAAATCCACAAGCTACATATGAAAAAACCTCATTCTCAGTGAATCTAGCATAAAGTTCCATTTGCTCTATTGAAACTGAGTTTTCTGGAAATAAATCTCTATCTGATATTATAATTGAGTCATTTTGAGGCATTTTTTTTATATCTTCGTATGATTTTATAGCAATTCCGTCATCAAACAGCTTTTTTGCAGCATATTTATAAGGAAGTGACCATGAAAATATATAATTTATCGGAACAGCAATCGCACTAATAGATGCCGCACTCCAAACAAACATAGCTAAACTTCCATTTGAAACATAAATTGAAAAAGTAACCATAAAAATCAAATAAAAATAGAAATAAATCGTAAAAAATAGATTTTTCTCTCTAGTTTCAACATTTTTTGCAAAGTTTTGCTTGTTCATCGTTGGTTTTTTTAACGAAAACTTTCTGCGTTTACTTTCATCTCTACACACAAATGCCAACCGACTAGACATAGAACAAATTCGATAGACAAAACTTTTCGCTCTACTATCGTATTTCATAGACTTTAGCGAACAATATAATGTAAAAATTGAAACTGCAGTATACGGTAAAAAAGCAAGAGGATTTTTCAAGAAAATCACGGAAAGTGTGTGTAAAAGTATAAAAAACGAACTAAAAGATACCAAAGTATTGGTATTGGGGCTTAAAACAGAAGAAAAACCATCAGAAATTACATCAACTGAAACGATTATTGCAAAAATATGCAAAGCGACATTTGCGAGCATATATATGTATGGATAATTTATCAAATTCAAATAATCTATCATCGGAACGTTCGAAATAGCTGAAATAGTTAAATAAACACTCAAAATAAGTAAAAAAAGTACAATTTTCGCTTTATTTTCAAACAAATTGGACTGTTTTTTTAATTTTTTTGATATATTAGCGTAATTATCATAATCATCTACCGATGTATTTACAAAAGAATATTCTTCGCGAATTTCAACATCAGGTGTTTCAAATTCGTCATCTATATACTCTTTATCTGAAGTTTTTCTCTTATATTTTTCATCAATTCCAATCTCAGCAATGATGCTTTCAACCGAAAAATTGAATTTATTTTCACTCATACAAGCTCCTACTTTTGTCTTTGTCTAACCGCCTCATATAATAAAACTCCGCAAGCTACTGATGCATTAAGTGAATTTATTTTGCCACACATAGGTATACTTACGATAAAATCGCACGTTTTTCGAACTATTTTAGATATTCCGTCACCTTCTGAACCAATTACAATAGCACTAGAACCAACAAAATCTGCATCATATAAATTTTTATCCCCATCAGCATCTGCTCCAAAAATCCAAACACCGTTTTCTTTTAGCATTTCTAATGTTTGAGCTATGTTGGAAACTCTTGCAACACCAATATGCTCAAGTGCACCAGCAGAAGATTTTGCAACAACTGCAGTAAGTCCCACTGCTCTACGTTTCGAAATAATAACTCCGTGTGCTCCAGCAGATTCTGCGCTTCTTATAATTGCGCCAAGATTATGTGGGTCTGTGATGCCATCACATACGATTATAAAAGGTTTTTCGCCACGTTGATCTGCAACATCTAAAATATCTTTAATTGTAACATAATCACGCGCTGAAGGTTGTGCCATAACACCTTGATGAGTTTTTGTTATGCTCATCGTATCTAATTTTCTTCGATCGCACTCAACAATTACAACGTTTTGCTGACGAGCAAGTGTTGTGATATCCTTGAGTTTTGAAATCAAATCTGGTGCAATATAAATTTTATCTATAGATTTTTCTGCACGTAGTAGTTCGATTACAGCATTTCTACCCTCTACATAATTATTTTCAACGACATTTTCTTGTTTTTCTAGTTTTTTCGACATATTTTTCTCCATTTTACAATATTCTAAATTATATTATATATTGTAACACATTTTTCGTGAAAAGGAAATAAAAAGTACCCAACAATTAGGTACTTTTTTTCTTTATATTAAAATTGGTTGAATTTGCTTATTTTTAAGAGCTTTTTGTATAGTTTCTGGTAAAAAATCCATATTTGCAACTAAAGAATTTGGTTTTTCGTGTGGATTATCTTGCCCAAAGGGTACAAAATAACAATGTTTTCTATTCAGCATCATTGCGATATTTTGTGCACTACCTGACAGTCCATCATTTGTAGCAAGTGCTACGATAAGCGGTTTTTCGTTTCTTAGGTGCGATTTCACTGCCATTGTAACCGTATTGTCAGTTATTCCATTAGCCAGTTTCGCTAACGTATTTCCTGTACACGGAGCAATTACCAGTGCATCAAACAACTGCTCAGGACCTATTCTTTCAGCACTAACTATGGTATTAATCCCACATTTTTTGCACATTTCATTAATTTTTGCAACTTTTTCATTTGCTTTACCAAAACGAGTATCCGTAGTTTGAACGTGTTCTGAAAAAATTGGTGTTATATCAAAATTTTGCTCTAATAATCTCTCACAAACCTCGATAACCTTATCTGTTGTGCAAAATGAACCTGTAAAAGCAATTCCTAATTTTATCACTTAATCACCTCCACTTCACTTAAAATGTCGATAATTGCAGAAAATAAAAACTTTGAAGCAGTTTTTGGTGCAACTTTCCCGGGTAGTGACAAAGCCCAAATAACTTTTTTTGAACGAACTTCTGCACACTCAAAATCTACTCCTCCTGGACTTGAGGCAAGGTCGATAATTAACGTATCGTCTGGTATTTTCATCAATATCTCTTTTGTTAAAACGCATTTTGGAACAGTGTTGAAAATAACATCATAATCAAATTCTTGAATTTCACAAAAATCGACAGATTCTATATTATTTGAAAAAACATCAGCAAAATCCGACCTTTTTCTTGCTGAAACTGTTACTTTTGAACCCAAAAACAATAATTTTTTAGATAAAACCTTGCCAATTCGACCATTTCCTATAACTAAAGATTTGCTCCAAGCGATTGTAGTAGGCATATTTTCCATCGCAATTTGAATTGCACCCTCTGCAGTAGGTATTGCTTTTAGTAAAAAACTAATCAAAGCATTAAAATAGTTCGATTTTATTAAACAAAAGAATAAATTCACTCGTTTTAGAATTTATTTTATATGATATTTTATATTTTTCAGACGTTATAGGAATTTCAAAAACAATATAATTATCAAAAACCATAATATTTGAAATTAACTCATTTTTCAGGCTACTTATATCATAAATTTCAAGTTTTTTTACATAATCTAAAACTTTTTCTTCATTTTGAATTTTAAAACTTTTAAATAGCTTAATAACCCTTTTCGTAGATTTGTTAAAATCTATTTTTAGGAACAAAATCATTTGTAAAACTAGATTATCAAATGATTTTTGCGATATTTTCACAACTTTTTCATTGCATTTATGATTCCAGAAGATTTCACCGTGCTTGCTCCGTTTTAATAGAAATTTTTCGTTACAATTTATGCATTGAATTTGTCCAGAAAGTGCGAATTTTGATTTTCTTTTTTCTTTGCGTTTTTTCTGCTCATCATTTGTTAAATTCCATAATTTTCGTGAAATTATCGCTTTATGATGGTCTTTTATGTAAACTTTATTACCATTATTCATTTTTCGTTTGTGCGATAAATAATCAGATGTTATGCTTTTTTTCTGACATAAATCACCCACATATTTTTCGTTTTTTAATATGTTTATAATAGATTGCTCTGAAAAATTCTTTTTGTTATTTATATGTTTTTTTGCTATATCCGTCACGCTCATATGCTCAAACGTGTACATACAAAAAATATTCCTAATTATTTCACTTTCAAAGCAATTTAGTATCAATTCACCATTTAAAAGTTCAAAACCATATATATTTCCATTGCCAAAAACCGTACCTTTTAACATACTTTGATTTTGTCCAAATTTCACTCTGTCTGATATTTTTCTACTTTCCTCTTGTGCTATACTCGACATTATGGCAAGTCTAAGTTCTCCGTCATTTTGAGAAGTATTAATGCCATCATTTATAAAAAACACGTCTGTTTTATAACTTTTTAGCAGTCTTGTATAATGCAGTACATCTACTGTATTTCTACCAAAACGCGAAATTTCTTTTGTTAATATTAGGTCCATATAACCATTTTTTGCGTCTTCTATCATCTGTGTAAATTGTATTCTTTTTTTAGTTGATGTTCCCGATATCCCTTCATCGCAATAAATGTTGTAAAGTTTCCAATCTGGATTATCTTTTATGTAGTTTTTAAAAAATTCACACTGATTTTTCATAGAATTAAGCTGGTCGCTTTTTTCCGTAGATACCCTGCAATAAGCCGAAACCCTCATATTTCACCCATTTTTTCTAATAAATTATAAAATTCTTGTCTTGAAATCATATTTTTTTCTAGTAATTCACGCAAAATATAAATCATTATGCTATTTTCAAGTTGTTTCTTATTTTTCATAAAATCACCTCTTTAATAAATATACCGCCTAACACTTGAAATTATGTATAACGATGTGGTATACTTATTTAAACAATACAAAATCTCATTATTGAATATCATTCTTATACTAAATAATAAATATTTTTTATTTAATAATGCTTACTTTTTATATTTTTACAAAAAAGGAGGAACTTTATGGATATAAAAGTTCGAGAAACTGCTCGATATCTAGGATATAAAAATCAACTCCCAGACGAACAAACGCTAACTCAGATAAAAACTCTTATGTTTGAGCTTGAGCAAGTTTGTTCTCCAAGATATATTTGTAAAGAAGTTCCTATTTCTATACAAAATAACACTATAAATTTTGATTTTTTCTCTGTTGAAAGCAAAAACCTTGCAAAAAATCTTAAAAATTGTGAAAAAGCTATATTTTTCGCAGCGACTTTAGGTACTGAAGCAGATTTTTTAATACGCCGCTATTCCAAAACGTCAATGACTAAATCCGTCATCATTAACTCCTGTGCTTCAGCTTTGATAGAGGAATTTGCAAATATTTCTCAAAAACAAATCGCAAGTACGCTAAATAACGAATATTTGCGACCTCGTTTTAGCCCAGGTTATGGTGATTTTGAGTTAAAACATCAAAAAGATATAATAAATTTGCTAAATACAAGCAAAAAAATCGGTTTAACACTGACGGATAGCCTCATTTTAATGCCAATAAAATCAATTACAGCTGTAATGGGTATTAGTCACACTCAAGATAATTGTTTGATTGAAGGTTGTGAGGTTTGCACAAAAAAAGACTGCCAATTTAGGAGGAATTAATTTGAACATTTTAGATATTTTAGGAAAACGCACTGTTTTCTATGACGGTGCTACAGGGACATTTTTGCAGGAAAATGGTCTCGAAAAAGGTGCTCTACCCGAAAGAATGAACGCTTCAAACCCACAAGTCGTTGAGCGTATGCATAAACAATTTATCGACGCTGGTAGCGATATTATCTTAACAAACACTTTCGGTGCTAACAGCTTGAAATTCAGCAAAAACGAACTTTCTGAAGTTATTTCTGCCGCTATTTCAAATGCAAAAAATGCTGTTAATTCAAGCGAGCGTGATGTATTTATTTCCTACGATTTAGGCCCTACAGGAAAACTATTACAGCCAATGGGAGACCTTTCTTTTGACGATGCATACGAACTTTTCAAAGAACAAATTTTACTTTGCCGTGACCACGTAGACCTGGTAACAATCGAGACAATGACTGACTTGTATGAACTAAAAGCAGCAATTTTAGCAGTAAAAGAAAACTCGAATTTACCTGTATTTACTACGGTTTCTTACGATTTTTCAGGCCACCTATTAACTGGTTCAGACATACAAACAGTCGTTGCAACACTCGAAGGCCTTGGCGTTGATGCACTCGGTGTTAACTGTGGTATGGGACCTGCTCAAATGAAGGAAATCGCTCGTGAAATTCTTAGTTTTTCGCAAACTCCACTAGTTGTAAATCCGAATGCTGGTCTACCTGTGAATGTTGACGGAAAAACCACGTTTGATATCGATGCTGATGAATTTTCACAACATATGAAAGAAATTTGCGAAATGGGTGCTTGGATTGTCGGTGGTTGCTGTGGTACGACTGATGAACATATCAAAAAAATGGTTGATTTATGCAAAAATATCAATCCAAAATCTATCGAAACTAAAAATTTTACCGCTGTTACATCTTATGCGAAATGCGTTTACCTAAATGATGACCCAAAAATCATTGGAGAGCGTATAAATCCAACAGGCAAGCCAAAATTCAGACAAGCGCTAAAGGATAATGATTTAGATTACATTTTAGACGAAGCTTTTGAGCAACAAGATGCTGGTGCTCATATTTTAGACGTCAATGTTGGTCTTCCAGAAATCGATGAGCCACGTATGATGCGTGATACTGTTCGTGAAATTCAATCTATAATCAAGCTACCACTTCAAATTGACACTTCCGATGTTATCGCTTTGGAACAAGGTTTGCGCTATTATAACGGCAAGGCTATGGTCAATTCAGTAAACGGTAAAAAAGAAAGTATGGAGGCTGTTTTCCCTCTTATAAAAAAATACGGCGGTGTTGTTGTTGGTTTAACTTTAGACGAAGATGGCATACCAGAAAGTGCTGAAAAGCGCTTTGAAATCGCTAAAAAAATTATTTTAACTGCTAAAAAGTACGGAATTGACAAAAAAAATATCGTTATAGACCCTCTAGCTATGACTATTTCCACCGACCAAAATAGTGCTAATGTTACTTTGAAATCACTGAAAAAAATACATAGCGAACTAGGTGTAAATACGGTTTTAGGTGTTTCAAACATCTCTTTCGGACTACCAAATCGTGAAAAAATCACCTCTAGTTTCTTCACTTTAGCAATGCATGAAGGTCTTACTTCTGCGATTATCAACCCAAAATCAGAATCAATGATGTCGGCTTATCATTCATATCGTGCATTAAAAGGTTTTGACCCAAGTTGTATGAGTTACATTGAAAATAATGCTCAAACTGCAGAAAAAATCATTGTAAAAGATAATCAATACACTATCGAGCAAATTATTTTAAGTGGTTTAAAAGAGCGTGCTCGTGCTAAAACAGAAGAATTATTGCTCACCGAAAAACCTCTTGATATAATTAACAACCGTCTAATTAAAGCACTTGATACAGTTGGGCAAGGTTTCGAAAAAGGCACAATTTTCCTTCCACAACTACTAATGAGTGCAGAAACTGCAAAATTGGCTTTTGAGGTGGTTAAATCTGAGCTTGCAAAAACTCAAACTTCAAACACAAGCAAAGGACGAATAATTTTAGCAACTGTTAAAGGCGATATTCACGATATCGGTAAAAATATCGTTAAAGTTCTTCTAGAAAACTATGGTTTTGATATAATCGACCTTGGAAAAGATGTTGACCCACAAAAAATCATAGATTGTGCTATTGAAAATAACATAAAACTTGTTGGTTTGAGTGCACTTATGACGACTACTGTTCCAAGTATGGCTGACACTATTAAACTTATTCAAGATAATGGTTTAGACTGCAAAGTAATGGTTGGGGGAGCTGTTTTAACACAAGAATATGCTGATATGATACACGCTGATTTTTATTCAAAAGATGCGCTAGGTTCAGTCTTCTATGCTAATGATATTTTCGGAGTGTAAATAAATTTTCACTCAAAGCAATAGGTACTGCATTTAGTATCGCAAGCTGTTCTCTTTGCCAATAATCTATTATTTCTAATCCATTAGTCGAAAATAGAGATTTAACACTTTCTGTAACATTACCTCCAAGAATCAAACTTCTTGGAGGTATTTTTTTCATTATTTCCAAAAGTTTTATCTGTTTTTCTTCAAATTTTGTATTCAAATGGATATTATCTTTAGAAATTGGTAGTGGAAAAATGTAAACGTCAAACTTTTTATGTAAATCTTCTAAATTCATATTATTTTCATACACTGCAAAAGTTTGAATATCAAATTTTTCAGACAACATTTGCGCTAAATATTCTTGTCGTTTGTCACCACCGAAAATTGCAATTTTTATTTTTTTCATCATATCACACCCTCTTTTTCATATTATTCAATAATATTATTTTTGACATTAATTTTTGCAAAAAAATAAAAGTCTTCGCAAAATACGAAGACTTTCAAGTGTTGCATTGTCTATTTAATCAATTTTTACTCTAAATTTTTATGGCGCGCAATCATTTCTTTTTCACTAACACCAATTTTTTCCATAAGTTCAATTACCATCAAATCCATAAAAGCACCAGACGCTTGTCCGAATAACGCACCTAATGGTTGAATTGAATTTGCGTTTGTATCATTTTTTACTTTTGTTTTAATAACGATATTAACGTCACTGATATCTGCTATGCTAGATTGCTCTTTGCTTGAAATAAGTACAATTTTTGCACCAATTTTTTTAGCTTTTTTAGCGTGTGCTACCAAATTTTCTGTTTCGCCAGAACCACTACAAATAAGCAGTACATCATCACTAGTAGTTGCAGGTGTTGTAACGCTCGAAACATCGTGCGCTGCAAGTCCCATTTGTGCTAAACGCATTACAAAACCTTTTACTTGAAGTTCTGTTCTGCCCATACCATCGCAAAAAATCGCTTTTGAATCAAGCAAAATTTGCATAAACTCTTCAACTTTTGCCTCGTCAATTGAATTTAAGCTTTTTGTAATTTCTTCAGCTACAGTTACCCTATTTTGTGCAAATCCCATAATACTCTCCTTGATTTTTATAGTTAATATTTTCTTTTTGTACGTTATTTTCCTATGAATATATTATACTATTTTTCAATATGTATGTCCATCGATTATTTAATTTTACAATTGTTATTTTAAACAAAATTTCATTGTTTTTTTATCTATTTAAAATATTTATTCTTTTTTCTGCAAGTTCTTTCACTGGGACAAAAAAAATAAACCTACAAATTGTAGATTTATTTTAAAAGCTATATAAAATTAATCGTGCAAGTCTTCCAATAATTTTAGCAAAATTGGTTCAAAGTAATTTGAAAAACTAATTTGAATATCAGGAATGCCAGCTTTTCTTAAAGCATCTCTTTGGATTTGCGTTTTGTTACACATTGGATATAATCCACTTGCATATGAGAAATATTTTACTAAAAATTCGTGTATTTCATCATCGTTTAAAGTTGGGAAAAGTTGAGTCAAATGCGTTCTTAACGTAATTTGTCTAGCTCTCCACTCTTTTTTAAATTCTACTAGTGCATCTAATGATACGTTTTTTTCTAATACAGAATATAAAATTGAGTAACAATTCATAAAGTTTGGTACGATTTGAATTGCTCTTGTTAAAATATTCGAAATACTTTCATTTGAGATTTCTTCAAGTATTTGAATTTCCTTGTCTACATATGCTATTAGTTCATCAGTGTATTTTAGAACTAAACTTAGCATAATTTCTTCTTTTGTTGCAAAATATTTATAGATTGTAGGTCTTGTAAAGTTTGTGATTTCAGATATTCTACTGAAATTCATCCCTTCATAACCACTTTCATCGTAAATCTTGACTGCGCAATTAATTATTTCTTGTTTTCTGAATAAAAATTGTTCTTCCGAACGAGCTCTTTTAAATTCCATTGTTATTTATCACCCCAGAGACTATTCTAACACAATTTTGTTAAGTTGTAAATTAATATTAGTGACAATTTTTGGTATTTTTACAATCTTTTATCCGACATATTGTATGATAAAGTTTAAATTTTAAATATTGTTGTACTCTTTATTCATATTAATTTAATTTAATATTCATCTTAAAATACCTTTTTTATTTATTGCATTTTCAACGAAATCAGACTGTTTTTTATTTTTTTCTTATTTTTCTATTATTTTATTTACATTATAGTTGTAAAAACAACTTGATTTTATATTGTCGAATTTTAAGATTTTTCATAAGAAAACCGAGAAAAATCAAAGTTTTCTCGGTTTTTATTTAATTTACATCACGTATGAAAGTACTTTCTATTTCATTTCGATAAGTTCAATTATTGCTTGGTCTTTTTTAACAAAGCATAAATAACAGTCGCCATTATCCATTTTTGGTACAATTACGCTATCTGCAAGTTCAACATATTTTTCAATAGAGTCAACTTTTGCAGCAACGTGAACGTCGTAATGCATTTCTTCAGGGAAAATAGATCCTGGTAAAAATCTAACGTATTCAATAGCGAACGGGCTAAGTTCTGGAGCTGTTACGTAGATGCCAGCACCTTCAGCGTGGAATTCGCCTTCTTTTTCTTGAGTTGTTGGTAAACCAATATGTACGATATCAAACATAATTTTTTCCTCCTAATTTTTAAATCATCATTTTATTGTTGAAATTATTCTGCGCTATTATATTTTGCGTCATATGCGCCACGGATAAGAATTGTGAAGTAGCCTAATACGCAACCTAAGAAAACGTATACTAATTCATATGCACCAAGAGATACGTAAGAACTAATTGCTGTATAATCAGGATTTGGCATTGAGAAGAATATACCTGCTGTAATGAATAATACTGGTACGATATTCATAGTAATTTTTTCTGTAGCGATTGTTGGGATTACCCAGAAAAGAATTGAAATTGGGAATGCCCAGAAACCTAATCCAGCAAGGATATTTACGCCACTAAAGATAATAGCTGTTGATGCAATAATTGCGATTATCGCAGAAATCATTACTTTTGCTCCACCTTTAATGTCACAGCCAGCTAAGAAATAGCACGCCCAACCGATAAATGCCATCCAACCGCCAGAAGCGATGTCAACACCTAGGGCTACACCAAGAGGTGCACCGATAATTTGGTCTATAATTTGACAGATGCAAGCAAGTATCGCAATAATTGTAGGGCCACCTAAATATTTAATTGTTTTCATTTTTCTTTCCCCTTTATAAATTAACTTTTTAATTTTGAAAGAAAAATATCCTTTTATTGACTTTTGCTAAACTTAGTATTATAATTATGTTTAGGATATTTTTCCTACCTAAGACAAAGAAAACTGCTCACGGTCCGCCAAGATTATGTTCAGTTTACTTTGTCTTTTTTTATTTACTGAGTTCTCTTTATCTCTTTTTTATATTTTAGTCGTTTTTCGGACAACCACAAGAGTTATCCCTAGTTATTTGCCAAGTGAGTTTTTCATATCTTGGAAAAATTCGTAAGCGTGTGTAGCATTCATATTTTCGTGAACGATTTTACCTATAGTCGCAGCAACTGCTTCAGGACATTCACTTTGGAAGATGTTTCTACCCATATCAACACCACGTGCACCACTTTGCATTGCCGCATATGCAGTTTCAAAAGCTTCTTTTTCAGGAACTTTTTTACCACCTGCAATTACGATTGGCACTGGACACGCTGCAACGATTTTTTCGAAATCTTCACAATAATAAGTTTTAATTGTATGTGCTCCAAGTTCAGCTAAAACACGTGTTGCAAGCATAAAATACTTGTTATTTCTAACCATTTCTTTACCAACAGCCGTAACTGCCATTACAGGAACATTGTATTTTTCGCCAGCATCAACTGCGCGACATAAATTTTCAAGCGATGTAGCTTCTCCTGCACCACCAACGAAACATTGCATTGCGATACAGCTTGCATTCATACGAATTGCATCTTCCATATCAAGACCAAAGCCATTACCCTGACTCATTTCGTCAAACAATACTGTAGAGTCGTGTGTTGCACGAAGACAAACTGCTTTATCCATTGCTGGGTCGATACAACTTCTAATTGCACCACGAGTACCCATAATTACATCTACATAAGGTAGAAGAGGTTCCATGGTGATATCAAGACGTTCAAGTCCTGCTGTAGCACCCATAATATAACCGTGGTCGAAAGCTAGAATTACTGTATTGCCTGATTCTTTATCAAACATTTTAGCAAGTCTATTTTTCATTCCCCATCCAGCATGACCCATACCTTTTACGTGAAAACCGTGTGTAACAGCTTCACGGTCTAGGTGATAGTCTTTTGCCATTTTATTTCCAACTGCGTCTGCCATAATCGTTCTCCTTTATTTGTGGAATGCCCAAGATTTTGCTGGTGTGTTCCAGCGAGCTAAAGTTTCGTCGTCCCATTTTGCAATGTTAAGTTGGAAACCAGCTTGTTCTTGAACTGTTAAGATATTACCAGCCATATTAGCGATAACTTCGATGCCTTGTTCTTTTAAGTAATCCACACAATCGTTAAGTAAGATAAATTGTTCCATAAGTGTAGTAGCACCTGAACCGTTAATCATAACGAAAGCTTTGTCGCCAGCTACAAGAGGGATATCTTTAACTAGTGCGTTTGCCATAATAGCGATAGTTTCTTTTGAAGTTTTCATTGGTTGACGTCCACCGCCACCTTCACCGTGTTGACCCATACCGATTTCCATATCGTCATCGCCTAAATCACCAAATGGAGCTCCGTTAGCTGGATGTGTAGCACAACGAGCAGCAACTGCGATTGTAGCCATAGAGTCAGCATATTTTTGAGCGATTTCTGCTACTTCTGCTAAAGATTTTCCTTCTTTTGCAGCAGCTGCAGCAATGTGATATAGAGGAATAGCGCCACCAAGACCACGTCTGTCATCAGAATTTGAACGAGGTGCGTTAGAAATATCTTCTTGAGTTACTACTTTAATTACGTTCATTCCAGCTTTTTGCACTAATTTCATTGTCATATTACCAGTTAACATATCACCAGCGTGGTTTAAAGTTAAAAGTAAAACGCCGTGACCTTTGTCAGCTAATTTGATAGCTTCGAAAACTGCTTGTGGGTTTGGAGCTGCGAAAACGTCGCCAGCTACAGAAATATCAACCATACCATCGCCTACGAAACCAGAAATTGCAGGTTCGTGACCAGTACCACCGTAAGCTACGATAGTTACACGGTCAGCATCTTTTAACGCTTTAGAGATAACCATTTTGTTTTCAATGTCTACGTAGTCAGCACCTGCTATTGCATAGCCTTTTAATAGTTCCTCTGTTAAGTTGTCTGGATTGTTGATAAATTTTTTCATTTTCATGATGTTTTGCCCCTTTCATACTCTCTTTTATATTCTTTTTAATTCTTTCGCAAATTTATAACTTTCTTTATGGAAAACATTACCTCATCACACCATTGCTAAGTTTCTCTATGACTTAGTCCGAAATAGTATAATTTTCAAGGTAAGTTCGTAATAACTGCATCAATTATAATGCTTTGTTAAGTCCTACAAAGAAATATTTCATTGAAACAGCACCAGCATCTGGTGTACCGATTGTTTTCTCTTTATAGCTTTTTGCTCTACCAAATTTAGATACGAAGTTTTTAGAATTTTCAGCACCAGCAACAGCAGCTTCAGCACCAGCAGACATTACAGCTTTAATATCTCCTTCAGCTTTTTGTATTGCTTCGACAGCTGGAATTAATGTATCCATCATAGTTTTGTCGCCAACATTTGCTTTTGATAGTTCGTATAAAGTTTCATAGCCTTGTTTAAACATATTTTTGAATTCAGCCTCGTCAACTTCGTTTTTATCAGGTGCGCCTTCGCTCATACCTTCAAAAAGCGTGCTCCAAAGAGGAACTGCACTACCACCATTGATAACCATTACTGCCATAAAAATATCATCAAGCAAAGTTTTAAAACTTGTATCTTCAGACTTGCCTTCGATTTCTTTTTTAATATTTTTCATAACTTTAGTCATTGTGATACCGTGGTCTGCGTCACCAAATTTTGCATCGATTTCGGTAAGTTCAACTTCTGCACCAATAATTTCGTCTGCACCACTTTCTACCATTTTTATAAAATCTTTTACATTTAGCATAATTAACGCTCCAATCTAAAATCAAGCTGTAGTTACTTATGTAACCAACATATTTCTTTTCCTTGAATAAATAGTATCATATGTAATTATTTATGTCAATAAAAAACAAAAAAAACATCTCCAAAACACTACATTTTGGAGATGTGCACAATTTTTAACTTTACTTTTGTAACTAAACGTCAATAACTTCGAGTATTTTTCCTGCAAGTACTTCTGATAATATCACATTTGTGAAAATTCCCGTTCTCAATGCACCTATTACAGATAACGGGTCTGCTTTACTAGAACAAATAGCTACTACATTTTTCGTTTTTCTAAGCTGTTCAATTTCGATTTGCATAACGTTATCTTGTACTGGCTCAATTAAATTTCCTTGTACATCATAATAATACGCCAAAAATCTACCAACTGCCCTTTGACGAGCTAATCTTTTGCCGAATCTAATAGATGTAGCAAGGTCTGGAGTTGAGTATAAATTCGATATATTTACAAACGCAGTATTCATATCTTGCCAATGTCTTGCAGTATCAAGATAAAGGTCGGTTTTTTTGAAGAAGTTTTTTTCTTCCACTGTGTCAACCAATGCTGGTAAGTAAAAATAAGATGCCGTAAGACCTGTATTCTCCTCAAAACTACGCACTAGTTCATTTGTATGATAGCTACGATACGACGCTTTTAGTCCTCCTATAAGAGGAAAAACTTCGCCTTGATATGCACTACTTTTAACTTCATTATTTTCTAAATTTTCACATAAAGCACCAAGCATAGAACCACAACCGATGCCTAATTTCACATCTTTTTTTGCAACGTAATTTTCAAACGTCGATGTTGCAATTTTCGTATCAATTTCACCAATACCAATTCCAGTTGTTTCAATAATAGTAACATTTTTGAGATTAAATTGATTAATCAAACGTTCTTGTAACATTTGTTTTAAGCTTTTAACTTGATTTATTTTTATAGTAACAATACCTAGTGCCTTTGCCTCTGTCAAAAGTTTTGACACCATAGGGCGTGACACTCCGATTACTTTTGCTACTTCACTTTGACTCATATCCTGTTCATAATACATTCTAGCTACATTTGTAAGTCTTGTTATTTTTTTTTCATCAGGAAACATAGTCGTACCTCGTTTTTTATACTTTCCAAAAAGTATTTTTTCTTTTATTATATAATCTTTTGTTAAATATGTCAATAAAACCATTTAATTTTATGTTATTTTTCAGAAATATTGTAACCTATATTGTATTTTTCTGTAGAATACAGTTACAAAAGTAATCGCACATATATATTTTGCAAACTTATTTTACGTTATAGTCAAAAATAACAAGTAAACTGTATGTTTTCCTCACTTTTTTAGCCATTTCGCTTTATTCTAGTAAAAGCATAAATTTTTGTATTAAAAGCCTTGCATTATGTAAATTATTGTGCTATAATCATCAACATAATATATCTTTTGCAGTTTATCAGATTAAAATTTTATATGATGTGATGTATGCAGAACGTATTTGCGAACTGTGTATTAATCAAACTCTGGAGAATCTTACTTAAATGTAAGTGCCGAAGGTGCAAGGCGAAAGCTCAATCTCTCAGGCGAAAGGACAGAGCGTATCCAAGATGAGGTGGATACTTACAAAACGTTCTTTCAAGTCTATGCGTTTGCATTGACTTTTTTATTTTATCTGTGAAAATAAACTACAATTGAAAATTTAAGGGGGAATTATATAATGTTAGACACAATAGCAAGCATTAATGGCACAATTAACAGTTTCGTATGGGGTATTCCGGTACTTTCACTACTTATTTTAACTGGCGTATTAATGACAATCCTTACAAAGGGTTTCCAATTTAGCCACGTTGCACACTGGTGCAAACACACAATCGGTAGCGTTTTCAAAAAAGATGTATCTGGTAAAAATACAGATGCAAGTTCAATCTCTCAATTCCAAGCACTTTGTACTGCTCTTGCAGCTACAGTTGGTGTTGGTAACATCGCAGGTGTTGCAACTGCCATCGTATCAGGTGGTCCTGGTGCTATCTTCTGGATGTGGATTGCAGCTATTTTCGGCACAATGACAAACTTCTCAGAAAATGTTTTAGGTATCTACTATCGTCGTAAAAATATGAACAACGAATGGGCTGGTGGTGCAATGTACTACCTAGCTAACGGTGTTGGTTCTTACAATGGTTGCAAACAAATTGGTAAAATTTTAGCTACTTTATTCGGTATATTCGCAGTTATGGCATCTTTTGGTATCGGTAATGCGAGCCAAGTTAACACTATTTCTTCAAATATGACAAGCGCATTTGGTATTCCAAACTACGTTACTGGTATCGTTTTAATGGTTCTAGCTGGTCTAGTAATCGTTGGTGGTATCAAACGTATCGCATCTGTTACTGAAAAAGTTGTTCCAACAATGGTTGTTTTATACTTAATTGGTGCTGTAATCGTTGTTATCTCTCACGCATCTTTAATCGGTGCTGCTTTCGAATCAATCTTCGCTTTCGCTTTTGGTATCCGTGCTATCGTTGGTGGTGCTATCGGTGCTGCTGTTAAAAACGCAGTAGTATGGGGCTTTAAACGTGGTGTTTTCTCAAACGAAGCTGGTCTTGGTTCTTCAGTTATGGTTCACAGTGCATCAAACGTTAAAGAACCTGTACGTCAAGGTATGTGGGGTATCTTCGAAGTTGTTGCTGACACATTAGTAGTATGTACTTTAACTGCTCTTATCATCTTAACTAGTGGTTTAGTTGATTTACAAACTGGTGCATTACTTACAGATGCAGAAGGTTCTGTTTTAGTAAGTAACGCTTTTGCTAACGTATTCGGACCTGCTGGTTCTGCATTCATCGCAATCGCAATTTTATTATTCGCATTCTCAACAGTTCTAGGCTGGAGCTACTATGGTACAAAAGCTTGGGAATATTTATTCGGTACAAAATCAACTATGATTTACAAAGTTGTATTCGTTTTATTCGTATTCGTTGGTGCTACAATGAGCTTAGACCTTGCTTGGGATATCTCTGATACATTCAACGGTTTAATGGCAATCCCTAACTTAATTGGTGTTGTTGCCCTTAGTCCACTAGTTTTAAAAATCACTAAAAACTACGTTGACCGTAACCTTAAAGGTTTAAAAGTTGCTCCAATGCTTAACGCTGACGCTAAAATCCAAAAAGCTGAAGCCGAAGCTCTTGCAAAACAAACAGTTTAATTGCATAATTAAATTTCTATAAAAAGCGTAGTCGAACTATCGGCTGCGTTTTTTTATACGCATTTTTCACTCAATGTCATGCAGCCTGTAGTCACCTGTGTCGTGCAATAAAATGTTTTCAGTGTAGCAAATTTTAAACATCGGTATGACAGATGACCTCCCCTACAACACTATAAAATTTCACTAGTAAAATATCAAAAAAACCCTCGTACTTTTACGTACGAGGGTCAATTGTTTTATACTTTATGCATTTAAATGTTCTTTCTCTTGTGCCTCTTCGATAGCTATGTCACGTTTAATTTTCACAATAACTGCAAGTGCTACAAATAAACTAACTATTCCACTACCACCATTTGAAATTAACATTACGATACCAACGCTTATGCTACCAATATCAGTAAAGTTTTGCATATACCATAACACAGGTATACGAAGAACAAACAGACGAGCAGTGTTTAAAATAAGCGTTATTTTTGTATATCCGAAGCCATATAATAATGCAATTACTGCCGAGAAAATACCTTGTGGAATTGCTCCCCACGCTTCCCATAAATAAATATTTTGAATAAGTATAGAGAACTCTGGGTCACCACCATCAAAGAACGATGCGATAAATGGTAAATACGTTAACGCTAACCATACACCAACAACACCGATTATTACGTTTATTATACAAATTTTATAAAACGCTTCAAGCGCACGTCTTTTGTTACCTGCACCAATATTTTGACTGATAATAGACGCACCAGCATCTTTAAATCCACTTTGGAACGTTATCGTCATACCACCGATATTATTCGATACACCAAGAGCACCAACTACCAACGAACCATATCCCGATGCCATTGTACTAACAGCAACTTTACCAATTTGGAATGTTATTTTTTCGAATATTACAGGTGTACCAATATGAAGTAATGGACCTGAAATTGCTTTGTTAAACTTCAAATTCAATCGTGAAATTGAGAAAATATCACCTTTATTTTTAATGCAAAGTGTAATTATAAATGATGAAAAAATAACCATATCACTGATAATTGTTGCAACAGCCATCATAGTAACGCCGAAATTTAACACCAAAATAAACAACGCATTTAATCCAAGCTTTATAAAAACTGCAATGATATTTAATTTTAATATTTTCCCCGAATTCCCTCGAACACGCTCTAATGCTATATACGCCGAGTTAAACGTTACTATAATCATATCAATTAAAATTACCGAGAAATACGTTGAACCTTCTACGATAAAATCATTTGGAGCACCCAGAATTTTTAAAATAGCTGGAGAAAATGGAATGGAAATAGCTACGCAAACACCAACTAAAAAACACATTTTGAACATTTCATTTACACGTAAGTGTACTAATTCGAATTCGCCTGAACCGTATGCCTCACTTATTTTGATACAAGCACCTATAGAAATACCCATAGCCAGTGCATTTATAACATTACTAACTTGAGATAAATACGAAACTGCCGATACCGACATCGGACTGATGTGCGATGCTATCATCGAATCAAATAACTTAAAAAACTGATTTAAAAACTGATAAACAGCCAGTGGTGTTGCAATCAACAAGATTACATACCACATATTCCCCTTTAATATCAGCTCGCGTCGCTTTTCATCTTTTTCAGATAACTCTTTTTTTGCCATTTTTTCACCTTTTCCTCTATTTATATTTTCTATCTATATATTTTCCCCTTTGTTTTATACGATATTATTTTGTAAAACTAGTTTCATTAGCCTCTTCAATAGCCATTTCTTTTTTCAAATGCATTATGACGAAAATTACTACTATTCCACCTAAAACACCTGTACCACCATTAGAAATACCCATACATATACCAACGCCATGTGTGCCTAACTCTGTAAAGTTTTGGAAAAACCAAAGTACTGGTATACGCAAAATAAATAATCTTGAAAAATTCAAAATAAGCGTAAGTTTTGTATATCCATATCCATACAAAAGTGCCGAAGCTGCCGCAAAAACGCCAAGTGGCACAGAGCCATACGCTTCCCAAATATATACATCTTGAATTATTTGTGAAAATTCTGGGTCACCACCATCAAAAAACGATGCGATAAGTGGTAAATAACCAGTAGCAAGTAAATAGCCGATTATGCCGATTATAATATTTATAGTGCATAATTTATAAAATGCATCTAACGAACGACGTTTGTTTCCTGCTCCAACATTTTGACTGATAATAGACGCACCTGCATCTTGAAATCCTGTTTGTAATGTTGTTATCATACCACCAATAGTGTTTGAAATACCCAATGCACCAGAAACTAGCGAACCGTAAATCGCCGCCATTGCGCTCATAATATATTTACCAAATTGGAATGTAACTTTCTCTGCTATAACAGGATAACTTACAGATAACATTGGCTTTGTTACATCACGCTTAATTCTCAAGTTATAAGATGAAATTGAGAATATATCACCTTTGTTTTTTATACAGAAATGATAAATAAATGCTGAAAATACAACTAAATCGCTCAAAACACTAGCAACTGCCATCATTGATACACCCATTTTAAACCCAAATACAAACAGCATACTAAGTGCCAGTTTTAGCACAAACGCTATAAGATTAAGTTTTAAAATTCTGCCCGAATTACCTCGCACACGCTCCATCGCAATATAAGCCGTGCTAAAAAGATTAATCGCACAGTCAACTAAAATAATTGAAAAATACACCGAACCCTCGACGATAAAATCGTTTGGCGTACCCATTATTTTAAGTAATGGTGCTGAAAAAGGAATGAAAATTATAACAATTATCGCAATTAACATACACATTTTAAATAGTTCATTAACTCTCAAATGTACGTCTTCATATTCTGCCGCACCATAAGCCTCGCTTATTTTTATACACGAACCAATAGCAAGACCTGTACCAAGTGCTGTTACCAAGCTACTTATCTGAGTTAAATACGATACAGCCGACACAGACATTGGACTAATTTGCGCAGCTATCATTGTATCAAACACTCTAAAAAACTGTTGCATCCATTGATATATCGCAAGTGGTCCTGATATACAGATAACTACGTACCACATATTGCCCGAAAGTATCATTTCTCTCTTTTTTATATCCTTTTCGGAAAGTATTTTTTCCATTTTTTCTCCTAATTTAAGCATAATTATAAAATCAAAAACTATGCTTTTCTTTCAATTATTTGTGCAAATCTTCTAGCACATTTATGAATAATTCAATCGTTGCATCTATGCAGTCCTCGTCAAAATCAAAAGCTGGTCCGTGCAATAAATCATTAGCATCTGTACCAATTCCAACATAAGTTGCAACACCACCGTGAGATTGAACTTTCGCCATCATAACTGAGGCATCATCTGTACCACCAATATTACCTTCGAAATGTATATTCTTAAACCAGTCAACTTTTTTTGCAGCATCTTGTACTTTTTCCATAATTTCATCATCACTACAAGCTGCTGGAATTTCGCCATAATCAAGCACTGAATATGTAACATCGTGCATAAGTGCCGCACCATCTAGTATTTCTTTTACACGTTTTCTAGCATATTCGGCAATTATTTGCTTTTCACCACGATATTCTACGCTAATCATCGCATTTGGTGCAATTGTATTAACTGCAACACCACCACGAATTTCACCAACATTAACACGAAATAACCCAGCTTCGTGAGGTGCAATTGTATGAATATTAAGCGTTGCACTGCACGCAGCAAGAATTGCATTTTTACCTTCTTGTGATGCTCCACAAGGATGTGCTGCTTTTCCTTCAAAGAAAACGTCCCATTGCGTATCACTCAAAAAGTCTTTACAACCACAACATAGCGTATTTGATGGCATAGGTTTCCCTAGTGCTGTTAGTGCTAAATGTAGTGACATAAAATAATTAACATCGTCTAAGTGACCTTTAGAAACTATTGCCTCAGCTCCTGAATAACTTTCTTCAGCTGGTTGGAAAATAAGTCTAATTTTACCACTTTTTATATTTTGACTTTGAATAATTTTTTTCGCAATCCCAAGTCCAATAGATGTATGAGCATCATGCCCACAAGCGTGAACCGAGTCTTTATTAATAGAGCGATAACCCTGTTCTTTAGGACGATATCCATCTGTATCACATTCGTCATAAGCCAAGCTGTCTATATCAAAGCGAAACGCCGAAACATTGCCTTGAATACCAGTATCATACTCCACAATAACGCCTGGATAACCTTCTGTTTTATCTACCCAGATTTTTTTTGCACCTTGATTTACTGCACGTTCTTTTTCGATTTCTTTTTGCTCGTCAATAAGTCTAACAGGTTCGATTATAACGTCTGTATCAAGTACTTGAGTGCCCATTAAAATATCTTTATAACCGAAACTATCCAATATTTCAGCTACTCTAGCACTCGTTCTAATTTCTGTCCAGCTAACTTCTGCATACTTATGAAATTCTCTGCGATACTCAACAAATTCGCTCATTTAAATCCACTCCTATTTCTTGAATACATTTAACCTAGTTTTAATCTAATATTAATATTATATCATAAAATCAGTTAAAATTCAAACTTTGTCAACATTTTGTTTAAATTGACGAAACACTTTTTCGTTGCCTTGTATACATTTTAGATTTTTATTTTTTTCAATATAACTTTATCATTTTTCGCTTTATACATCGTAAAAATCACCATATTTTCACCTATAACTAAAGAATTTCTTCAAAATTAAATGTCAATTTTGCAATGCCCCTTTTGTGCAATTCGCCAAAAAAAATAAAATAAAAACCGATATCTAACAAAAACGATATTGTTGTATTGCGAAAAAATGAAATATTTTTTTATTTTCTAAGCTAAACTTAACGCGACCTAATATTCACTGCACTAAATATAACATCAATCCGTACATAAACAAAACTTGCTATAACATACAAAAGGTCATTTATCTATAATTTAGCTTTTTGATTTCGTTCCATTTCATAAAAAAACTCTCGAAAACCATTACAGTTCTCGAGAGTTTATAAGTTTAAAATTAGTCGATAAAGCTTTCTGTGATTTCTTCGCCATTTGCACGAATAATAAATTTGTCGCCACAAACTTCAACTTGTGGAACATTTTTCATTTTTTCAGCAGCCTTTTCAGAACGGTCACCGAATACGCAAGTAATAATTACGTGTTCACCAGCTTCTAAAGATTTTGTACTCATAGGTAAAATAGAAGTATTGAAAAGTAAGTTTGTATTTGGCATACAGTCTGTTACGATTGGTTTGCCACCACTTAAAGTTACAACGCCACTTACGCCCCAAGGAAGTACTGCAAAAGCACTTTCATCATTGATGTGAAGTTCTTCTGGAGTATATTTACCAGTTAAGTCGCCTGAAATTGCATTGAAACAACGTTCTGCTTCGATAGAGAAACCACCATCAGCGATATCAATTGCAACATCAGTATTGATTTTATGAATTCTAACGTGCCAAGCACCAAATGGTACTAAGATAGTTTTAACTTGTGCGCAGTGAAGTAAGTTGTAGTTAGTTTTAACAGAAACATCACTTAATTCATAAGCTGTTAAATTAGCACGCATAGCGTAGTTATTATCACCAGCAAGAGATGCAACTAATGTGTTATCAAATGCACCAGAAACTAAGTCTGATTCTCTAGCTACACTGAAACCAAATTGGTTTGAATATACAAGTTTACCATATTTATGATGGAATTTACCTGCTCTACCTGGGAATTTGAATGGTGTAGAGTAAGATAAAACGTGATCTTCATCGTGAGTGATTAGCATACGAGCTGCATCGAATGATTTACGAGCTTCGTATTCATAATCAGCTTCTTCAGCAGTCCAGAATGAGTGAGATGCTGGAAGTGCAAGCATTAAGAAAGCTTTGAATGCCCAATATGGAGAACCACCTGCGTTATAACGTTCTGTCATAACTAAGTTTGGATATCCGTAACCGATTGATAAAACACCAGATGTATCAAAAATAGGACGGTTAACCCAGTTTTCGATATTACGAAGTGTTAAACGTTTCATAACGCCATAAGACGCTTTTTCGCCTTCTAAATCAGCAAAAGCCATTGCTGCGAAGAATGAGCTATGAGCAAATCTATATGTAAGGCTTCTGCCGAATGGAATTTCATTACCATCGTTGCCATACCAATAAACGTAGTCTTCAATAAATTGAACAGAACGTTCTTTTAAAGTTTTACAGTATTCTGGATCAACATCTTCCATAACTTTAGCAAAAATTAATCCGTAGAAGTGCATTGCAAAAGGAATGTAATAGTCAATTTGACCGTTACTACCATCATAATACCAACCATCGCCGATGTAACAGCTTTCGATTAATTCTCTGTCAGTTCTCATACGTTCTGCATCGTAAGGAAGACCTAATTTCAAGAAAGTCATATTAACTAAAATTCTGAAATATCTCCAGTTATTAGCGTGTAATTCGTTGCAGTTTGTTTGATTTAGGAATGTATACATATTGTCTTTAGCTTCTTGAGTTAGAGGTTCCCAAACTTTTTCAGGACATAAAGTAATAGCTGTAACTAAAGCTGCCATTTCAACTAATTTTTGGTCGAAATCATATGGTTTGCCCCAATATTCTGGGTGATTTGGATTTGAACCATTAGTCATACCTTCATGGTATAATTCTAACCATTCATTAGCTTCAGCTTGAAGTTCTGGTTCTAAATCTTCAGCACCTGCCCATAGTGGTCCAAGACCCCATGCAACACGTGTAAAACCTTCCATTCTAGAAGTTTTTTCACCATAGTGAACGCCTGTATCTGCTACTTTTAACCAACCTTTACCTTCGCTGTAGAAAGGTTTTAAAGGTCTAATCATGTCCAATAAAACTTTCGCAGTATCGTTTTTGGTTTTCATTTTGTACTCTTTTTTCATTTGATACTCCCCTTTTTTGCTATAAGATATAATTTTGCATTTATATTAATATGTTATCATATTTATTACCAAACTTCTATAGGCAATTTGTACAATACTTAGTGCATTTTGTTGTATACAAATAAAATTTTTAGTGTAATTTTTACCTACAAATTCGCTTTTTTTCTACTTTTCAAGCTACAAAAACTTGCACAAAAGATGCAATAAAATTATGTTTTTTTATCTAAATGAAAAAAATACCCTTTGTAATATAAATCACAAAAGGTATAAATTTAAAATTTTATTCAACGTATTCGAATTCAAGTTCGTACATACATACAGTGTCGCCTTCTTTTATGCCAGCTTCAACAAGTTTTTTGTAAATACCTGCATCTTCGGCTTGTTTTTCGAAGTACATTCTTGATTCGTAGTTTTCCATATTAACGCTTGAAAGCAATCTAAATAACCAGTTACCTTCAACATAGTATACATCACCGTCACGAGTAATTGTGATATCCTCTGGATTATACGTCATTTCTGGTTCTACGTATTCAGTTTCAAACACAGTAAGTTCTGGTAAATCACCAAGATTTTGCCACGTTTTGTACATAAGTTCACGCACACCACGGTTTGTTACAGACGAAAGTTCCATAAAATCATAGCCTTTCGCTTCCGCCGCTGCTTTTAGGCGTTCGATATTATCGTTGTCTTCTTCAACCAAGTCAACCTTAGACGCTACAACAATTTGTGGACGTGTAGCAATCGAGTGATTATATTGAGAAACTTCATTACAAATAATTTCGAAATCTTCAACAGGGTCGCGACCTTCACGTCCTGAAACATCTACTAAATGCAGTAATAATCTACATCTGTCAACGTGACGTAAGAAATCGTGTCCTAAGCCAGCACCTTCAGCTGCACCTTCGATAATACCAGGGATATCCGTGATAACGAAAGATTCGCCTTCATCGATACGAACCATACCAAGTTGAGGTACAAGCGTTGTAAAGTGATAGTCAGCAATTTTTGGTTTTGCAGATGAAACCACCGATAAAAGCGTTGATTTACCTACGTTTGGAAAGCCTAATAGACCAACGTCTGCAAGAAGTTTAAGTTCAAGCGTAATGTCTAATTCTTTACCTGGAAGACCATTTTTTGCAAAACGTGGAGCTTGACGAGTTGGAGTAGCAAAGTGTTGATTTCCCCAACCACCAGTACCTCCTTTTGCGCAAATATAAGGTTCGCTTTCCGACATATCTTTGATAATATGACCAGTTTCTTGCTCACGGATAACAGTACCACGAGGTACACGGATAACTAAATCTTCAGCATTTTTACCGCTACATTTTCTCGAGCCACCATCTTCGCCGTTTTGAGCCGAGTATTTTCTTTTGTATCTAAAGTCCATAAGCGTTGATAGGTTATCATCTACTAAAAAGACAACATTACCACCATGACCACCGTCACCACCATCTGGACCACCGTTTGTGATATATTTTTCTCTATGAAAACTAACTTTACCGTGACCACCGTCGCCGGCTTTAATTTTAATTTTGGCTATATCTATAAACATATTTTTTCTCCTTTCGAGTTATTTTTATGTTAGAATTATTTTAATTTATGGGTTGTGTTTTATTGAATGGTAAACTCCCTCCGTCAAAATCAAAGATTTTGCCACCTACCTCATGTTGGGAGGCTTTTCCCTAGGCTCCCTGTCGAGGGAGCTGGCATCGCAATGTCTGAGGGAGCTTACATCGCATTTTTTAAACGATACACTCAACCTGTGGTCGTCCGTAATTCCTATGCGTACGTTTTAACGTAATTCGTGAAAATTTTACAAACGGGACGTCGAGGACGCCGTCCCCTGCATAATTTCCGATATTTTTATGCGAATTTTTTTACACGACACGGGCGAACACTGTTCGCCCCTACAGGGTGTATTGATTTTTACATTATAATGCTTTTTTATTTTGCACAAAAAACAAAGTTCGTTCATACATTTTAAGCATAAAACACAAATTTACATAGAAAATTAAAGCTTTCTAACATTTAAAAAGAGAAATCTCATAAAGAGATTTCTCTAAGTTTTAATTTTTAGTAATTAAGCAATTTCGTAAACAGAAACTTTTTTACGATCTTTACCTAAACGTTCAAATTTAACCTTGCCTGAAACTTTAGCAAATAAAGTGTCATCACTACCTTTGCCAACGTTAGTACCTGGGTGGATTTTTGTTCCACGTTGTCTAACTAAGATGTTACCTGCAAGAACGAATTGACCGTCAGCACGTTTTACGCCAAGTCTTTTAGACTCAGAGTCACGACCATTTTTAGTCGAACCAACACCTTTTTTACTAGCGAAAAATTGTAAGTTAATTCTAAGCACGTTCTTATTCCTCCGTTATTTCAATATTTTCTGAGTAATCTGTTAAAAGATTTTGCATATGAAGATAAAAAGCTGTAAAAATAGGCTGAGCCTGTTCTACCATCTCTTTATTTTTAGGATTCATCTTAATATCGATTAAAGCAATGCTTTCATCTACAATTGTTTCAAAATTTAATTTTAAAACATCGTCTAAATAAGTATGAACCATCATCACTGCAGATGTGATAGCTGAACATACAATGTCCAAACCTTCTTCATCGAAGTCGGCATGACCACAGGCTGTTATACCTATAATCTTACTATCTTTTTTGTGAATTTTGATTGTAGTCATATCAAATTACGCGTTGATAGCAGTAATTTCAACTTTTGTATATGGTTGTCTATGACCTTGACGTGATCTGTAACCTTTTTTTGGTTTGTATTTAAAAATCATAATTTTTTTGCCTTTACCATTTTTAAGAACTTTACCAGTTACTTTAGCGCCTTCTAACGTTGGAGCACCAACAGATAATTCAGTTCCGTTGTGAGCCATTAAGATGTTTGTAAATTCTACAGCGTCGCCAGCTTCTTTGTTAAGGTTTTCGATGTAAATTACGTCGCCTTCTGATACTTTGTATTGCTTACCGCCAGTTACTAAAATTGCGTACATTCGGTAGCACCTCTCTTTCTTTGTTTGAGTCACGCTTTCATAGGTGTGCATAGCAACTTAAGACCTACTCGATGCGGCTTTATATAGTATATCACT
>JAWXUP010000140.1:0-3727 GCA_044426345.1 Clostridia bacterium | reverse complement strand
CGAGTTCTTTTGCAAAATCTTCGCTTGCAGAGTGCTTGTAATTATCGAGAATTTTCAGCACATCACGACTGTTTTTAAGCTCTTGCGTGATGGTTGACACAAATCTTGGTAGTTCATTTTCAATTTTCTCACGTTTTTCTTTAATCATATTGTCAGCTTTTTGAGTTTCTTTGAAGTAAATTAAAATGCTCAAAACAACGAAAACTGGCGATAGTAACGGAAATATAATCAAACACGGAATTGCAAAAATTCCAATCAAAAGTGCCTTGACTATCGCATTTGCAGTGTATTCTTGTGGTGTTTTGTTAATTCCACTTGCGATTAAGGTGTTTTTCAAGCGAATTTCTTTGTATTCGTTAAGTTTTATAAATTTTGAAAGCTTCAAGGTGAGGTTTGCGATATGCACGTCTAAACTGCTAACCTTTTTCTTGTTTGTTTGACTCGCACTCGCAATTGCTTTGCTAGTTTTTAATGTCGGAAGTTTGAGCAAATCGGCTGTTAAAAGGAATAATCCTAAAGCTACAAAACTGCCAAAAAGTATTGTTAAAATCTGCATGCTACCTCCTATACTCAATCGGTTGAGTGAGCCTTACTACATTTGCAAACGATATGAAAATCGCCACACCACAAATCGCAAGAACTATCTGACCGACCACCGTGTGCATCAGCGTGTCATACCAGTCAGCGTTTAGAAAATATAGCAGTGGAATGTTGCCGATAACGAGCGCCACCATCGTCAAAAACTCCTGTCTTGGTGCGACTACCAGCGTTTCAAGCTCGGCATTCACAATTCGCATATCAGATAATTTATTGGTAATAGGGTTGAGCGTATTTTTCAAACTTCTGTCGGATTGGCACAAGATGATAGCATCGCACCACTCGTGAAATACTGGGTTCTCGACTTTGCTTTTCATATCAAAGAGCGCTGACACTATGTCAGGGTCGACCATTTTCACACGATACAAAAAGCTGTTGAACACCGAGTAAATCGGTGGGTTTAAGTAGCTGATATTTTCTTCAACTGCAGTCACGATGCTCTCGCTTCGAAGGTAGCCAGTGGTGATGATTGACAGTGCAGTTTCAAGTTCGTTTGCTATTTGGTTTTTAAAGTGAATTTGCGTAAGTTTTACGTACCAAAACGGCAGAAACATAAAGCCTAAAGCCAGTACTGGAGCTAAAAACCAGTTACCCATACTTATCGCAACCGAGCCACCGACGATGAATAAAATGCTTGAAAATATTGTAATTTGAGAGTATTTGTTTGCTCTACCTGTTATTTCTAAAATTCCTTTGATTTCAGTAATTTCTCGCCTTAAAAAGCCGACTTTCTTGCGATTTGTCGTTTCTTTTAGGCTATCTTTTATGGTTTGTGGTCGATTTTCAAAGTTTTCAAAGATATTTTGGAAAATATCGAGTATTGAGATGCGAAATAGTACAAAAAAACCTGTTACCAACGTGGCACAAGCGAATAGTAGTATGAAATTCATTAAAAATCTCCTTTCCACGTTTCAATATCCTTCATCGGCATACCATTTTCGAGCAGTCTTTTCGCCAAACTATCAGATATTCCATTGACTTTTTCATGGTGACCTTCAATTACAAATTTACCGTCTTGGATAGTATTTTCCGTGATGTTGTACCTAAATAAACTGCGATAATTTCGGCTGTTATCTGGCAGAATTTCAATCTCCATAATCTCCATCATTCGACGTTGTTTGTTCTCTAGTTGCTTACAAAAAACTATGATTGGATAAGCTTCCGTGACGTATTGCATAAGGGTTTCGTCGCCAATATCCACAGCACGTTTACACAGTGAAACCATACGTCGTGGAACTGCTTCACACGAAATTGCGTGAATGGTCGTCAGCACTGCAATGCCAGTTCGAGCGGCTTCTTGGGCTGCATTTGCCTCAGCACCACGCATTTCTCCAACCACCGAAATATCCGGGTTAAACCTAAGCATAATGTCAAGGAGCATCGTCTGGTCAATCCTTTGTTTGTCGTTGTCGGACTCACGAGTTAGAGTGTGAATTACCGAGTTTGTGACATTGCCATTGTCATCCGTTTTCACTAAATCAAGCTCACGAGAGCCATTTTCTATAGTGTAAACACGCTTGTTTGACGGAATTGTCGTAAGTAACCAACCTAACGTAGTAGTTTTACCACTCGAGGTAGCACCAGCCACGCAAACCGACACGCCATAACGAATTATGGTACTTAGAAAATCAAGCATTTCTTCGGTCGCAGTGCCACTGTCAATAAAGTCGGATTTTTCCATAGATTGAGGGTTTACGATACGAATTGAGGCTGAAATACCGACATCTTCGTCGACAATTGGTGTTTTCATCACTGCAATACGAATATTTTTGCTCAAATGTCCTAAAACTATCGGCTGTGCGTTGTCTAGCACCATTCCAGAGTGGTGGAGCATTCGGCGAATTACGTTGATTGCGTGTTCGGGTGAATCGAAGTGTTCATCGAGCTTTACAGTTTGTCCGTTTGAGTATTGCACTTCAATATCTCGCCAACTGTTGACATCAATTTCTTCAATTCCAGTGCCAAAAATGTACTTAGTGAGGAAACCATATTCAGCCATTTCGGTGTAAATATCTGCAATTAAATCATCTGTAGTTTTGCCACCGACTGCGATGTTTTTATCAACTAGAAACTTACGTATATATCGTTTAAGATTATCTTTTGTTTGACTGTTTTCGGTTGTGAGCAACTCGGAATAATTCTCCGAAATATGCTCTTGAACTTGCTTTAAAACATCGGTAAAATCTAGCGTTTCGGCAGTGTTGAAGAACAAATTATGAGTGCGTTTTTCTAACATACACCAAACACCTCCTTGCAAATTTTAGCGATTTCCTTACGAAAATCTCGACTATTTTTAAGGCTAAGTTCGGCGAATAAATTACCTTGTAAAATCATTTCTTCAATCTCGCTTGAGTGTGGCAAAGTGAAAGTTACATTGCCTAACGCACCAGACATTTTGTCGATACTTTGATTCGGTTTTACATTGCTTGCCACCTTGTATTGTCGTTCCATATCGAAGTTATTGTTGCGAATTAACGGAAGTTGGCTTGATAGGTAGCTGATAGATTTTAGGTCGCAATTTACTAATCGTAGAACATCGTCAGCTTCTTTCAAAGCCACTGCTGACAGCACATCGTTTGCGATATAACTACTGCAATCTATAACCACGAAGTCTGCGATTTCACGCAAAACGTCGATAAGTTGCTCGGCTTGAATGGTGGTGTATGGTGCGTAAGTGTACTCGTTTTCACCTTTGAGCATACCGACTAAGGTGAGGTGTGAGTTATGTTTTAGTGTAATCATATTGTGGCGAACGATATTTTCAGTGACGGTCGGAACTGCCAAAATACTACCGAGCGATTTCTCAATTTCAAGCTCAGTCGGTGGGATTATGCAAGGGAGCATCGGAGCTGTGTCGTCGCACAAAAGTAGCACGACATTTTTCTTTTTGCTCGCTAAATAATCTGCAATTCTAGCTGAAACGATGGTTTTTCCACTCGATGGAGTACCCCAGACGGCTAAAACTCCACTATTTGTTATGTTTTCGGTTGAATTTTCAGACTTTTCACGAGAAAATATGGTACTTTTCTTAAAATTAAGCATTAATCCACCTCGATTTGTTCGGTTTCGGTAATTTCTTCAGCGATTTCTGTAGTTTCTTCGGTTTCTTCTATAAGTAATTGCAGTAAAA
>JAWXUP010000039.1:0-24241 GCA_044426345.1 Clostridia bacterium | reverse complement strand
AATTGGTATAATAATATTCGTATCCATGGTACTTTAGGTTATCTTTCACCATCCGAATTTGAAAAAAGAAATCTAATTATTGAAAAGCTCTAAGTTGTACTATTTTAAGTTGACATATCCTTTGCCAAATGAAAAAATTGCACACGACCAAAATTGCCTGTCGGTGCTACCGACCGTTTGGTGACAACACAGCACGAGCCAGCCACACTCAAAAGCGTGAACTTAAAGAGGCGAAACCACCACGTGGAATTGGATTAATTACTGCCGAATTCCAATCAAGCATTTCAGAAAGTGGACTTGCAAGGTGTGTTGAAATACAGATTAAACCTAATGACATTGATGTGAAACTACTTACCGAGTGGCAAGAAAAAGCAGAGCAATATTTTTTGTCAACCTCAATGAAAGCATATATTTTGTGGCTTGAAAATCAACTTGATACAAAAGAAAAACGAAATATTTTTACTAAGCAATTGAAATTAAATTTTGAAATGTCTAGAAAATCTTTGCGTGAAGATTTAACGAAACAACAGATAGACTTTCACGATAGAACGCCAAATTCGGTTGCGTATCTAGTTACAAGTTTCGATTATTTTTTATCTTTTTTAGTTGAGAAAAATATTATTGACGACAAAGAAATCATTGAGCAAAGCATTAAAATGTTTGACATTTGCATTGAGGTTTGTAAAAGTCAGTCGGAGAACTTAAAAATGGTTTCAATATCGCAAAAATTTATTGAAAATATTTTGATAATGATTGAAAACGAAAATGTTTTTGTTACAGCGAAAGAAAATTTTATCTCTTGTCAAAATGATTGCATTGGTTTTTATGATGATGAATTTTTGTATTTGAATATGACAGCAACGATTAAAAGTCTGCGAAAATTTTGTTTAGAACAAGGAGAGTCAATGCCACCGAACACAAATATTTTGCTTAAACATTTAGACGAAGACGGAATGTTGGTTTTGAATTCGGCGAATGGCAGAACGCACTCAATAAAATTATCAAATGGTAAAAATATTCGTGTCGCAAAACTTAAAAAAGCAAATTTTTGTACAAAAGAGGTTGCGTAAATAATAGGTGTGGTAAGTGTTACTGGTGTTACTAAGTTACACTTCAAAAAGGCTAAAAATGCTGATGAACACTAGGTTTTAGATTTAGGTTACACCAGTTACACTTTGTAATATCACGAGTTGGTATTTGTTAAAGAAGGAGAATATCACAGTTCGCAAACGTATCACTTTTAACAAGCAGTTAAACGACGTGTGTGCGACTTGTTTGGGAATATAGGGTAAACACACCACCGAAAATTAGTGAGAGCGAATTAGCCGATGTTCAGCTGAGAATTTACAGCGAAAAACCGTAGGGACAGATTCAATATCTGTCTGAAATTCCACAAGATTAGCAGATTTTTACTTGGAATATTTAAGTGCGGGATAAAGTGGGTGCACCCACGAAAACATCGGACGGCAGTGCCGACCATTTTAGTACGAAAAGTACGACGATTAACGCAAAAATAGACGTATTTCACCACCAATACGAAAAAATGGTAGGTACACCGAAATACAAGAAATATATCATTTTAGGTGCTGTAAATAGCTAGAAAGTCAGTGTTTAAGGCGATTTTTAGGTGCTGTGAAGTGATATCTATACAGAATAGGAGAAAATATGGCAACAGTGAAAAGACCAATCTGGTTTGGCGAAAAAGAGTTTAAAAATATGCAACTCTTGATAGAAAAAGAAGATTTTAAGAATGAAAGCCATTTTGTAAATAGTGCAGTTGAGTTTTATTCTGGATATTTATTTACCAAAAATTCTACAAAATTTATTTCAAATATTCTGCTTGGCGAAATGCAAGGTTTGATAAATAGCACGGAGCAAAGGCTGAAAAGATTGGCTGTAAATAATTTAATTAGCACCGAAACGCTGATAAAAATGTTAGAAGTTGACAACAATTGGTCAGACGAACAAGTCGATACCGAACGTCAAAAAGTAAGAAAATACCTGTTTGAAGGTGGTGACCAGTGAGCCACTGGAGGCATTTATTAAAACCAGTCAAGAGAGTAAAATTATTTTTAAAAAGTATATTTTTCAGAAAAGGTAGGTGTTTGTATGCCGAAAGTTATTTTGAAATCGAATTATATCAAGGGCGGTGGTAAACACGGAGCAAACCTTGTCAGCTACATCGGAACTCGTGACGGAGTGGAAAAGCACGTTCAAAAATACGTAGACTATATCGCGAATCGCGAGGGTGTCGAAAAAATCTCGGAGCATGGTTTGTTTACAAGTGGCAATGATAAAATTATTCTGTCGCAAGTGCAAGATGAAGTCGCAAATCACAACGGAAATATATGGCTACCGATTATCTCTTTAACGAGAGAAGATGCTATGAAAACTGGCTTTGATAATGGTACTGCGTGGAAAAATATGCTGTCACAAATTGCGCCTAAAATTGCAGAATTTTACAAAATCAAGATTGATAATTTGCAATGGTACGCAAGTTTTCACAACGAAAGCCATCACCCACACGTGCATATGATAGTATATTCCAAAGACCAAAATGAAGGCTATCTAACGCAAAAAGGTATCGAAAAGTTTAAATCGCAAGTCACAAAAGAAGTATTTTCGTTAGAACTTGAACAAGTTTATGTACTTCAATCAACGCAACGTGATGAGGTAAAACAAAAATGTCAAGAGATTTTTAAGGACGTTAAAGTTCAACTCAATAACGATATGTTACAGACTATAATCGACTTAAACTATGCTTTAAATAATCATAAAGGTAAGAAATCATACGGATATTTGAAGAAAAATGATAAAAAATTAGTTGATAAAATCGTAGATGAGCTTGAAAAATTACCGGAAATTAAAGCAATTTATGACTTGTGGTACGAAACTAGATTTGAAATTTACAGCAGTTATACCGATGAAAAACCAGAAAAAATACCATTATCACAGCAAAAAGAATTTCGTTCGATTAAGAATATGATAATCGATGAAGTTTATAATTTGCAACTAGATTTGACGATAAGTTCGACAGAAAATATAGAACAAGAATCATCAAATCAACCTAATATTTTGCAAACCACAAACGCAATATTAAATGTTCTAGCAACGGTCGAAAAGCTTTTTGAACAGACAATAACTAAAGATTGCACTACGATAAATCAGCGTATTGATAAAAAATCACTTGAAAAAATTGCTAGACTAAAAGAGTCAAAAGGACAGAAATTTACTGGCGAAGATTTGCAAAATACGTATCAAATGAGTATGTAAAAGTAGAATTTAAACAAATTAAATTGTTAGTATAGTAGAAAAATTACAACATAACCAATAGCACTAGCTATTAGTAAAACTATGTGCTATTGTGTGTTTGGAAAGGAGCAAATATGAGCAAAAAGATGTTTGTATCGGCAAGTGAGATGGCAGAAAGTTTGGAAATATCACGCGCTCACGCATACAAAATCATCAAGAAATTAAATGTAGAACTGGAGTCGAAAGGATATATGACACTAACTGGAAAAGTAAGTCGAATATATTTTGAGGAGAAGTTTTACGGAGTAGAAATTAACGATAAAAAATCTGCATAAAGGAGGAAATATATGTCAGTAAATAAAGACCCAAGTAAAAACGGACAATGGCTAGTTTCGGTGAGATACCAAGACTACACAGGTGCAACAAAACAGAAATGTAAGCGTGGTTTTAAGACCAAACGTGAAGGTTTAGAATGGGAACGAGAGTTTTTAAGACAAATGCAAACAAACCTAGATATGACGTTCAAAAGTTTCGTCGCCGTATACAAAGAAGACGTTGAACATCGTGTAAAGCAAAACACGTGGCGAACTAAAAATACTATCATTAAGCAAAAATTATTGCCGTATTTCAAAGACAAAAAGATGAATGAAATCAAGCCAGCTGATGTGATTAAATGGCAAAATATGTTGATGAAACGCAAAAATAAAAAAGGTGAAACTATGTCACCGGTGTACTTAAAGACTATTCACAACCAGCTTTCAGCAATATTCAACCACGCTGTTAGATACTACGATTTGCAGTCAAATCCTGCTCAAAAGGCTGGAAATATGGGCAAAGAAAAAACAAAAGAGATGTTGTTTTGGACGAAAGATGAGTATGAGAAATTCAGTTACGAGATGATGGATAAGCCAATGTCGTACTACATTTATGAGGTGCTATATTGGACAGGCATACGCAGTGGCGAACTTCTGGCTCTCACAAAATCTGACTTTGATTTTGAAAAATCTACCGTTAGAATCAATAAATCTTACCAAAGAATTGCACAGCAAGACGTTATAACTGACCCAAAAACACCGAAAAGTGTTCGTACCATATCGATGCCAGATTTTTTGTGCGAAGAAATTAAAGAGTATATTGACAGCCTGTATAAAATTGAAAATAGCGACCGAATTTTCCCAGTGACGAAAGGTTATCTGCAAAATGAGATGATTAGAGGTTGCAAGCAAAGTGGCGTGAAAAGGATAAGAAACCACGATTTAAGACATAGTCACTGCAGTTTACTCATAAATATGGGATTTTCAGCAGTCGCAATCGCTGATAGGTTGGGTCACGAATCTATAGATATTACTTACAGATATGCACATTTATTTCCGTCGAAACAAGTGGAAATTGCTGATAGATTGAGTTTGGAAAAAGGTGCGTAAAACAAAGATCAGTCGCTGGAAAGTGACTGGTCTTCATACAAACAGGAGAAAAATATGTCGAAAAAAGTTATGGATAAGAAAAATCGTTGGCGTAGTAAGACGGTGAGTTTTAGGGTGAGTCCGGAGGAATGGGACGAGATTGAGAGATTGGTTAGGATTAGTGGAATGACGAAACAGGAGTATATTATGCATAGATTGCAGAATACGGAGATGGCTATAAATGCTAGCCCGAGAGTTGTTAAGGCGTTGAGGGAGGAGTTGTTAGAACTTAAAAATATGCTCACAAATACTAATATTGATGAAAATGTAATTGATAATATAAAAAATATAATATTTAGCATTAGATGAAAAAAGTAACCGAGCTTTTTTGACAAGTTCGGTTACTATAAGCTATTTAGGTTTTATTTCGATAGAATATTTTCCAGAACTTCTCCCAGAACCAGTTGTAATTGAAAAATCAGTAAACAGACTATTAGAAAGTTCGTTGTTTTTAAAAATAAATGATACATAATAAGGCGAGTCAAACCAACCTTTACCTGTAAAGATTGATGTTTTTAGATCAATATTAGCATTAATTATTTGGTGAAGTTTTGCTTGGCAATTACTACGAATTTCATCAACAGTCGCAGAGTCTAATGAAGAAAAGTTTTCATTGAAAATAAGATTAAAGGTGTCTATAAATGTTGTTTGCGTGAAATTAAAGTCAGATAAAATACGAGTATTTTTATGCATTTCGCTTTCTTTACTGTAAAGAAGTAATCCAGTTAAAATAGCACTGATATTGCAGTCGTAAGGTGAAAAAGCTTTAATAAACGAATCTTTTGTGAGTTTTAGTAATGTATATTTTGTGGAATTTCTCATTTTAACCGAAACACCAGTGCCATTTACGGCGAAGGTGTGACAGTTTTCTATGTCTGATTCAGTTAATAAATACTCTGATTTAAGCAAGGTTTCTCGAGAAATTACTTTTTTAATAACATAGTCATCGGTTTTTGTAAAAACTTTTTTATTACTTAAATTTGATAGAACTTGCCTGTCTACAACTACAACGAAGTAGTCTGAAAAATTATTTTCATATGGTAAAAGTTGTTTCCAGTAATGGTGAGATTTATTTTTGTTTAGCATTTTCGAAAAAGTATATTCTTCCTTATCTCCTGAAAAAGTACCTATGTTAGAAGTGTTTTCAAGCATTATAGATGAGAAATCGCTTTCCATTTGACCATATTTTACTTGTAATTGACCACGTTTATGCTCTGAGGTGCCTTTCATAGACGCATTCCAAGTTTGGATGCTCATTCTACCAACTGTAAGAGCAGGTGAGGGTATAGGATTTTTAAGTTGAAAAGAAATAATAGCGTCTGTTGAAATCCAAGTACCATTAGCTACCGTGCCGTGATAAACAAAATCCACAATGCTTCCGTGTCTACCAACAAAAAGAAAACGATTTATTAGTGGACCAGCATTTTCATTAAGAAAGTTTTGTATAATATCAGCTTCAGCAGGGAATTTACTTCTGAACATTTTTGAAGTATAACGTGACATAATAATACCTTCAGAATTTTTTTCTAGAGAACCGGATCCATCGGTAGTACCATCGTTCCAAAGCAGTAAACTAAAAGCTCGGCAAATTTTTTCATTTGCGTTCAAATTAGAAGTTATGTAGTTTAAGAAGTCTGCACATTTTTCTTGATGCACGCTATTCCCACTACCCATTTTTAAACTTACACCAAAAGAGTTTTCGTGTATTATAACATATAAATCTTGCTTGAGTCTATTGTTTCTTTCTTCTTTTGCGTAAATTACATCATTGTCTGAAATGATTAAATCTTTGCTAGAACATATATATCTTATAAATTCTTTGAGATTAAGATTTAGTTGGTTGAATTTCTTTTCATTTAAAGCTAGAACGAGGTTTGATTCGTTGTCATTTCCGTGCGAGTTATTGTGAGATGCCATATAGTTTCCTCCTTTAAAAGATTATAACTATATTATATCACAAAAAGCGACAAAGTCACAACTGAATAAAATAAAAATTACCTCTATAGAATAGAGATGATTTTTTGAGCTATTTCTTCGATAATAGGTACACAAACACTATTGCCAATCTGTTTATATGATTGCATATTATTTGCTTTGATTTTATAATTTTTTGGAAACCCCATAAGGGCTAAACATTCTTTTTCGGTTAATTTTCTGTTTTGTGCTACAACAATAGGAACATTATTTCCACCAGTACCCATTTTTGCAGTTAAGCATGGAGCTATTCCGTCGCTTTTGAAATTACATCTAGACGCACGTACTTCGTTTGCTATTAAGATATTTGCATTGTTATATCTTGATGTGTTTTTGAATTCGTCTAAAAAAGTATTTATATTTTTTTTGGCTGTATCTGTTATTGTGTAATCGGCAGAGCAAGATTGCTCGATAATATCATTAACAGTAAACTTTAAATCACATTTTTTAGGAAAAGAAAATTTATCTTTTAAGTTTAAATCTTTTCTAAATCCCACGCCGTACCATCTGTTTCTGTTTTGTGGAATTCCATGATCCTTAGCATTCATACGCTCCCAAGAAAAATCGTAGCCTAATTCATTAAGGATAGAGCAAATAATAGAGATAGTATTTCCTTGATTATGACTTATAATACCAGCAACATTTTCTAAAAATAAAGCTTTGGGTTGTTTTTCTTTCAGTATTCTTGCAACTTCGAAAAATAAAGTACCACGTGCGTCTTCAAAGCCCAAGCGCTTGCCACCAATGCTGAAAGGCTGACAAGGAAATCCTGCACATAAAATATCATGATAAGGTATGTCTTCGGTTTTTATTTGAGAAATATCGCCGTATGGATAGTCGCCAAAGTTTAGCTTGTAAGTTTCACGAACATGTTTGTCTATATCAGATGAAAGCAAGCACTTTCCACCTACACTTTCAAGCGCTAGTCGAAAACCTCCAAGACCTGAAAAAAGATCTATAAAAGTAAAGTTTTTCATTGTTATTCCTCCATGTAAGTTGCAAGTTGATTGAATATGCCTGTTATTACAGGTGGACTAACTGCATTGCCAGACTGTTTGTATAATTGCGCGTCGCTCATATTTGCTATTTTTATATTAGAAATAAAGTTTTTGCTAAATCCTTGTATTCTTAAATTCTCGATAGGTGTCAGTTTGCGAACCTTGCCATTAACAAAAATTTTGGTAGCATCAGAGCGTGCAAGTATTGTTGGAGAAATTCCATTTATAGAGTAAACTCTACGTTGACGTTCCAAATCATTCCAAACATCACGTGGTAAATCGAAAAGCTTAATGATTTTACTCTCACATGGAGCATTACATTTGAAATCATTATCGTTTAAAAACTTATCAACATATTCATTGTTGATATGATATTTTAAATTAACATCGTAATCTAGTGTATCTTTTATAAAATAAGATTCTGCTTGAAAGGTTAGATTACTAAAGAAATTGAAACCGTTATAATTATTTGTATTTAAACTTTGTTTTAGCTCATTGATTTTTTTACTACGATAATCTGTAACAAATTTTTCGCAAGGTTGATTTAAAATACCAACAATAAATGTACGTTCTCTATTTTGTGGAACACCTGATTCGTTTGAATTTAGAACAGTAAAGTCTACTGTATAATTCAAATCGTTTAGAGTGTTCAAAATAACATTGATAGTCTTGCCTTTGTCGTGACTGATTAGATTCTTTACATTTTCTAATAGAATATATTTCGGTTGCTTTTCTTTTAATATTCTAGCAACATCAAAAAATAGAGTACCACGAGCATCTTCAAAGCCATTTTGTTTACCAGCTATACTAAACGCTTGACAAGGAAAACCACCAACTAAAATATCGTGATCAGGAATAATTTTTTCATCAATTTTTGTTATGTCACCATATAAATCTTTGCCATTAAAATTAGCAGCATAAGATATTTGAGCATATTTGTCTATCTCAGATGCAAAAACAACTTCGACGTCTAAATTCGAGTTTTGTATGCCTAATTCAAAACCACCAATACCAGAGAATAGAGAAACAATTTTATAATTTTTCATTTTTCATTACCTCTGCAGTTTTGATAGACACGATATCGCCGATGTCAACACCAAGCTTAGTTGCTATTTTATAGATGATTTCCATACTGACAATCTGACCTTTACCCATTTTTGCAATTGTTGTTGGAGAGATGTGAAGTAGAGCTGTTAAATCTGTTCGTTTCATGTTCTTATCTATTAAAATCTTCCATAATCCATTGTAATTTATATACATATATACCACCTTAATATCCACATATGCGGAGTTTTACTTTATGAGTATAACATAAATACGAAGACAATTCAAGTTGAAATTTAGGGATAAAAATGTTATAATATATAAAAAACAGTTAAATTGTTTAGTTAAGGTGGTGAAAGTATGATAAAACCAGATTGGGATATCTTTAAAGCTAAATTTTCAGATAATCCACAGTGGTATTTTGAGTGGATGTGTTATTTGCTGTTTTGTAGAGAATGTGGTAGACCGTATGGTGTAGATGGATATAAAAATCAAGCAGGTATAGAAATGCAACCCATAACTGTAAATAAAGACGTTATAGGGATACAAGCTAAGTTTTATAGCACTCCATTAGCAAGTCATAAAAAAACATTAATTAACATGCTAGATAATATTCACGAAAAATATCCAAAATTAAATAAACTAATTTTTTACTCAAATGCTGAATGGGGACAAGGAGTTGGCGGAGGAAAATCTAAACCACAAATTGAAATAGAAGAATTAGCTGAAAAATATAATATCACTATTGAGTGGCGCTTGAAAAGTTATTTTAAATCACCATTTGTAGCTTTGGAAAATAATGTTTTAGTTAAACATTTTTTCACACCTTTTAATATGGAAAATGTTTACGAAAGGGTAAATACTTTAAATAAATTATATGAGGAAGATTTCAACTCACTTAAAGATGGACTTATTATACGCAGTCAACTAGATATTTGCCTCAATTACATTGATAGTGGAAAAAGTTTTGTTATCCACGGCAAAGCTGGCAGAGGTAAGAGCGGTGTAACACAAAATATAGTACATCATTTAAAAGAAAAAGGTATTACGTATATAGCGATAAATCTTGATAAATGGTCACCAGAGAATGGTTCTAAAACTTGGAGCGAACGATTAGAGTTACCTTCTAGCGTCGAAGAATGTTTGAGCTATGTATCAAATGGAGAAAAAGCGGTTTTAATTTTAGATCAGCTCGATGCACTGAGATGGACATCTGCGCATTCGAAAACATCATTGGATGTTTGTCGTGAAATAATAGATACGATAAATGTTATTAATACGGGTAGGGAACAAAAAATTTCAATTGTGTTAGTTTGTAGAACGTATGATTTGGATAATGACAATTCTATAAGGTTGCTATTTAAAAATAATGATAAAAATCAAACGCCTATGTGGAAAAAAGTATCAATTAATGAATTGTCTGAAATAGAAACACAACGTATAATTGGAGTTGAATATAAAAAACTGAATAAAAAACTACAAGAGGTTTTAAGAATACCGAGTAATATTTATATTTGGCAAAGAATCTTAGATAAAAAAATCATTAATGAATGTGAATCTACCTATCAGCTAGTTAATAATTGGTGGTCGGAAATAAAAAAATATGGCACTGATTTAAAATTTAATGAAAAAGTATTGGAAGAAGATAAAAATCGAATTGTAGATGTGTTTCAAAATAGTGGCAGATTAAGCGAATTAAAAAGAAGGTTGGGTGTGAATGACTCAACTGTAGAATTCTTAATATCACAAGGGTTTTTGGTCGAAAGTGATAATAAAATTTCCTTTGCTCATCAATCTATTTTAGATTGTTTACTTGCGCAAAAAATGGAAGATGAATTTTTAGAAGGCAATTCAGTTGAAAAAGTATTAGGAGATAATCAAATTCCAAGCAGACGTTTTCAATTGCAGTTACTTTTACAGATGCTTTTAGAAGGAGAAAGTCAGGATTTTCTTGATTTTGGAATTGAATTAATTAAAAGTGATAAAATAAGATATAGCTTCAAATTTGTTTTTTACGAGATTTTAAATCAAGTAGATTACACTAATACTGAAATAAACAAGTATGTTTTAGTAAATTGTGAAAATGAGTTAATTATTAATAATGTTTTGCTTAATAATAAAATTTTCATTAGACTGCTTATGAAAAAAGGCATACTTGATGAGTGGATAATTGACGGTGGAAAAATTAATAGCGTGTTATTTATGCTACGAACGCTATCTTCAGATTATAATAGCTTGGATATTGCTTTTATAAAAAAACACTTAGAAGTTATTCTTTGTGATGACAGAAGGTTAAATGGCATATTTCAAAGAGATGTAAATGAAGATACTGCAGAAGTTTTTGAGTTTAGAATGCAAGTTTATAATAAATATCCACAAAAGATATCTAGAATGGATTTTGATATTTCAAGAATATTTGAAAAAAGTCAATCAAGAGCCATTAAATTGTTTGAATTTATACTAGAAAATAAAATTTATGATATTAGAAATTCTGTTGTTTCTGATAATGATTTTACAAAATTAGATGAATATACGAAAATTGAAGATTCTCGTATGCTATTAGATGAGTTATTGCAATTTATACCATTTGGGAGCAATTATAACTTCCAACATAGTAGATGGTCAAGCTATGTTGGAAGAAAGAGAGAATTTGAAAGGTATGTAGTCAATGTTGTGAAATTAGCGTGCAAAGATTTGGCTATTAATAAACCAGAAGAGTTTTTTGAGATTTTTGAACCATATATGGGAAAAGGATACTGTTTACACAATGAGATAATTCTATTTGCATTTCAGTATGTTGACATTTGCTATAGTGATAAGATTATGGAATATCTAGCTTTAGACTTTGAAAATAATGCACTGGAATATACAAGTGGAACAGACAATCAATTGACTTATACAAAAAACGTTGTTAATAAGCACTCTGTGCATTGTAGTAATGAAATTTTTAAATCATTTGAAAATAAATTGTATTATTTTAAATCTAGTGATATGCTTGAAACGGCAAGGAGTATATTCAGCTACAGAAAACAAGAAAAAAATTATGTGTTGAGGAGTTATCATGGAGATTTGCAAAGAGACCTTTTGGGTGAATTAGATCCAAACCGAATAAGCGAAAAAATCTGTAAATATATTAAAGTATTAGAAAGAAGGTTTTCTAATATGTGGAGTATATATGAAAAATCAAAATCTCACGGAGTGAAAGGTGTGGCATCTCCTATAAGTGGAAAGAACTTAAGCGATAAACAATGGTTGGGAGTTTTGTCAAATAAACAAATATCAGAAAAGAGTAGAATGTCTCTTGAAGAAAAAAATGGATGCTATATAGATAGATCGTTGTCGGAATTCGGAAATGATTTTCAAAAGGCTGTATCAAATGAACCTGAAAGATTTATAGAAATTTATCTATCATATTTCCATAAAATACGTATAGAATATTTTATTTATTTGCTTAATGGAGTATCTTATTGTGGAAATATTGAGCAAATTCCTCAAAAAAGTCTGGAAAAATTAATTTCATTAAAAAAGAATGCATATCGAAAAGAACATTTGCGTAGTATATGTGAAATTATAAGAAAAAATTCTGAAAGGAATTGGTCAGACGAAGTTATTGATTTGTTATTTGATATTTCTTTGAAAAAAACAGATTATTTTAAGAAATTTGAATATGCAACAAGTGATGACAGTTATATAAAACATATTCGAGGAGAATCTTTGAATCATACAAAGTGTATAGCAATTAGTGGGCTTTCTATGATTATGAGAAATAAAAGCATTTTATATGAAAAATTAAAAGAAGTGATAGTTGAAAATATATATGACGAATATATTCCAGTAAGATATGCTGTTTTTGAGCTTTTAAGAGCAATGTATATAATTGATAAAAATTTTGCAATTGAAAATATGGTTAGTATGTTTGAAGATAACATTTTGTTAACTGGAGCAGATTATGCTAATCATTTTATATATTGGATTTCGAAAGAAATTAATATGAGTGATATCATTATTAAAATGTTAGGGTCGACTCATAAGGAATTATTAGAGCGAGGGACTTGTTTGATGGTTGAAATGCATCTGAGAGACGGCATTTTTAATGACATAATAAACGAACCAAATAATTTTAGTTTAGATCAAAAAAAGATTATTATTCAAACAGCTGTTATATATTTTGATAGAAGCGAATACAAAAATCGTTGCAAGGAAATTATTTATTTATATAAAAATGAAGAATTTGATTTTGAAATTTCCAGATTGTTTTATGATGAAAAAATTGCTTTAAATGAGGATAAAGAATTTATAATTGAGATTAAAGATATAGGTGGGAATGTGCTTAGTTCTTTTTGTGAGTATTTATCAGAGCAAAATGTATCTTTGATAGAGTATGCAGATGTTGTAATATCTCTATGTGAAGGATTTATAATAAAAAAACAAAATGAATTATTTTATGTAAGCTATGTGTCAAAATTATTGTTTGGATTATATGACGAAATTGATAATAGACAAGAGTATAGAGAAATAGGAAAGCAATGCTTAGATTTAATAGATATTATGTTTGAACACAATATAGGAAATACAAGGACTTTAAGTAAGCAGATAATGGATCGATAACTTGAAATTTAGAATTATTTAAGGGGATGAACGATGAGCGAAACGGAACAATACATAACAGAAAAAGTTAAAGATTATCAACTAGAAGCCTATTACAAAGCAGTTAATTACATTAAATCATCATCTGCAAAACATGCTCTTATTCATCTGCCTACTGGAGCAGGAAAGACAGGGGTAATGGCTCTTTTATGTGCAAAATTTAAAGGGCGAATCTTAATAATTACACCTAATGCAACCTTACCAGAACAAGTAAAGGGTGAGATAGAAGCGAGCTTTTGGGAGAAGATAGGTGTTGTTGATAAACCTAAAGTGAATATTTGTATACTAAACGATAAAGGTAGAATATCTGACGATATAACGATTCCGGATACTGTTTTTATAGCTACTATTCAGTTTTTACAAAATAATTCAGCTATAAAAAATGATGAACTAGCTAAATTAATTAATGATAATATTGATTGTATATTTTTCGATGAAGGACATCGTGAGCCAGCATTAAAATGGCGAAAATTTATATCAATATTAAAATCTAAAATTATTCTTTTTAGTGCTACTCCATACAGGAATGATGATGCAGTGTTTGAAATTGATGAAGAATATTTATATTCAGAAGAAATGAAAATATTCATTGAAAAAGGAGATATTTCAGATGTTGAATTTATACCTTTGAGAAGCAATGATAGAAGGTGTTTGGGTTTGCGAGCAACAGTTACTGTAAGTGATGATGAGTTAATCGGTATTATAAGCAAAAGAATCATCGATGGTAATAAAGTTTTAATTAGGTGCGAAACATCTAAAGATATAGAAAGATTAACCAGCTTTTTAAACGAACAAGGTGTTAAAACTCTTGGTTGTCATTCAAGGCTTACAAGATCTTCTAATATGGTTACTGAGGGTAGTAAGATTAATGAAATATCTAATGATTATAGTGTATTTATACATTGCGAAATGATGATAGAGGGAATTAATATACCAGATATTAAAACACTTATTTTCTTAGATACATTTTCAAACTTAAGAAGCAATGCGCAACAAATAGGCCGAGCCTTAAGGAATACAGAGGACAGCCAGAAAGCTCATGTATATGTACCATCTAATGTTATAGATGAGTTTATTGAACAATGGAATTATTTGAAAGGCTATAGTTATGCAGATAAGAAATATACATATACAAATGGTAGATTAAAAAAAGTCCTATCCCAAACAGATGCGATATCAAGGTCTAAAGAAATAAAACAAAAAGACTTTTTAATACCACAAAAGGCAAGTGTATACTATGGACAGATAGATATATTTCAGGATGTATGTCGCAATATTTTATTTAAGGTGGAAACTTCGGAAAATTGCAAAGTTATCTTTAAAGATCAAACTGAGAGATATATATTTATTTGTTATCAAGAAAAAACTTATAGTCCCCATTTGAATAATTTTGCTTGTGAGAATATAAATACACATATTTGCATACTATATAAAAGCGAAGTCTCGAGTAGCAATGGGTATTATTATTTCTACTACAATTCAGATAATTCCAAACTTTTTGATGAAGAATATAGTGATGTACTTACTGCCAATCAGGTAGATAGTTTTCACAAACTATTAAGTAAAGACTTGGAAATAGTACAAGCTAAGTATGAACATAGTACAGTTCGTTTGAATGGGATAAGAGGTAGAGAAGTCATAGGAAATAATATACAAGATACCACTGCTACGCTAGACCAAAAGATGTCATTTATAAGATCAGCCAAATCAAAAGAAGGTAAAGATGTTCGTTATATCAATTCAATAACTTCTAGAATTTCCGATAGCAACAAAAGCACAATTGATGACTATATTAATTGGTGTCAAAGAATTACACAAACCTTAATAAGTCAAGCAGAGGAAAGTAAATTGTTTAAAAGATTTTCTCAAGTAGTAAAACCGATAAACTCAATACCAAATTTTATTATTGCTGATTTTCTAGGAGAGAAAATACATTTAGCAGGTGAAGAAATTGATGTTTCCTTTACAGAAAGCATTGGAAATAATAAGTTTACGCTTGAACAAAATAATTGTAACTTCACATATCAAATAAAATTTAACGCAAAAAACAACAAATATTCCGTAAAATTTGTAGACTCAAGCTGCGAAAATAATGAAGATTTATTAGTTGAAAAAGAACGTGTTCAAATATCTGTGGAAGAACTCATAAACAAATCTGATTTTAGACTATACTTTTTAAAAGAACAGGTAGTGTATATTAATGGAAAATACTATAAACCAAATATAGATACTATATTTTCTATTGCTACAGATTGGGAGTTATATGATAATATTGAAATTATGCATGGACTAGAAGAATGTTTAGACGAGAAGACAGGTAAAGATGAGGATAAAGAATTAAAAGTTTGGCATGAAAAAAGTGTATTCGGTGTTACATATAGGCACATTAAAGAAAAATTTAAGGATATAGAATATTTAATATGTGATGATATGCAAAAAGAAATTGCCGATTTTATTGCATTAGAAGCCATAGGAAATAAAATAATCTATATTCATTGTAAACATAGCAAAAAATTGCTAAGTGCATATGAGTTTCAAGAGGTTTGTGGACAAGCGATGAAAAACATTAGATATATTATTAACTCCGACCATTCGGTAAATAGGTTCATGAAAAAGCGAAAAGAAAAATGGTCTGAAGATTGGTCGACTTCCTTCAAAATTGATAAAAAGAGTTATAAAACAGCTAATATAAGTAGGGTTAAAAAGATTAATGAAGATGATGCTACTCAAAACGAATATTTATCAAATGAGGCATATGATAAATATATTGAAATGATTGCGGATCCTATGGTAAAATATGAAGTTTGGCTGGTGCATAGTGGATTATCAAAGAATAAGATTGAGAAGAATTTAACTGTAAATAGTCAAGAAGAGCAAGTTCATCAGTTGATTTGGCTTTTGCAAGCAACAAATGATTACCTTGCTGTGGCAGGTGCAGATCTCAAAATTTTCTGCAAAAAGTAATTTTAAGTATTTTAAATATTTGAAAAGTTTTGATAGTTAAAAAGTTAGATATAAAATAGATGATATAATTAGCAATACGAAAAATTAAAAGTATATATTTTAAGGAGTATACGTGTGAAAGATAGATTTATGGAATTAAAAGAAAAAGGTATAGATTATATGGAAGTAATAATGGATGTTCTTAAAAATTATACTATTGATTTAGAACAGATAAACAATAAAATTAATGATTATGAAATAGATCAGATACAACAATATTTCTATAACTTCAGTGGTCAAATAGTAGGGTTTGATGAAAGTGGCAAGACAAAAGGTAAAATAGGTGAGTTTTGGGGAGTCTGCATAAACATAGGTGAGTTTGATGCGTGTGAAGACGATACTTTCTTCTGTGTATGTGATCAAATAGATGAAACTATGTGTAATTTTGCATTAGCAATATCCAATGATGGTGAAATTTCAAATGAAATCTTAGAACAATGTGAAAAAATAGTTTACCTTGATAGAATTTTTATTGAAAGCAAATACAGACAATATGGTATAGGAAGCTATATTATGGAAAATTTCTCGAAAATATTTAGCCAAAATTTAAACATTAATTTTGATGCGATTATCTTAGAAGTAACACCACAAGAGAGAAATGATGAAAATCAAATTAGTGAATATACTGGTGAAGATACAGCTGATAGAAAAAAGAAATTAATCAAATTATATAAAAAGTTAGGTTTTAGATATTTCAATAAAACTAAATACATGATAAGGTTTGAATAATATACGCATTTGAAAGTAGCAGTTTTGAAAATACGTGATAACATTTTGATAACAAAACCTCATAATAATCCCAATAATCACGATAATACAAAGAAAAATCACCACATTTTAAGCCGAATTTAGACCAAAACGCACCCAGTCTACATCTAAAAACGGCGAGTGGGAGTAGCATTGACTGGCTTCTATATGCAATGAATATACAGAAAACACCCTAGAAATAGGGTGTTTTCGTGCATTTTGTGATAGTTTTATGCGTTGATAGGTGAATTTATGCAGTGTGCTTTACGGACTGATAACAAAATGATAACATTTTGAAAATATCAAATTAACATCAAGGTGCATAAACAAAGGTTTTATATAGGTTTTTCGTGAGTGCAATTTGAGTGCAGGTGACAACAAAACGCAACGTAAAATATTCCGTCACTGTAAACAAAGAAATCTTGTTAGCAGCTAAGACAATAATTGAAATGTATTTTGAAGTGTTTGCGAATATTAACTATTGTAAATTTTAATAAAATGTCGAAAATTGTTGCAAAATATATAACTTTCATAGTATAATTAAGATAATAAATATTAATACAGGAGGAATTAACTATGAATTGGGATAAAATTAAAGGACATATTTCTGTTAGCTGTGAAGAAGCTAACAAAGAAACTTATATATTTTATAATCAATATATAAGAATTAAAAAACTTTTTAAAGAGTTCAATCAAAGTGGTTTAGAATCAAATAAAGTTATCAGTATTGTGGGCGAGAGAGGTTCTGGTAAAAGTTCGCTTATATATACTACAAAAAACTTTTTGAATGAAAATAAATACTTTACAATAGGTCCGATTGACCCAAGTGCATTAGGAGATTCTTTGAAAATTATAGAATTAATTTTGGGTAATATTTATACTATAATTGAAAATGAAAAATCGAAGATACTACAAAATAATCATTTGGAGCAGCATTGCCGTAACTTACATGATAGTTTAAAAAAAACGCTTTCGGTGCTAAATAATATTAGATTAGAACAATATGCTACTGAAAATGAAACAGCTATTGTTTTGAAAGAATATGCTAGTAGAGCTGGATTTGAAAAGATTTTTAAAGAAACAATAAAGAAATTTGAAGAATTTCTTAAAGTATTAGATCCAGATGAAAATTATGTTGGCATTGCAGTTTTGATTGACGATTTAGATCTTGTAAATAATAAAGTTTTATACGATATGACGGAAGACATTCGAAAATATTTATCCTCATCAGTTGTTGTGGTGTTGGCATATCGAGAATCGCAACTTCATAATGCTATAGTCAATAAAATTTTAGAAGATAATGAAAAATTATTGCAAAATAAATTTCTTACAGAAAGTGAAATTTCATCACAAGCTAGTCGATATTTGCAAAAATTAATGCCATATACAAATAAGGTAGCGTTGCCTACTGAAACTGAATTGTATCAAATGAAAATGTATACATTGATGGAAAATTTAGAAGTGACAGATGAAGATAAAAACGCTTTGACTGGCTCTGTAGAGCTGTGGATATACAAAGAACTAGCAAAAGCTATTAGAATAAATATCAAACCTATAGATGCACGAGAAAAAACAAAAGATTTATTACCAATTAACTTAAGAGAAATTCTTGAACTTATAAAGTTAATATATGATGATTTAGAAGGTGTATTTAAGAAAGATGTTGTGTTAGATTATCATTATACTACAAATGCTATACTTCGCAATATATCAAAATATAAAGCTTACTTGACTAGTTATTCATACAATGTACTTAGTGAAAAGAATTTTGCAATTATTAACGAGTGGAGTCTATCTAGAACTGAAAGTAAAAATTTTAATATATATTTTAATATATGGAAAACGTATTTTTCAGATATTGAACTAGAAGAGGTATTTGAAGATGCTCTAGATATACATAAGATTCAACCACAAAATGTAGCTATTGCAGATGTATATATATTGATCGAAGAATTAAAACTTATTAAAAATGATGAGAATTTGTCGCATTTTGCGCATACGATAAAAACATACTATTCTTTAGAATTGCTAGAATTGTATTTGAAGGCACATTCTAAACAATTAAGAGTATTTGAGTTTGGATTGGAAAATGATAGTCTAGAAGAATACTTAACTCTATTAAATTCTTATGTTATTCCTCATTATGTTATTGATGAGATAAAAAATCAATACCCTAGAATAGAACTAGCTTTTGAGTATAAATATGCAAAACACGAAAAATATATTGCTAATAATTTATTTGATGAAATTGTTAATAAGTTGTGTTACACAGTTTTAGCAAGAGATGGTGATCTTATTAAAGGAGCAAGAAAACATATTAAGGGAAATGACTTTAGTATGATTCAAAAAGCGTATAGACACCGTGATATGTATACCTTTGATGATATAATAGATGAATGTACTAAGGGTTATAAATATAGTTATGACGTTTTTGCATTTTTAGGAAAAAAAGAATATGTAAAAGAAACTATTTCAAACAAGGATGGATATTCTTTTGTCTTAATATCTATGTTTGACATAGATGCTATTTCTGCAGCTAATTATGCAAGGAGATCTTCTTATGATCCATTTAAGTATTTTTTAGGAAGAATTGATGCATTGCTTACAAGGAATAATAAACAAAAAACAGTTGGGTTAAGTGATCCTATATGGTATAACGAGGACGAAGAAGATTTGAAAAACCAACTTGAAAAGATATTGTTTGATGAGAAAAATGTGGAGGATAAGAAAAATAAATTCAAACCTTATTTTGCCACATCAAAGCTAATTGAAATTGATTTTGAAGCCTTTGACTTAGGTGGAAAAAAATACAATGAACAAGTGAAACAAAATAATTTTGAGAGTAATTATAAAAATTTCATAAGCAATAATCCAAAAATTAAAGTTATAGAATATGTCGAAAAATATTATGAAAATATTTCGAAAATTCCCTTAACTGATGAAATGGAACAAGTTATAGAAATAATTAAGAAAAATAACGGACCTATTTCAAAAACTCATAGGGAACTATTGATAGATATTATTGATAGAGAAGTTAATAATATGGTACAACCAACATGAAAAATGCCGACAGATTAATAAGAGTGATATTCAGACATATAATATCAATGGATTTAATATGTAGCTCTAAAATTGATATACGAGATGATGTACTTTCTTTTTTTAACACGAAATTTAGGGATTGCGTTTGTAAAAAGTATATGGAATTGTATCCTGATAATTATTCTTTTGATGAGATGAAGATTTTGCTTGATGAGGAAGTAACGAAACTTCAAGATTACTTTAAGACAAAAGAAGTAGATCCACTCCATATGTTTATATATTATGCAGACAAGCTTTTTAGAATTCAAAATAATAAAATTATTGTAAGCTTTAATGATTTATTTGATTGGCATGGATTTTCTACTAAAATAGATGGCAATGTTTTTCAAGGAGCATTTTTAAGAAGATACAAAAATCAAAATTGCGATGGCATAATAGAACATGATGAACAGCGCATATATAAAATTTTATCTAAGGGTATCTATGAAAATCATATGCATCTTTATGGATCAGGATATACTTGGGAAATGAATTTAAAAAATTTAGTGCTGAATTCACCGTTAGCTGTAAAAAACAAAAAATCTAATATGCAAGAATATAGTGAATTTGACCAACTACATCTCTATAGAATGCAAGTTATAAGAACATACTTGTTGTGGGTTTTACTTGATAAAAATGTAAGCCTTATAGAAAAAGAAGAGAACTTTGATATTTTAAAAGTATTATCTAGTGAAAGCAATATGTTTTTGCTTTTTGATAGACTTCAGGAAATATATGTGCAAGCTGAAATGTTGTTTGAAAAATATAAAGGAGAGTATCAAGATATTGCGTTAATGGAAAGAGAGTTTTTTAGATTAATGTTTTTGAAACTTGAGAGTGATACATTAACATTTATTGAGAAAAATTTATTCAAAATATATATTGCTGAAATGAGTAATATTAAATTTCGTTTTGTTCAAGATAATATAGGCATGGGGTTTGCTAAATTCAGCGATGTTCAAAATATAAAAACGCAATTTCTAAAATCATTTGAAAAGGATAAGATTATTGAAACTGTACTTGATAAATATTATTCTGAAAAATGTATTTTGGGAATAGAAGTAAGAATAGCTCCGTCAAAACCGGAAGATTTGACTAAAATAATAAAAAAATTATCTCAAGCTAATGAGAAAGTTTGGTCTTCGCATCGAAGAAAAGATGCAAAAGTACAAAAGATTAAAATAGGGATAATAATACATTATATTAAAGTTGATGAAGAAACATTGGATTTTGAATGTAGGCACAGTACGCTTAGAGAAAAATTAAGAAAAGAATCTACATATTTAAGTAAGTATTTTGAGAGAATAAGTCAGAAAACAGAAAAAGATGATATCTCTATAATAGGAATAGATGCAGCAAATGTAGAAATCCAGTGTGCTCCAGAAGTTTTTGCACCAATTTTTAGAAAACATAGAAAAGAAATTTCTAAAAGACATAAGTTGGGATTTACATATCATGTGGGAGAAGATTTTGTAAATATTTCAAGTGGACTTAGAGCGATTGATGATGTTATAGAATTTATGAACTTCGATAGAAATGATAGATTGGGGCACGCTATTGCGCTTGGAATAGATATTGATAAGTATTTATCTACAAAAAGAAAAGTTGTAATTTCGACACTTCAAGGTTTGGTTGATGACATAAGTTGGTTGCATAAATTTTTGGAGTGTGCATGTGCAGATAAACTGTATTTAAGAAGTGAGCTTTTATTTATGTATCAAGAGTATGCGCACAGTTTATTTGAAGATACAGGTATTGAAACGCCGGATATTACAACATATCAAATGTCATATTCTTTGAGAGGGGACTTGCCAGAGTATTCTATACGTGAAGACATATTATGTATGAGAGATTCGTTTGCTATAAATGGGGAAAATAGTTTTCACAATAAAAGTATAAACAATAGTAAAGCAAGAGAACTGTATAAAGCGTATCATTACAATTCAAGACTTAAAGCCAATGGCAAAAAGTCTATAATTTTAAAGGTGAATGAAGTGTACATGAATGCTTGTAAGATAGCACAAGAATTATTGCACGAAAAAATACACCAAAAAGGAATTACTATTGAAACAAACCCTACTTCTAATAAAAAAATCTCACACGTTAGAACATACAAAGAGCTACCACTTTGGAGATTTAATTCATATGGCATTACAAAAGAAGATGATAATGCAAGAAAAAATTTGCAAGTTAGTATAAATACTGATGATAGTGCAATATTTGAAACGAATTTAGTGAATGAATATTCTTGTATAGCTTTAGCTTTGATTAAAGAAGGGTATCAAAGAGAGGAAGTAATGAATTTTATAGAATATTTGCGAGAGATGTCTAGACAAACAACATTTTTGTAAATAAAATCTTGTTGGTATTGCTGAATAGCTATTGGTATCATGTTGTGATATAATCGTCCTTAACAAAACTAAAGGAGGAACACAAAATGTCAAGATATACCATAGAGCAATTTTACAACAGCGACAAATACAATATTCACGGAGAATGTTTCAAAGATTTCTGGATTAATCATCAAAACTGCGACCCAACAGACGAAACCCGAGCCTATGAAAAAAAGTCTGTAAAACCAGATCTTCTATGATAATTATTGAGCTGATAGGGTTTATTAAAGCTGTCAGCTCATATTTTATTTATACTACATTGTTTTAAACATGTCAAGAGGAGGCGTAACCGTCAACTCACGCCCCGTCTTGCGCAACTTCAAATAGTATGAGAAACTATCATATAGTACACGATAGTGTCATGGACTATGATGTAGTTCATTACACTATCTCATAGTCTAAGGAACTACATGGAGGGATTGCAAATGAGCAGAGGATTACAAAGTTTGAAAAATAGAACAAAGTAAACACATACAAAAAAGAGCAAGCTAACGCAAGCCATTGGCAAATGGCTAAAAAATATAAAGCAAGAAAAATTAAACAGGCGAAATTAGATAACCTTGTCTTTGAAGAATAAAGATAGCCTCGTCGAGAGTTAACTCACGATGAACAGGAGGATTATCGGATTTACGATAAAGTTCAGCGTTGTAAGGCTCATTCTTTTTAAGGATATTGTAAATTGCAGTTAAAAGCATTCTGCAAATAGCAATAACAGCCTTTTTGTGACCTCTGCGTTTTTTAAGAGCAAGATATCTGTTTCTAATTTCAGGGTGTTTATCTGACCTAACGACAGCATTAGCACACTGAACTAAAAGTGGTTTAATATATGCACCAGCACGATTAATACGAGTAGTTTTCTTTTGCCAGCACTCTCATTGTTTTGAGGAGTAAGACCAGCCCAAGAGCAAAGATGTTTGGAAGTTTGGAACACAGACATATCAACACCAATTTCAGCGATAACAGAAATAGCTGACATAGCTTTGATACCTGGAACAGTACAAACAAGATTGATTTGAGGTAGGAATTGTTGAGCGATAGAGAAAATTTGGGAAGAAAGATTAGCTTTACAAAGTTCTAAATTATCCATGTGAGCACGATTTTTCTCACCAGTCATAAAGTTAGTGAGTTTGTTGTTGTAACGAACAAGATCACGAAGTTGTCTAATGGCAAAAGGAGGTATAAAACTACCACTTACTAAATCGTGTTTGAAAATATCGGCAATCCAACGAGCATCTTTTTTATCAGTTTTCTTACCACGAATAGCTTTAACATATTTAGGGTGAGCAAGAACGATTTTAATATCATGTTCGAGGATATTGTAAAGAGGAATCCAATATTTACCCGTAGATTCCATACAAACATCACGGCAGTTATTTTCAAGTAGCCAAGACAACAAAAACCGAAGGCCATTTGTGTAAGTGGAAAAGCGGTGGCTTTTGTAAGTGGTAACGCCTTTGTCGTTAGTACTTGCAATACAAGCGACAACAAAATTTTTGTGGACATCAATTCCACAGCAAATAGGGTAAACAATTTTAAGCAAATAATCACTCCTGTTAAAATATTTGTAAAAACAAGCATTGACTGACTGCTCACTGATAAACGAGTATTGTCGATCCAAAGATAAGTTTACAGGCTCTTT
>JAWXUP010000139.1:0-3820 GCA_044426345.1 Clostridia bacterium | reverse complement strand
ATTGTTTTAGTCTATTATCTATATCATCAGCATATCCAATCTTCACATATTCTGGGAAAGACGGATTTGTCAAAATATAGATCACCCCTTTGTTTTCCACAAAATTCCTCCTTTAAATTTATATTTTGTAATACCCGTAATCAAACTCAAAAAACATTTTCTTCATAAGCTATATTAGCATTTTTAGCTAGTTCTATCACATTAAACTTTTCTTCAGTTGAGATATTAGAACTTAATTTAATGCTCTCAACCATATCGGATATGCGATGTTCGGTTGGCAAGTCTAAATAAAAATATCCATCTTTTTTAATATTTGAAACTTGTTTTAACTTTTCTAAATACTGCTGTCTTGCAGAAGTCAAAAAATCAATGCACACATCTACAAACTGTTCTTTATCAATTGCTTTTTTTGATTGCAACATCAAAAGTAATTCATGGCTATTATGTTTTTCTAATAAGCCCTTAAAATGATATTGTAATTTAATGCGCACTTCTTTTTCGTCATCGTATTTGCTATATTTTAAGAATTGTCCTTGATTTATAATTAAGTTAACTTCTTCATCTTTGCCTAAAGCAGCAGAACATTTTTCAATATAACTTTCAAAGCTGTCAATATAGTGCATTGGAAAAATATCAGCATAAAGGTAATCACCGCCAAATACAACTTTTTTGTTAAACGATGATAGTTTTTTCCAAAAATCTTTTTTATAGCATACTAAAATATTTTTGCCCCATTTTTCATGATGCTCCTTTTTGCTTTTAATCCAATCTTCAGTTAAACAATAGCAATATGATGTAGGCATTAATTGCATTATTAAATTTACGTATCCCGTCGCCATTTGCATCCATATATTGTCGTAATCCACACTAACAGTTGCATATCGTTTAGTATTTATATCGATGAACATATTTAACCACTTTTTAAAATGCTCTTTATTTAGCCACCAGTTTTCAAAATAAGTTTCATATTCATCTGTAGCAGTCCAAAAAGATGGATTGGTAAATCTAATTTGCTTGTTTTCTATTAGTGCCTTAAGTTCTTTAATCTCAACATATCGGTACAAATGATCATAATTATATTTTCCATTATGGCATATATTTAAAATATTCCTCATGTAAAAACCTCTGTCCATACCATAACTCCCATCTCTTCAATCTTATCGGTATTTTTAGATTTCAAGTTGTCATTTTAAAGACAACTAAACTTAAAACACACTCTATGGTCAATATCACAAATCACTTTTAAAAAGTGTTGCAATAGCTGAAATTGCTACGTGTCCTGCTACCGCTTTGGCTACTGTTTTCAGCTCAGACTTTTTCTTGTTTTTTCGCTGTTCCATGATTTTATAAAGAGGGGTTAACATTAAAGCCAATGAGTATCTGTTAGCGACTTCAGAATATAAAGTTAACACATCTTGTTGAACCGCTATAATTTCACCATCACTTAATGCTACCACTTCAGGATATTTCTTCATAATATAAGTATTTACTCGAATATACTCATACGGAAAACTGGAATTACAAGCATCAATAACCTTTTGAATATCTTGGTACACTTCTTCAACTTCTTTACTATTATCTTGTCGGTTATGGTACAAGTCATATGCAAGTTTTCCTGCAGAAAGCGTTAATCCAACTGGATCTGTAGTGACCCCAATAAGTTAGACTTGATAACGTAGTGACGAAAGTTACTGCGTTATTTTTATGCAGCTTGGTGTTTCAGCCTAAATTCTACAGGACTAAAATAGCCAAGCTTTTGCTTTGTTCTTTGATGATTGTAATAGTAAATATATTTTTCTATTGCTGACTTTAATTCTTCAAAACTGTAAAAAATATTGCCATAATAAATCTCTTGCTTTAAAATTCCAAAGAAATTTTCCATAATAGAATTATCCAAACAATTGCCTTTGCGTGACATGCTTTGAAATATTTTGTTATCTTTAAGCGTTTTAGAGTACGACTTCATTTGATATGCCCAACCCCTATCAGAGTGAAAAGTTCTTCTGTATTTACAATCATTTGTTGCTGTTATCGCTTGATTTAAAGCATTCATAATTCCACCAGCAGACGGTTTTTTAGTAATGCTGTAACTTAAAACTTCGCTATTAAACATATCTAAAAATGGATCTAAATACATTTTCTTAGTTATCATTTTTCCTTTATTATCAATTTCATAATACTTAAATTCCGTTGTATCTGTCGTGATTTTTTGATGAATTATGCTGGTTTTGAAACGTCTATTTACTCTGTTTTTTGCAATTCTACCCACGACACCTCTGTAAGATGAATATTTTCTGCTTTTACGAGTAAATGATTTCACCTGTAAACCAAGCTTTTGTACTAGACGTTGAACTTTCTTTTTATTGATGATAAAGCCTAGTTTTCTAAGCTCACCATATATTCTGCGATAGCCAAAATCTTTATGTTTACTGCGTATTTCAAGAATTTTTTCTTCTATCTCTTTGTCTGAATTTTCTTTGTCAAATCGTTTTTGCCAGTACATATATGTAGCTTTAGGAAACTTTAATACTGCGAGAATATCTTTTAGTCTGAATTCTCCTCGGAGGCTACTGATAATTCTCGCCTTTTGTTCAGAGCTTCTTCCTCTAAACGTAGTCTCCTCAATTCTTTTAAATATGCGTTCTCTATTCTTAATTTTAAGTTTTCATCTTCAAGATGTTTCAAATATTTTGTGTTGTCATCTATACTTTCAATTTTCTTTGGTTTCGGCATAATTGGTTTTCGTCCTTTACTCTTTTCTCGAAGTGCATCTGGACCTGCTATGCGATAATCATTTACCCATCTTGTTATTAATGATGGATTGGTTATTCCTATACTTAACGCTAGTTCCTGATGGGACACTTCTGTTGTTAAGTATAATTCTACCACAGAAAGCTTGAATTCGAAAGTATATTTTTTGTTTTTTCTTGAACGCAACAATGCTTCATCGCCTAATTTTTGATATGCTTTTATCCATCTCTTGATTGGTTGAAAATCTGGAATACCATATTTTCGTGCTAAATACTTATAGCCACCTTCGCCATTTAAATATGCCTCGACTATTTCCTTTTTTAATTCATAGCTGTATTTTGCCATAAAGATACCGACCTCCTATATGTTAGATTTTTAGGTCTAACTTATTGGGGTCGGTACAGACTTCAATTTGTCGGTTAGCTGTTTCAGTATAAGCAATCTGTTATCATCATATATTATTGTTAGTTATCGTAATTTAAGTTTTTGAGCATAAATAAATGTTACCCTTAAGAACGTTCGTCCTCAGCAGGACGCCACGGGCAATCGGTATGGTGCAGTGCGACAAGTTTTGTTTGAATATTGGTGCCAGCACCACATTTTGCAGTGCTACCAATCAGTACACGCACCGTGCCTTTACGCACTTTAGCAAATAGTTCAGCCTTTTGTTGCTCCGTACTTGCATCATGGATAAACTTGATTTCATCAGGTGGCACACCTTTTTCAATCAGCTTGTTTTTAATATCATCATAGACGTTAAATGTACCATCGTAATGAGGGGTGGAAAGGTCACAGAAGATAATTTGCGTACCGAGGGTATCGGTGCTTTCCTCCCAAATATCAAACACATTGCTCACACAGGTGTTGATTTTGCTGTCCTCATCGTCTGCAAGCATATCATTGCCAAGCCTTTGGTCTAGGGCAAGTTTTCGCCCGTCTGAGGTTATCTTTAGCATATTATCAACATTGGGTTCAACCTCTTTTTTACGCACACTATCGGCACGTTCTGCAAGGCTTTCTACCATTTCACGCTGAAACCCTGATGGCTTTGTTACCACCGTAATGTGTT
>JAWXUP010000038.1:0-24429 GCA_044426345.1 Clostridia bacterium | reverse complement strand
ACACTCAACGCTTACTGCGTGGTTTTTTAGCACGTTCATTCGCTCGCCGCGTGGCTGATACTTTGGGACGTCCCAAAGTATCCAAAAGACGAAATCTTTTTGCGAAAAGATTTATCAAAATCTGGGGCGTGATGTTTTTACTGTATGTACGCAATCCGGCATCCGTTAGCCTAACCACTCGTACTCCAACTCGCTATCGCTTATGCAGTGGTATTAGTAAATTTTCTCGACCACGTAGTTGCCTATTTCGGTGCTTGAACTTACGTTATTCGTGCCACGCACGTTTGTGCGATGTTATAAATTTATTTATACGTGAAAAACAATGCACCCTGTAGGGGCGAACTGCGTTCGCCCGTGACCACGCTATAAAACATCGCCATTTTGAAAAAAACAATGCACCCTGTAGGGGCGAACTGCGTTCGTCCGTGACCACGCTATAAAATATCGCCATTTTGAAAAAAATAATGCACCCTGTAGGGGCGAACTGCGTTCGCCCGTGACACACAAAAAGACATCACAATTTAAAAATCAATGCAACCCGTAGGGGGTGAATTGTCAAGTCAAGTGCAACAGATTATAATCAAAACGGACGCATCGGTATGACGGGCGACCAATGATCGCCCCTACAGATGAAAAATCTGCTCCTAATATTTTAAAATCTCCCCAAAATGTAGGGTGTAGGACTTGCTCCCACCGTTACGCACTATAAAATATCACCAAACAAAAACCAACCGAATTAACTGGTGAAAAAACAACTTAACATATATAATAAAAAAACATTGAAAATTTTTTGAAAAACTTTTGCAAAAAAGGTTGAATTATTAAAACAAGTGATGTATAATAAGAACATATTATAAGGCATTTTACCTTATGAATTTGTTAATGTTGCACAATAAAGCGTGACATTTTTGTATACTAGAAAGGAGATCGATTATTATGAAACAATATCTAGCAGGAAAGATTAGGAATGTGGCAATTGTGGGCCACGCTTCTGCGGGCAAAACCTCGATGGCAGAAGCGTTACTTTTTAAAACTCACGGTACTGACCGTTTAGGCAAAATTGGGCAAGGTAATACAATTTGTGACTTTGACCCAGAAGAAATTAAACGCGAAGCTTCTATCAATACAGCGATAGCACCTATTATTTGGGGTAGTGTTAAAATTAATTTAATCGATACTCCAGGGCTTTTTGATTTTTCAACTGGTTTCTATGAAGGTATGTTAGCTGCAGAAAGTGCTTTGATTTTAGTTTCTGGTAAATCTGGTGTATCTGTCGGTACAGTACGTGCATACAAAACTGCTCAAAAAATGGGTAAGGCTCGTATGTTTTACGTTAATAAAATCGACTCTAGTAGTTCGGATTTCTATAAAGTTTTCGAGGAACTTAAATCAAATTTCGGACCTAGTGTTTGTCCTTTGGTTGCTCCAAAATTTAAAGACGGAAAAATTGAATGTTTCATAAATTTAGTACATGATGAGGCTTATAAATACGATGAAAACGGCAAATATCACGTAATTCCAATGCCTGATATAGGCCATCGTTTAGAAGGTCTTAAAGCATCAATGGACGAAGCAATTGCTGAAACATCTGAAGAACTTTTCGATAAATATTTCTCTGGTGAACCTTTTACTAGAACAGAAATTTTATCTGGTATACACGAAGGCGTTAAAAATGGTACTATTACACCTATGCTTTGTGGCTCTGCACTTGAACTTCAAGGCATTTCACCTCTACTAGATGCAATGGCTGACCACTTGCCTTCAGCTTGGGAATCAGGAGATAGAATTGCAAAAACTGAAGCATCTGGCGATGTTTTAATTAAATGTACAGATGAAGCTCCTTTTTCAGCACAAGTTTTTAAAACAACAGTCGATCCTTTCACAGGTAAACAAAATTACATAAAAGTCGTTTCTGGTATGCTTAAAGCAAACAGTTCAGTATTAAATGTTCGCACTGGCGAAATGGAAAAAATAGGTAAAATATATTACGTTGTTGGTAAAAAACAACTCGAAACCGAATTTCTGGCAGCAGGCGATATTGGTATAGTTTTAAAACTTAATGATACAGTTACTGGTGACACTCTTTGTGACCCTAAAAATAAAGTGGAATTTAAACAAAGTGTATATCCAAAACCAACGCTTTCTATGGCTGTACAAGCTAAAAATAAAGGCGATGAACCTAAAATAGCGGCAGCTCTTACTAAAATGTTAGACGAAGACCCTTGTATGAGATTTGGAAATAACCACGAAACTGGTGAACAAATTTTATCTGGTATCGGCGAACAACACTTAGAAACTATCGCTACAAAAGCTAAAACAAAATTCGGTGTGGATATGGAACTTAGCGTTCCAAAAATCGCTTACCGTGAAACAATTCGTAAAACTGTAACTGCCGAAGGCAAACATAAAAAACAATCTGGTGGACATGGTCAATATGGTCACGTAATGATGAGATTTGAACCTAATGGTTACGAACCTCTTGTTTTTGATGAAGAAGTTGTAGGTGGTAGAGTTCCTAGAAACTACTTCCCAGCAGTTGAAAAAGGTCTTCAAGACTGCGTTAAACAAGGTGTACTTGCTGGATATCCTGTTTTAGGACTAAAAGCTGTACTTTATGACGGTTCATATCATGATGTTGACTCATCTGAAATGGCATTCAAACAAGCTGTTACACTAGCTTACAAAGCTGGTATGAAAGATGCTCGTCCTGCTATTTTAGAACCTATTGGAGTGCTTAAAGCATATGTTCCTGATGAAAATACTGGCGATTTAATCGGCGAACTTAATAAACGCCGTGGACAAATTTCTGGTATGGCACCATGTGAAGATGGACTTCAAGAAGTAACTGCCGAAGTTCCAATTTCAGAAATGCACGATTTTACTACAAGAATTAGACAAATCGCTCACGATAGAGGATTTTTCAGTTTAGAATTCTGTAGATATGATGAACTTCCAGCTAATTTAGAAGCAAAAGTTATTTCTGAAGCAACTAATTAAGATTTTTTCATTTTTATCTTCTTTACATTAGATACACCGTAGAAGTTCTGCGGTGTATCTTTTTGCGTTTTTTTACGTTAGAATCTTGAGTAATAGAGTGAAATGAGCATTATTTTGTGAAATTCAGCATATAAATAAAAGAAAACGGAGGTTTTTATGAATTTTAATGTGTACTACAATGAGAATTTATGTGGAATTATATCAACTTATGAGCAAGATATGTTCGTGGTGTTTGATGCAAATTGTGACATCGTAAGCTTGGATATTTCGCGTGTTTTTCTGAAAAATGGTGAATTCGAAGTGAATTTGGGTGTGTTGATGCCTAAAAATGGTCGATATATATTAAAAAAGAAACTTCCTAAGGCTTATGTTAGTAAAATTTCTTTGGATAATAGTTTTGAGGCGTTTATACAATGTGAAAATGATGATAAAGTAGATTTTAACATTTTGCGTGAGAATATATTTGATAAAAATCTGGGAAAATGTATCTGTAAGCGTATTTCTAAGCTTAGTTTTGCAAATTATGACTGCTATTCTTTTAGCTTTGATGAAAATTCACCATTTTTGTTTGACTTTTGTCCTACTTTATGCGAAATTTCGCAAAATCGAATAATACTAAAAACTGATAAAAATGGTAGAATACTTACGAAATGAGTTGTATATTTCTTGCTTTTTTACAAATAATATTTTTGAAAAAATTTAAGGAGTGAACATTATGCCTAATTTATCAGCAAAAGAACTCACTGCACTTGGTGAGCAACTCGATCTTGAGCAAATGCTTGTTGCGAAATTTCAAGCGATGTCAAACCAAACAACAGACCCTCAAATCAAACAAAAACTATCAGATATCGCAAACAAACATCAATGCCACTATGACCAGCTTAAAGTATTTTTAAGCTAAGGAGGACGTTATGAACACACAAAATAATGAAAAATTTACACTGCAGGATTTTTTAACTATGGAAAAACAAGTCACTGGCACATATAATATCTGGGCTGGCGAATGTGTTTGTCCAGAACTTCGCAATAAATTTTTAGATATATTAAAAGAAGAACACGATATACAAAACTCAATTTTCCAAGAGATGAACGCGCGAGGATTTTATCCCATAAAGCCGGCTGAGGCACAAGAACTCGACAAATTAAGACAGCAATTTTGCTAAAAGTGAAAATCCGTTGCAAGGGGAGAATTGTGACGGATTTTTCCCTAGCGTTTAATTCACACATTAAATCTTGCTAAAATAAGCCAAATATGATATACTATATGTATCCAAAAAAATGACGGTGTTTTGTTCAAAATCGTCACGCTCTAGGCAGTTCGTCTAGGGCAATTTTTTTATTTGAGGTGTAATTTATATGCAAAAACAACGCTGGAACACACTGTAAAATCACTGATTTTATACATTATTTTGCCATATTTATTACATACTTTTTACGCTTATAAAGTATTGATTTTACATATTTTGGCACAAAAAACAAACTTTAAGATAACAAAAATACATATTTTAACAGTTGTGTTACACTTATGTTACAAGTCGTTAAATTCTATTTACATTGAGTAGGTAAGGTACTATACTTTTACCAAGGAAAAGAATTCCTTAATACAAATTAAATAGGAGGAAATTAAGATGACTAATCTTAAAAAAGTTATAGCTTTAACTTTGGCTTCGTCTCTTGCGTTAAGTTCAGTTGCTTCTGCAGCTTTTACTGATGCTGATGATATTGACAATGCTGATGCTGTAGCTACACTTTCTGCTCTTGGTGTAATCAATGGTTATACTGATGGCACTTTCAGACCAAACGACACTGTAACACGTGGCGAAATGGCTAAAATGATATTCACTATCAAAAACGGTGGATCTGATGACGCTTCTGCTTTCGAAGGTATCTACTCTGAATTTACAGACGTAGAAGGCCACTGGGCATCAGGCTACATCAAATTCTGTGAAAACACTGGCATTATCGCTGGTTACACAGACGGAACTTTCTTACCAGACGAAGAAGTAACTGGTGTTGAAGCTCTTAAAATGGCTTTAGTAGCTCTAGGTTACAGCGCTGAAAAAGCTGGACTAGAAGGTACTTACTGGTCTCAAAACACAATCTCTAAAGCAGTTCTTGCTGGTTTAACAGACGATGTTACTGACTTTGCTTCAGACGCTACAAGAGAAAACGCTGCTCAAATCCTTTACAATGCATTATATGCTGATATGGTTAAATGGGATGTTGACTCTGAAGATTTCGTAGATAAATACACTCTTTATACTACAACTTTAGCTGAAGACGCTATGGACCTTATCGAATACGATGGTGTTGTAACTGAAATTATCGAAGATGGATTTAAACTTGCTATCTATGATGATGATGACTCTGAATTCACAGGTGCTACAAAATCTTTCGAAGCTTTCGAAGATTACACTACTGACCTTGGTAGTTTTGTAACTGTTCTTGCTAATTCTGATAACGAAGTTTTCGGACTTAACGTTGATGAAGACACAGTTGCTTACATCGAATATCAAGATAACCTTGATGAAGATGGCGAAGATGCATGGGATACTCTTGAAATCGAAGACGATAACGGTTATGTATTCGATGATTTCGATGCAGAAGGCTGGGCAAAACTTTACGGTGGCACATATACAAATGCTGATGGTGATGAAGTAACATTAGCTGGTGCTTTTGATAACTCTATCGTAATTATTACTGATAATGATGTTGATGATTATCACCGTGTATACGTATTAACTTCTAACGTAGGTGAAGTTACTTATGTTTCTGAAGATGACTACATCCGTGTTCAATTCTTTGCTGAAGACGATGCTAACTCTGATTCAAAATTATACACTGGTTCTGAAACTTTTGACTTTGATGATGACGTAATTCCTTCTGGCTTAGATGCTGATGATGACTGTTATGTAAGCGTTACTTATAGCTCATTCCTTGCTTGTGCAGTTGTTGAAGAATTAGTACACGAAACTGGTACAGTTGATGCTGTTAAAGATGGTACTTACAGTATTGATGGTACTTACTACAACCCACTTGATGGTTCTTCATTCTCTTACGGTGACGAAGTTGAGTTCGTATATGTTGATGATATCTTATACTGGGCTGATAACTATTCTTCAGACGTAGATGTTGAAGACTACATTATGCTTACTCAAGTTGCTAAAACTGTTACTATTGATGATGGTACTTCTGTAGATTCTAGTGTTAACTACTGGTCTGCACTTGCTATGGACTACAATGGTAATGAATTTACAATTAAAATTGCTGGTTCAACTAGTGATGATGCTGAAGACTATGGTACTGGTACTGATGCTAACACAGTAGGTTCTACTGATGACTTCTCAGGTAGTGATTACAGTGTTACTTCTAACTACGTTGCTCCAACTCTTGGTCTATACTCTTATGAAACAGATGATGGTTACTACCTATTAACTGACCTTAACGTTGAAGACTTCGAATTCTCTGATATCTCGGCTCTTGATTGCGAAGCAACTCCATACGATGAAGATGACGAAGAATTAAATGGTTACCCTGTATCTGATGATGCTGTATTCTATGTAGCAATCATTGATGGCGACTATGATGTTTACGGTACAGACTTAGATTTTGAAATGGTTACTGGTGCTGAACTTAAAACTTGGGACGAAGAGGACTTCAAAACTTATTACTATGAATTCTACCTTGACGATGAAGATGATTTCGAAACAGTTGTATTAGGTTATATTATCATTGATGATGATTCTCTTCCAGGTGCTAGCAGTAAACTTTACGGTTTTGTAACTTCTTCTTACTATGAAGTTCAAATCGATGGCGAAGAATACGTAACATTTAAAGTATTCAACGGCGAAGAAGAAATTAGATACTATGCTGAAGGTGACTTAAACGATTACGGTATCAGCTCTGGTGTTGTAATTTGTTACTCTATCGACAGTACTGATGGCGATTATATTTTCGTAGATGTTGAAGAATTCTATGAAGAAGACGATTACACTTATGGTGTATACGCTGTTCAAGCTTACACTTCTTCATATGTAAGATTCTACATCGATCCTGAAGATGCTGATGCTGGTTACACTTCTAGATACACTATCGAAGATGACACTTTTGTTATCTACGTAGATACTGATGATGATGATGGTATCGTTGGTGGTTCAATGTCTAAAGCTTATGCTTTATACAATGATGGCGAATATGAACCAAACGTATTTGCAGTTCTTGATAACGATGAAATGGAAATCGTTGCAATCTTCTTTGATGTTAACTTAGAATACAGAGATACAATAACTGATATTGCTACAGTAAACTAAGATAACTTAAAACATTAAATTTCATACAGACTTTTAATACTAGAAAACACTCCTTTATGGGGTGTTTTCTTTTTTGTATTTTCTGGTAAAACCTTATTGTCGGCTAATGTTTAAGAAATCTTACATACATTCGTAACAATTCAGTAATATTTCCACTACCACGTTACCTATGAACATTTTTATCCAATAAATGCCATAAACACGCTGAAAACCATTTATTATAGCCATTTTCTTCCTATTTTGTGTATATTGTATGTAATAAATAAAAACATAAAATTAATAATTTCACTTTCTTATGTTACAGTTATGTTACAGTTTCGCCATAACTATTGTAAATTAACATAGATAGGTCTATACTGTGTACAAGGAAAAGAATTCCTTAATACAAATTAAATAGGAGGAAATTAAGATGACTAATCTTAAAAAAGTTATTGCTTTAACTTTAGCTTCGTCTCTTGCGTTAAGTTCAGTTGCTTCTGCAGCTTTTACTGATACTGCAGATGTTGCTGATGATGATGCTATAACTACCCTGTCTGCTCTTAGTATAATCAACGGTTACGATGATGGTACTTTCAGACCAGACAACACTGTAACACGTGGTGAAATGGCTAAAATGATTTTCACTATCAAAAATGGCGGATCTGATGACGCTTCTGCTTTCGAAGGTATCTACACTGAATTTACAGACGTAGAAGGCCACTGGGCATCAGGCTACATCAAATTCTGTGAAAACACTGGTATTATTGCTGGTTACACAGACGGAACTTTCTTACCAGATGCTGAAGTAACTGGTGTTGAAGCTCTTAAAATGGCTTTAGTAGCTCTAGGTTACAACGCTGAAAAAGCTGGCTTAGAAGGTACTTACTGGTCTCAAAACACAATCTCTAAAGCAGTTCTTGCTGGTTTAACAGACGACGTTACTAACTTCGCTGCTGACTGTACAAGAGAAAACGCTGCTCAAATCCTTTACAATGCATTATATGCTGACATGGTTAAATGGGATGTTGACTCTGAAGATTTCGTAGATAAATACACTCTTTATACTACAACTTTAGCTGAAGATGCTCTAAACCTTGTTGAATATGAAGGTGTTGTATCTGCTATCGGCGAAGATTCTGTTACAATCGAAAGATTTGACGATGACCAAGTTCCAATGACATCTAACAATGTTGCTGTAACTAAAAAATTCGAAGCTTTCGAAGATTACACTGAAAATATGGGTAGCTACGTAACAGTTTTAGCTAATTCTGATTCTGAAGTATTCGGTCTTAAAGTTGATTCTGATACTCTTACAGTTATCGACTATATCGATAATCTTGATGATGATGGTGAAGACACTGATTACGAAGTTTACGACGATAATGATAACACAATCGAAGGCTTCACTCAAGCTGCTTATGATTTAATCGATAATGCTAACGCTTATGACAAAGTTATCATCGCTCAAAATGACTTTGCTAATGCTGATAATGAATACGTTATCGTAACTGTTATTCCTACTAACATTGGTGAAGTACGTTACGCTGGTTCTGAATACATTAGTGTTCAATTATCAGCTTACAACACTGACCTTTATTCTAAATCTTACCAATCTTTCTACTATGATGACGAAATCATCGATGATGGTATTGATACTGACGATTGTTGGGTTGAAGTAACTTACAGTAAATTCCTTGATTGTGCAGTTGTAGAAATTCTTGAAGAACAAACTGGTACTGTAGATGCTACTAAATATGTAGCTGGTTCTACTGGTGCTACAAGCAAACACTTCAGCATTGACGGCACATACTATGCTGTAACATCTGGCGATTCAGCTGATTATCCTTCATTCGGAGATGAAATCACTTTCGTTGCAATCGATAACTATATCTTCTGGATCACTGACGTTTCTTCTGATGTAGATGTTGATGATTACATCTTTGTTGCTGATGTTGCTAGTGCAATGACTAAAGACGATGGCACATCTGTAAGTTCTGGCATCAACTACTGGAACGTTGTTATCATTGATACTGAAGGTAACGAATCAACAGTTAAAATCGCTTCTGAAGATGCTGATGGCGATGCTGATGACTACGATGCAGTATACGATGAATACACAGCTCCTGCTCTAGGTCTTTATACTTACGATACAGATGATGATTATTATATGTTAACTGGTATCGTTGGCGCTGACTTTGATGATTGCAGCGAAGACGTTCTTGTTGGTACTGACTTTGATGAAGATGATGGCGAAATCAAATCTCTTCCAATTTCTGACGATGCAATCTTCTTCGTAACATTCGATACTGATGATTATGATATGGTAACTGGTGCTGAAGTTAAAGCTTGGTCTGAAGACGATTTATCAGCTACTGATACATTTGATGTATACTTAATGGAAGGCTCTAGTAGCTTTGAAGAAATCGTTTTAGGTTATATTGTAATCGATAGCGACGAACTTCCAGGTGCAGCTGAAAAACTTTACGGTTATGTAACTTCTTCTCCATACTATGTTGAAATTGATGGCGATGACTACATCACATTCAAAGTGTTCAACGGCGAAGAAGATGTTAGATACTATGCTGAAGGTAAATTATCTGATTACACTGTTTTCTCTAAATACCTATCTGATGGTTCATCAACAACAGCAACTTTCGCAGCTGATGACGTAATCTGTTACTCAATTGATAGTACTGATGGCGATTATACTTTCGTAACTATCGAAGATGTTACTAAAGGTGGTACTTATGATGTATTTGTTGGTGCTGTTCAAGCTTACTCTGATTCATATGTAAGATTCTACTCTGACGTAACTACTGGTTCTTATGGCCCAGAAACAAGATATACTATCGAAGATGACACTTATATAATCTATGTAGATACAGATGAAGCTGACGGTATCGTTGGTGGTTCAATGACTAAAGCTTACCAAGTTGAAGATGAAAACGATGTTCTTTACTACCAAGACAATGCATTCGTTGTTATCAACAGTGCTGATGAAATCGTAGCTATCTTCTTCGATGTAAACTCTGATTACATTGATGGTGCAACTAACTACGTTTACGAAAAATAATCTTAACTGATTAAAAATTAAATTTCAAACTGAACTTTAATACTAGAAAACACTCCTTCGGGGGTGTTTTCTTTTTTTGTCGCTTTAGCACGCCAAAATATATTTTGCCACTTATGTTACACATTTCTGTAACATTTCTCCTATTGTTACAATATATCCCAGTAATGTAACATTGCTCGTTACACTTATATTACAAATATGGAATTGCTGTTGATTTATTCCAATATTGTGTATATAATACCGATATAACCTAAACACGAAAAAACTCTTGTTAATATTTTAGTTACAAATCTAGTATAATTGATATTTTTTACCAGTCTTGTTACTACATATAGTAAGAATTTTTTTCAATTTAAATTAATAGGAGGATCTTAAGATGACTAATCTTAAAAAAGTTATCGCGTTAACTTTAGCTTCATCACTTGCATTAAGTTCAGTTGCTTCTGCAGCTTTCACTGATGTTTCTGATATCGCTAACGAAGATGCTGTAACTACACTTACTGCTCTTGGCGTAATCAATGGTTACACTGACGGCACTTTCAGACCAGACAACACTGTAACACGTGCTGAAATGGCTAAAATGATTTTCACAATCAAAAACGGCGGTTCTGACGATGCATCTGCATTCGCTGGTATCTACACTGAATTCTCAGACGTAGAATCTCACTGGGCAGCTGGCTACATTAAATTCTGTGAAAACACTGGCATCATCGCTGGTTACACAGACGGAACTTTCAAACCAGACGAAGAAGTTACTGGTGTTGAAGCTCTTAAAATGGCTTTAGTAGCTCTTGGTTACAACGCTGAAAAAGCTGGCTTAACTGGAACTTACTGGTCACAAAACACAATCTCTAAATCAGTTCTTACTGGCTTAACAGACGATGTTACAAACTTCGCTGCTGACTGCACAAGAGAAAACGCTGCTCAAATCCTTTACAATGCACTATATGCAGATATGGTTAAATGGGATTCAAGCTCTGAAGATTTCGTAGACAAATACAGCCTAGTTAACAAAACTCTAGCTGAAGATGCTATGAGCCTTGTTGAATACGAAGGCGTTGTATCTAAAGTTGGCGAAGACAAAGTTTACATCACTACTTATGATGGCACTTCTTTCGCTGAAAACGATACTTCTTTCGATGCAACTGAAGACTACACTGCTGATATCGGTAGCTTTGTAACAGTTCTTGCTAACTCTGACAAAGACGTTTTCGGTCTTAAAGTTGATTCTGACACTAAAGTAGTTATCGATTACATCGACAACCTTGATGATTCTGGTGATACTTACAAAGATTACGAAGTTGAAACTGAAGACGGCGAAACAATTGACGGTTTCACTAAAGTTGAATACGATAAAATTGCTGATGCTAACGCATACGACAAAGTTATCATCGCTCAAAACGACATTGATGATGCTGTTCGTGTAACTGTTATCCCAACTAACGTTGGTAACGTAACTTACGCTGGTTCTGAATACATCCGTGTTCAATTCAGCACTTCTAACGGTAGCTCTGCTTACTACTATGCTGACGAAATCATCGCTGATGGTATCGACACTGACGATTGTTACGTAACAGTAACTAACAGTGCTTTCCTTGGTTGTTCAATCATTGAAATCATGGACAAACAAACTGGTACTGTAGACGGTCTTAAAGCTGAATCTACTGCTAAAAGATTTAGCATCGATGGCACTTACTACGCAATCCTAGATGGTACTGTTGCATCTTATGGTGACGAACTTACTTACGTTGCAATTGACAACTACATTTTCTGGGTTACTGATGCAACTGGCGATGTAGATGTTTCTGATTACATCTTCCTAGCTGAAGCTGCTTCTGCTGTAACTCCAACAGATAGTTCTGTTATCGGTGGCGATATCGCTTACTGGCAAGCAATTATCATCGATACTGATGGTAACGAATCTACAATCAAAATCGCTAAAAATGATGGTGATGACAACGCTGTAGATTACGATGGTGCTAAACCAACTGTAGGTCTTTACACTTACGATACAGATGACGGTTTCTACATGTTAACTGCTATCGACACTGCTGACTTCGAAGTTGATTCAGACACAGGCATTACTGCTGATAAATTTGACGAAGATAACGGCGAAATCGATAAAATTGCTATCTCTGACGATGCTATCTTCTTCGTATCTTACGATGATGGTTCAGAATACGAATTAGTAACTGGTGCTGAACTTAAAACTTGGTCTGAAGATGACGTTCAAGAAGTTGGCGCTATTTTCGATATCTATGTATTAGAAGGTTCTAACAGCTTCGAAGAAATCGTACTTGGTACAATTACTATCGCTGGCGACGAACTTCCAGGCGCTGCTACTAAACTATTCGGTTATGTAACTGGTGGTTCATACCAAATCCAAATCGATGGCGATAACTATGTTGTTGTTAAATTATTCAACGGTGAAGAAGAAGTAACTTACTACACTGAAGGTAAATTAGCTGACTTCTCAATTTCAACTGGTAATGCTATTTGGTACACAATTGATGCTGATGGTTACATCACAATCAAAGATTTAGATGATAGCAACTACACTTACGGTGTATTCGCAGTTCAAGCTGTAACTTCTTCATCTGTAAGATTCTTCGTTGATCCTACAGATGCTGACGCTGGATACACTTCTAAATACTCTATCGAAGATGATACTGCTATTATTTTCGTAGATACTGCTAACGACGATGGTATCATTGGTGGTGTAATGTCTAAAGCATACCAATTAAACACTGATGGTGAATATGTTGAAAACGTATTTGCGGTAATCGACGAAGCTAACGCTGAAGTTGTTGCAATTTACTTTGATGTAAACTCAGAATACGAAGGTGCTGGAATCTGTAAATAAGCTTAGTCTTAATTACTAATCTAGAACTTAAAATATTAGAAAACACTCCTTAGGGGGTGTTTTCTTTTTGTGCAAATAGGTGATTTAAGGCAAAAAAAATTAACCTGTTACGGTTAATTTTTTAAATTCAATGACTCTATTAATTTTTTTCTATTCGGATAATTTTGATTGTATATAATAGAACTCTCCAAAAAATGTTCGTTATCAAAAACAGACTGCACACTAGGTATAACAAATGAAAATTGAATACCCTTGTCGCTTTCTTCGATAAAAACCTTACCATTGTGAGATTCTGCAATATTAACAACAACAAGCATACTTAATTCCTCGTTAAATATATGCGATAAATTTAAATCTTTTACAATTTCCATGGAATTATCGCAAATATTAATGTGAATATTACCGTCTTTTCGATACATATGAAATGAAATTTTAACTTCTTTTCCTGAAGTTGCAAAAATAATCTCCAAGATATTTACAAAAGCCACTGTTAGTTGCTCTTTGCTGAAATCACAACAAATGTCATCTTGTAAAAAAAGTTCAATATTACATTCAACGGTATCTAAAACCTCGCTTACAAAACTGCGAATAAATGCAGTTATATTGCCTGTTTCAAATGCTGTAACATTAATGGTATCAGATTTTACAATGCACTGCAATTTCGCACTTAGCAAGACTAGACGAAGTAGCGCATCATATGTTTCTGGTGTTGTTTTTTGCTCTTGCATTTCACTAAGTGCTATAAAATCATTAATTCGCTCCGATGCTTTTTTAGCGATTAGCGAGCTTTGTGTACTTCTAGAACCATTTATATCAGTGAAAAATAATACTATTTTACCTCTATGTTCAGATGCCTCAATTTTGAAATAAACATTGTCTATTTCATCAAAAAAAATGCTATCGTTTTTTGTTTTTAAAATCTCTCTGAATCTTTCGCATATATCATAATCCACAAATTCTGCAACGAAACCTCCAGCGCTTACGTCAAAAAGAACGCTAGCTGCCTTTGATATTTCAAGTATGCGAAACTCTTCATCACATATGATTATGTTAAATTCTTCCGGCTTTATTTTCTGAAGCAAATGCTCTCTCAGTCCGAATGTCCCTATCCCAATTTCGCCCATAATATCCCCCAAAAACTTATTTTTCGACATTTTAACTGTTTATTTGCCTCGTATATTTACATTATACTACAAAAGTTTGGATAAATAAAGCACTTTTTTTGTACATTATCATATATTTTTTGAAAGTGATACTTTTTTAACGATATCCTCTTGTATATTTTTTATAAATAGTATATAATATAATCATTGAGTATAGTATAATCGATTTGTAGCTATACTATGTTAAATTTATATATTATTTTAGGAGGAATAAAATCATGGCAATTAAAGTAGGTATTAATGGTTTTGGACGTATCGGTCGTCTAGTGTTTAGAGCAGGTCTTGACAATCCAGAAATCGAATTCGTAGGTATCAATGACCCATTCATGACTCCAGACTATATGAGCTATATGCTTCGTTACGATTCAGTACATGGTCGTTACGATGGCGATGTTCAAACAACTGAAGATTCTATCATCGTTAATGGCAAAGAAATCAAATTTTTCGCAGAAATGAAACCTGAAAACATCGCTTGGGGTTCTGTTGGCGCTGACTACGTTGTTGAATCAACTGGCGTATTCACTACAACTGAAACTGCATCAGCTCACTTAAAAGGTGGCGCTAAAAAAGTTATCATCTCTGCTCCATCTGCAGACGCTCCAATGTTCGTAATGGGCGTTAACAACGAAAAATATACTACAGATATGGACGTTGTATCAAATGCATCTTGTACAACTAACTGTTTAGCTCCTTTAGCTAAAGTTATCAACGATAACTTCGGTATCAAAGACGGCTTAATGACAACTGTACATGCTACTACTGGTACTCAAAAAACTGTTGATGCTCCATCTAAAAAAGACTGGAGAGGCGGACGTGCTGCTGCTGGCAACATTATCCCATCTTCAACTGGTGCTGCTAAAGCTGTTGGTAAAGTAATCCCAGAACTTAACGGTAAATTAACTGGTATGGCTTTCCGTGTTCCAACTCTAGACGTTTCTGTTGTTGACTTAACTGTTAACCTTGAAAAACCAGCTTCTTACGATGAAATCTGTGCTTGCATCAAAGCTGCTTCTGAAAACGAATTCAAAGGCATCTTAGGTTACACTGACGAAGATCTAGTTTCTACTGACTTCATCCACGACCCAAGAACTTCTATCTTTGACGCTAAAGCAGGTATCGCTTTAACTGATACTTTCGTAAAACTTGTTTCTTGGTATGACAATGAATGGGGCTATTCTAACAAAGTTTTAGAATTAATCCAACACATGGACAAAACTGCTAAATAGTTTTATACTTTCAAACACACTCTATTTATTTAGGGTGTGTTTTTTTGTGGATTAAATATAAATAAACCTCGATTAAAGATAACAAAAACTAAGGGTTATCTTTAATCGAGGCTATTTTATTTAAATTTGCTTTTTGAGTTTTTCTAATGCATTTTTTTCCAATCGTGATACCTGAGCTTGTGAAATTCCAATTTCTTCAGCGACTTCGGTTTGCGTTCTACCTATAAAAAAACGCTTGTTAAGAATGTTTCGCTCACGTTCATCGAGCTTTTTTATAGCCTCACGGATAGATAAGCTTGAAATCCAGTTTTCGTCGGTGTTTTTCGTGTCGGAAATTTGCTCAAGCAGACAAATTGTGTCGCCATCGTTTGAATACACAGGGTCATATATAGATACTGGATCAGAAATTGCATCTAGTGCGAAGGTTACATCGGCTCTTGGAACGTCTAATTCGCGCGCTATTTCATCCATCGTAGGCTCACGACCGAGTTCGTTTGCCAGTTTTTCCTTGGCAGTTAACGCTTTGTATGCTAAATCTCGCAGTGAACGTGATACCCGTACCATACTATTATCACGCAGATAGCGACGTATTTCACCTATAATCATCGGAACTGCATAGGTGGAAAATCGCACACCAAAGCTAGTGTCGAAGTTGTCAATCGATTTTATTAACCCTATGCAACCAATCTGAAAGAGGTCGTCGATATTTTCGCCTTTATTAGAAAACTTTTGCACCACAGACAGCACGAGTTTTAAATTACCACTAATTATTTCGCCTCGAACAGACTTGTCGCCAGAACGAAGTTGCTCGATAAGTTCGATGTTTTTTGCGTTGCTATTTACTATTAATTTTGCTGTATTTACGCCACATATATAAACTTTTCCGTACATTAAAAAACCTCCCTTGATACATAAAAGTATTAACAAGAGAGGTGATTTTAATTCAATTTTTAGTATTCCTTTATATGGAATTATTTATTTGAAATTGTAAGTTGTGGGTATGGGATATTGATATCATTTTTATCAAAATCACGTTTTATACTTTCTAGTAGGTCGCATTTCATAGCAAAAGCTGTTCCACCGTCTTTAGCCCAAATCCAAGCACGCATATTTACAGAGCTGTCTGCAAGTTCGATAACACGGATTACAACTGCAGGAGCACCATTTGCTTTTTCTTCGTCAGAACGATTGTCTAAGTAATCTTTGTGCGCTACACAGTGGTCTAGCATAATTGCACGAGCTTTGTCGATAGAACTTTCGTAAGAAATACCGATTTCTAGGAATGCACAAACTTTGCTTTCGTTAAAGTTTGCATTTTCGATAACATTGCTATTCATAGATGCGTTTGGTACGATTAAACGTTTATTTTCAAGCGTTTTTACAACGGTATGACGTAGAGTAATTTCTTCAACAGTACCAACTGTACCATTATAAGTGATAACATCGCCAATTACAAACGGTTTGAAAGTTAAAATCATAACACCACTAACGATACTGCTCATCGCTTCTTGTGACGCAAAACCGATTACAACGGTCAATACACCGGTAGAGGCAAGTAGGGCAGTAGCCGCGTTTTCAAAACCTGGGATATTTTGTCCGATTGCGATAACTGCAATGAAATAAATCACTGCAACAGCTGCGTGACGAGCAAACGATAAATACGTTACATATTTAGTTTGACCCTTCATTTTTAGATTATCAGATGCCTTTGCAAAAAGTTTATCGTTAACTACAAGTGATACTTTAAGTAACACTAAAATTAGAGCAATTCTAATTACTATACCAACGATTGCCGAAGTTAAAAAACTGATTATGATAGCAAGAATATTCATTAATAAGCCACTCCCCATATTACTAAATTTTTAGCAGGTTTTCCACATATAGGACAAACATCGCCTAATTTTTCGTCTGTAAATGGCATACAACGAGATGGCATACCAGTTACTTCTTTTACTTTTTCTTCGCATTCAAGTTCTCCACACCACATTGAACGAACAAAGCCATCTTTAGATTTTTCAAGCATTTCGTCAAAAGTATACGCGTCATAAGTGTGGTCGATACGGTTTTTAAGTGCTCTGTCATATAAATCTTGTTGGATTGTAACAAGTAAATCAGACACAGTTTGCGCGATATTATCAAGAGATACAATGATTTTTTCGTGAGTATCACGACGAGCAAGTACGCATTGATTATTTTCAATATCACGAGGTCCAAGCTCTAAACGTACTGGAACACCTTTCATTTCGTATTCAGCAAATTTCCAACCTGGAGAGTTGTTTGAAACGTCGATTTTTGTACGGATACCAGCTTTTTTAAGGATTTCCATAACTTCTTTGTTTTTCTCGATAACACCGTCTTTTTGCATTGCAACTGGAATTACAACAATTTGGTGAGGAGCTATCATTGGAGGTAAAACAAGACCGTTATCGTCTGAGTGGGTCATTATAACACCACCGATTAGACGAGTTGAAACGCCCCAAGAAGTTTGGTGGACGTAAGACAAACCGTTGTTTTTGTCAGCATATTGAATGCCGAAAGCTTTAGCAAAACCATCGCCGAAGTAATGCGAAGTACCAGATTGAAGTGCTTTACCATCGTGCATCATAGCCTCGATAGTGTATGTGTCAATCGCACCAGCAAAGCGTTCTTTGTCGGTTTTTCTGCCTTTAATTACTGGCATTGCAAGGTATTTATTAACAAATTCCTCGTAAACATCAAGCATACGTAGAGTTTCTTCAACAGCCTCTTCTTTAGTTGCGTGAGCTGTATGACCTTCTTGCCACCAGAATTCACGAGAACGAAGGAAAGGACGTGTAGTTTTTTCCCAACGAACTACAGAACACCATTGATTGTAAAGTTTTGGTAAATCACGGTGAGATTTAACGATATTTGCGTAGTGTTCGCAGAAAAGTGTTTCTGAAGTTGGACGAACACAAAGACGTTCTTCAAGTTTATTAGCACCACCATGAGTAACCCAAGCAACTTCTGGAGCAAAACCTTCAACGTGGTCTTTTTCTTTTTGAAGTAGACTTTCAGGGATAAACATTGGCATAGCAACGTTTTCGTGGTCGGTGTCTTTAAACATTTGGTCTAGGTTTTTTTGGATATTTTCCCATATAGCTTGAGCATAAGGACGCATAATTACGCAACCTTTTACGCTCGAATAGTCGATAAGTTCGGCTTTTTTAACTATATCGGTATACCATTTTGCGAAATCCACGTCCATCGACGTAATTTCTGATACTAATTTCTTATCTTTTGCCATTTTAGACTCTCTTTCCTTGTAACCAAACGAGCATTCACACAATATAATGTACATATATAGATAAAACGAAAGGTGTGAAATTGTTTGGACATTAATTTTTTTGTTTCACCTCAAAAAGACGAGGTGATTAAAACAACTATACATATAAATCAAAATAACAAGCCAGCGATTATAGGAAACGTTGTGGATAACGACGAAAAACCTATAAAAGACGCTTTTTTGATAGCATACGAAGTTGATAAAAGAAACCACAAAATTATAAATATTGGCTCTTTTGCGTACACAGACGAGTGGGGAAGGTTTATCTTAGCACCATTGAAGGTCGATACGCTGTATAACGTAAAGGTAACAGCGAACTGCGACACGATGCGAGTGCTAGAGAATTTAGACGAATAATGTAGGGTACGGCGTCCTCGACGTACCGTGTTGCACATACAATAAAATTGGTGGAAGCTCCCTCCGTCAAAATCAAAGATTTTGCCACCTCCCTCTAAGAGGGAGTTTACGCACAATAAAATATGCACAATCACATTAAATCCATCAAATCATTGTAGGGGCGACCTGTGGTCGCCCGTCATACCGATACGTACCGTTATACCGATACGCCCGTCATACTGATACGCCCGTCATACCGATACGTACCGTTATATTAATTTGATGAAACGTCATATAAATACGATGTCATACCAATACGTCAATTTAAAACATAATAGGTACAGATTTATTGCACGGGACGGAAAACCCATATTCTACGCAATTTGATATATTTTTGCACGTACACGGTCAACCATATGCAATGTATTGTTTTTTACGTGGTAATATTTTATTGTATGGCACGGACGAACACAGTTCGCCCCTACGGTTTTTGAATTATTCAGCAGAAATTTCTTCAGCTACAACACCAATTCCAAGCTCGTCAAGTTGAGATTGCTCAACCACGTCTGGTGCGTTTGTCATAAGTTCTGATGCGTTTTGTACTTTAGGGAATGCGATAACATCACGGATAGAATCACGTCCAGAAAGTAACATACAAAGTCTGTCCAAACCATAAGCTAGACCACCGTGTGGAGGTGCACCGTATTTGAAAGCTTCGATTAAGTGACCAAATTGTGCGTTTGCAGATTCAGATGTAAAGCCAAGTGCTTTGAACATTGTTTCTTGAACGTCTGGTTTGTGGATACGGATAGAACCACCACCAAGCTCAACGCCATTCATAATGATATCGTAAGCTTTTGCACGAACTTCGCCTGGGTTTGACTCTAATTTTTCTAAATCTTCGTCAAATGGAGCAGTGAATGGGTGATGTTTTGCAAAATATCTGCCAAGCTCTTCGTCATATTCGAAAAGAGGGAAGTCTGTAACCCAAAGTAGGTTGATTTGTTTTTCATCTAAAATGCCCATACGTTTTGCAACTTCACAACGTAATGCACCAAGTGAATTATAAACGATATCAGCGTTATCTGATGAGCAAACTAAGATTAAATCGCCGTCTTTTGCATCAGCTTTTGCTAAAATTGCAGACATTTCATCTTCAGTCATAAATTTTGCGAATGAAGATGACATATTGCCGTCAGTCATTTTAATCCAAGCAAGACCTTTTGCACGGTAAGTTTTAACGTATTCAACAAGGCTGTCGATTTCTTTACGAGTGAATTTCGCACCACCGTTTACGTTTATAAATTTGATAACACCGTTATTATCAAGAGCCTCACGGAAAACTTTGAACTCAGTATTTTTCATTTCTTCAGTAATATCTTTTAATTCAAAACCAAAACGTGTGTCTGGTTTGTCTGAACCAAAACGCTCCATAGCTTCAGAATATGGCATACGAGGAAGTGGAAGTTCGATGTCAACATTATGAACTTTTTTGAATACAGTTTTAAGGAAACCTTCATTTACAGCCATAACGTCATCTTGGTCTACAAAAGACATTTCTAAGTCGATTTGAGTAAACTCAGGTTGACGGTCAGCACGTAAATCTTCATCTCTGAAACAACGTGTAATTTGCATATATCTGTCAAAACCAGAAAGCATTAGCAGTTGTTTGTATTGTTGAGGAGATTGAGGAAGTGCGTAGAATTTACCATTATGAACACGAGACGGTACAAGATAGTCACGAGCACCTTCTGGAGTTGATTTTGTAAGCATTGGAGTTTCGATTTCTAAAAATCCGTTTTCATCGAAGTAATTTCTAGTGATTTGAGTTACTTTGTGACGTAACGCCATTGATTTTTGTAGTGACGGACGACGTAAATCTAAGTATCTGTATTTTAGTCTTAAAGCATCGTTAACTTCTTTTTCGTCAGTGATTTCGAAAGGAGTTGTGTCAGCTTTTGAGTGAATTTCGATGTCAGTAGCTTCGATTTCGATATTACCAGTTGGAATGTTAGGGTTTTTCGAGCTACGTTCACGAACTTTACCTGTAATTGATACTACAAATTCAGTTCTAAGTACTGTTGATTTTTGGAAAAGTTCTGCGTTGTCTTCTTCGTTGAAAACGCATTGAACGATACCTGTTCTGTCACGAACGTCAGCAAAAAGTACGCCACCTAAGTTACGTTCTTTTGCAATCCAGCCAGAGACAGTTACGATGTCGCCCAAAGCTACATCTTTTGTGTCTACACAATAATTTGTTCTTTTCATTTTTTACCTCTATATAATAAAATATTTTTAAAGTTCTTTTGGATATTTTAATTTATTACATTTATTCTAAATAATCTACATATCCGAAACAACGAAATCACCGATTTTATCAATCTCAACTTCGTGTTTTTCGCCAGTTGCCATATTTTTGACAGTACATTGTTTGCTTTCAAGCTCACCGTCACCGATAACTGTTGTGTATTTTGCACCGATTTTGTCAGCATATTTCATTTGAGCTTTTAAGGCACGTCCTGCGATATCTTTTTCTGCAGAAAAACCTTGTTTGCGTAAATCTTGAGTAAGTTTAGATACGAAAAAAGAAGACTGTTCGCCGATATTTGCAATGAAAATATCAACTGTAGGCTCAACACCGTAACCAGCGTTGTTTTCGTCTATCATCATAATTAAACGTTCGATACCACATCCGAAACCTAGTGCTGGAGTTGGTTTTCCACCTAACGTTTCAACCAAACCATCGTATCGACCACCACCACAAATCGTAAGACCTGTAGTACTTGATACAAATTCAAAAACAGTTTTTGTGTAATAATCAAGTCCACGAACTATGCCAGTGTCAACTTTATATGGAATTTCAAGTGCCTCAAGGTGTTTTTTAGTACCCTCAAAGTGGTCGTGACATTCTTCACATAAGTTATCAACAGATACAGGTGCATCTTTTGCGATTTCTTTACAATCTGGATTTTTACAGTCGATAATACGCATAGGGTTTTTTTCAAGTCTATCAAGACAAAGAGGGCATAAATGCTCTTTTTTATCTTCAAAATATGCTTTTAAATTTGCGTGAAAAACAGGTCGGCATTTTGGACAACCGATTGAATTTATAGAAACTTCGGCATTTGCAATACCTAGCGTTTGTAGCAAATTATTTGCGACAGAAATAACTTCAGCATCAGCCGAGCAGTCGCTTGTACCGAAATATTCAACGCCAAACTGGTGGTGTTCTCTCAAACGTCCAGCCTCTGGTTTTTCATAACGGAAATTTGGTACTATATAGTATGTTTTAAGAGGTAAAGCACCGTTTAAAAGCGAGTTTTCTAAACATAAACGAACAGTAGACGCAGTGCCTTCTGGACGTAAAGTTATAGAACGGTTACCCTTGTCTAAAAACGTATACATTTCTTTTTGAACAACGTCGGTAGTGTCACCAACGCCACGATGAAAAAGTTCTGTATGTTCGAACATAGGAACACGAACCTCGCGAATATTGTAATTTTGCGAAATAATTCTTGCAATATTTTCGATATATTGCCATTTGTAGGACTCCTGAGGTAAAACGTCTTTAACGCCTTTTGGTCCTTTTATAATGTCAGCCACGTTAAATTCTCCTTACAGTTTTGGGTGTGCGATTTTTCTCCAGTCAAGGTCACCACGGTCCATACCAAGAACTAGCATTTCAGCAGTTGCAACGTTTGTCGCGATTGGTATGTTGTGTAGGTCACAAAGACGTACGATAGAGTGAATGTCGGTTTCGTATTTTGGCAAGTACATAGGGTCTCTGAAGTATAATACAAGGTCGATTTCGTTGTATGATACACGTGCTGAGATTTGTTGTTCGCCACCTTGGTTACCAGGAAGTAATTTTTCGATGCGAAGGCCTGTAGCGTCTGATACTAGTTTCGCTGTTGTTGTAGTCGCACATACACGGTGTTTTGATAAAATTCCGCAATACGCCATACAAAATTGAACCATAAGTTCTTTCTTTTTGTCCTGTGCAATTAGTGCAATGTTTAACATTAGAGCACCTCCTATTTTAATTTCATTATATTTATATTTCTGCCAAGTATTCTACCAGTTATGTTTTTGTAAGCGATAGAACTTTGCGATTTTGGTATGGTATAAACCGAAATACCTTGATTTCCACACGAAATAACGTGTTCATCTTCTGGAATTAATCCTAAAAGCGGGAGACAGGTGATATCGATTGCATCGTCGATGTTTTTAGCTTTATTTTTCATAATAAGCCGAGGACGAACGCGATTTAGCACAAGAAAACACTTTTGCAGTCCGATATCTTCAAGCTGGTGAGCGATATTTTCAGCACCACGAAGGCTTGTGTTATCTGGTGTTGTCACTATTAGTGCGATATTTGAAACTCGAGCAAAAAGTTCGGTTTCGTATGTAAAACCAGCGGCACAATCGATTATTATATAATCGTAGTCATCGTAAATTTCGTTTATCATTTTTGCGACGTGCGACACGCTAATTTCTTGCGAAAGAGGTGTCAATGGGGCAGATAATAAGTGTAATTTTTCGTCATTAAAAGCTACAGCTTTTTTTGTTGAAACAGCGCCCGACAAAACATCTTTAAAACTCCACACAACTTTTTCGGTTAGACCTAAGACTAAATCTAGGCCTTTAAAACCACAGTCTGTGTCGATAATTAGCACTCTGTAATTTTGCTGAGCAAGCTCCAGTGCGATATGAGCAGAGGTAGAAGTTTTGCCAGTTCCACCCTTGCCGGAAGCAATTAAAATCGTCTTTGCCATTTTTCCTCCACATAATATTACATATTATTTTTATTATAATACAAAAAGGGAAAATATACAATAGCAAACGAAAAAAAGAGGCGAATTATTGCAGTTTTTCTACATATTAAACAAATTAAATAGCAATTTGCACAAATTACATTAAACCACTTGCCATTTTTAGGCAATAAAAACCCTCCGTTTAATGGAGGATTCAGATTGTCAAAAATTTTTTTAAAATATACTTTTCGTCAAAATTTGTATTTTTTATTTTCAGCTTTTACAACTTACCACTAGTGCTATCTTTTTTCTCGGCAGTCGCTCGCCGCGTGGCTGATACTTTGGGACGTCCCAAAGTATCCAAAAGACGAAATCTTTTTGCGAAAAGATTTATCAAAATCTGGGGCGTGATGTTTTTACTGTG
>JAWXUP010000005.1:0-76309 GCA_044426345.1 Clostridia bacterium | reverse complement strand
TTTTCTCGACCACGTAGTTGCCTATTTCGGTGCTTGAACTTACGTTATTCGTGCCACGCACGTTTGATACGGTGGTATAAATTTATTTATACGTGAAAAATAATGCACCCTGTAGGGGCGATCATTGGTCGCCCGTGCATAATAATAAATAATGCGTAAACTCCCTCAGTCACTTCGGTGACAGCTCCCTCGTCAGGGAGCCAAAGAAAAAGCCTCCCTCTCCGAGGGAGGTGGCAAAATCTTTGATTTTGACGGAGGGAGCTAGCACGATTAAAAAAATAACGCACCCTGTAGGAGCAAGCACCCATCCTACGCGGTGTACAAAAAAAGCACTGATTAAAAATCAGTGCTTAAATTTATGTATTTAAGAATTAAGCGTCAAAACTAGCAACGATTTCATCGATTTTATCAAGGATAAATTGTTGTAATTCTGTGCTATAAAGGTTGATGATATAGTCGCCACGAGCTTCAGTGTGACGATAGTCAAGTCTGATGCCACGTTCTAAACCTAGAGCAGTTGGTCTTGGAGTAATGCCTTTTCCTGGTTCTTCTGATTGTTGGTAAGCAAGATAACCAATAGATACAAACCAATCCATAACTTTGTGTGGAGCTAATTTTTCCATATTTTCGTTAGCGATAACTCTGTCTATTTCACGACAAAAGTCTGTCATAGATGAACCAGTTACTTTAAAAGGAACTAATTTAAGCTGTTCTGCTGTGATGTGAAATTTTTCCATAATTTTCCCTCCGATATTTTGGCAATTACAAACTCTCTTATGTAAAGCCTTACTTAAATTTAAAACCAAATATTTATGGCTTTAAGGTTACATACATTGATAAAATATATACATAACTTTAATTATATAATACTATGATTTATATTACAATGTCAATGTTTATCGAAGAAACCTAACAATTTGGTGATTAATCATCAAAATAAATATTTAAAAGTTAGTTAATTAAGGGAAATTTGCGTGCCTTTATAGTCGATTTCATAGTTGTCAGTATAAATTAAATCGGATATTTTTGAAAAAGAATAGCCTTGATTTATCAAATTTTCGATGATATCAGGTAAAGCCTCAGGAGTGTTAGTGGCTGCATTATGGAATAAAACAATGCTACCGTTTTGAGCATTATTTACAACACGAGATACAATTTCAGATGGAGCAGGGTCTTGCCAGTCAAGACTATCAACATATGTTATAGAAATAAAGTCCTTTCTAAGGCTATTATACGGCGAATTTTTTACGACGTCAAGGGTTACGGTTGGGGTATAGATGCAAAAAAAGACTTAGTATTGGTTTAGCCAACTACTAAGTCTTAATATTTAGTTTTGAAAAAATCTGTTATTGCTTGTAATAATAGTAATGTCTTTGTCAATGGATTTAAAATCAAAATCATGAGTTATAATCGGGCAATCATATTTGATAGCCATATCACAATATATTAAATCATTAACATCTGCAATAATACCCTTGTTAAATATCTCATCTATGTATTCATCGCAAATATCAACATCAATAATTTCCATATATGGCTTTATATCATAATTATAAATTGTTTCCAAATCCACCATAACTTTTTTGAAGCTTTCTGTTTGTCGAAATTCTTTAAATTTAAGTTCAGTCTTATTTTTTTTATTATAAGATCTAAACTCAATTCTTTGATAGGCATTTATAAGCTCGCCGATTTGAGTTAATGTAATTAATATTTTTTTGTTTTCGCTGGCGATCTTAGCGTATATATTTCTATAATTATCATATTTTCTATTGTTAACATCAAAAAATATATAAATCAAAACACAAGTATCTATGATATAAGCATCATCTTTAACGTCATACTTGTGCGTTTTTACATATTTACTCATTATCAAACTCCTCGGCAATAGCATTTGTTAAAATATCTTTATTTTTATAAAAACGCTTTGCTCGATTAATTACTAATTTAAAGACATCTTTAAATTCGTCATTAACATTTTCAACTGAAAAAAATTTTTTAATTGTTTCTGGTTCTAATTCGCCATATAAATCCCCTATTGCAGGGTTAAGAAATAAAGTTAAAACAGATGTAATTCCTGCAAAATCTAAAACTACTTGATTGCCTGAATTTATTTCTTCTAAGATTTCTCGATTTATTTCTTTAGCTTTAGTCGGTTCAACCGCACTAGGTCCACCAACAATATCAAGTACTTTTATTACTTTTTTATTCATACTAACTCTCCTTAAAATAAATCATTAATATTAAAGTCTTCGTTTTTTAGCCTATATTTGCTTTTATCTGTAAGATTAAATTCTACATTTACAATAGTTCCTGGAAAAAAATGATTAAATACATCATTTTTCTCTTCACCTGTCCATTCATAATAATCATCTCCAGAAATAATTTGAAATTTACCATTATTTTTAGAGATAAACTCTTTTAATAAATGAAGTCCGAATCCACCGGTACTTATTTTTGTGGTATTGCCCTCAGCAACTGCCCAAGGTATAGGATTGGAAATGTTTTTAATATTATTGCGTTCTGTATAATTATCAACAGTTTCTCTTATTGTTATACCCAAATTCACAATTGTAAAATCTAATTTTTCATCATTTATTTGACCACAACAAAAAACTTTTTCACTTTCTGTATGAGTTTCTACATTCCCAAAAATTTCACCCAAATTCGATTTAATGTTAGAACCCAACCTATCAGACATCATTTTGCTTACATACTTGTAAACGTATTCATTTATGTACTGATCGAAATCCAAATGTAAATCTGGCGCGAATTCTTTAAAAGGAATATTATTCTCTAAAACAGTTAAATTATCAAATCGGTTATATTCTTGCCACTTCCTCTTTAGATTTGCATTTTTTACCTTTGTTATTGTAAAATCATAGCCATTTTTTTTAGTTTCATATGCAATCGCAACAATTATAGCAAATAAATTAATATCAAACTCTCTATTTTCAGAAAAGTCAAATTTAACTTCTTCATAAGATTTGCATATAAATTTAGAATCAGAAAGGTATTCTAATAATGTATAATACCCATCATATGTACTACAAATTTTTTTATCTATAACTACTTTATTCAAACTATAACCTCATTATTATTAAATGTTTATACAAATTAATAATACCACCTATTTATTTGCAAGTCAATGATTTTACATTAAAAATCATATTTTGTCAAGGTATTTTTCTTTCTATATAAGAAGAATACCTGCATTGTATATTTAACAAATTTGATGATCAATTTGATTCTATCATTCTATCACTGTTCTAACAATTAGAATGATAGAACGGTGATAGAACGCAAATTTTATTCGATTACATATATAATAGTGGCACTTTTATCGCAATCACTTTCGATGTATGATCATAACTTAAAAGCAAATCCGAACACTCCCACTCGAAGTCACTGCCATCTACTATATCCTCAAAAACCACTGTAATATAAGCTTTTTTATAATTTTGATCGATAATCTCAGGATTTTCCTCAAAAACATTAACATAACTACAAAGTTTTCCATCTATTTTCTTAAAAAGCGAGATATCTATATATCCATCTATATCGCTATGAGTTGCTGACCCCTCAAAGTAAAAACTACCGACCTTTTTACCCTTAGGATACAAATCATCATCTTCGTCTATCATATAATCCGAAAAATCTTTTATTATCTTGATTTCATAAGTATCTATATCTTTTACTATACCGGTTGATCTTATTTCTATTTTATTATCCATCTAATCCTCCTTACCCCATTAACGAAAGCACTTGACTTTTCGCATTATAATCTATAACCAGCGATCTTATACCCCACGTAACAAACTCTTGATCTAATCCATCTTCAAAAATTACTCTAATATAAGCAAGCTCTCTATTTTCATATAAAAAGCAACCGTTGAATTCGCTATCTTTTGTGTGATCTTGCTCAAGTGCTGCACAAAAAGAGTGGTAAATACTGCTATTAACTGTTTCTCTTGCTTCAAAAAAACCTTTATCACTATTATTTATAAAATCTTCTGTTAGTTGATAACTTATAAGATTTTTTGAAATTTTAACTTCATATATATCAGCCAAAAGTGTATTTCTATGCGTTGACTTCAATTCTTTTCCTATATATGTTATATTTAATTTATTATTCATTTTTTCTCCTTTTTTTAGTAATTATATTAATTATTTTATTCAAAATACTGTAAAAAAGCTAAATTTTTCCACTCATTAAGCTATACAATGTTTTTCTAGATATACCCAAATTTTTTGCTAAGTCAGTCTTAGTTTTAATTTCACGCCTATTATATTTGTCAACCATTTCATCAAAATTTTGTGGTTGTACACGCTTTCTACCCTTGTAAACACCCTTAGCCTTTGCAATCTCTATGCCTTCACGTTGACGTTCAAGTAAACAGTCTCTTTCAAAAGTAGCTATTGCACCTATAAGAGTCAGCATAAGCTTGCCCGTCGCTGTTTTTGTATCGATATTTTCTTTCGATGATACCAACGACACTCCTCTACTTTCTAAGATTTGTGATAACTCTAATAGGTCACCAGTATTTCTCGCTAATCTTGAAAAATCACTAACCACAACTACATCACCATCACGCACGAACTCAAGAAGTTCTTGAAGTTTAGGGCGATTTTTGTTTTTACCACTTACTTTATCAATAAAAACCCTCTCCACTTTAAAATTTTTCATAGTTTCTTCTTGTCGGCTTATGTTTTGTTCTATCGTAGAAACCCTAATATATCCACATACCATAATATCTGCACCACCTTTGTGGTCACATCATAACGTCACTGTATACCTAAAGTCAAGGCCTTATGAACAAGTTGTGTGAAAATGTAAATCCCAACTCTTTTTACTCAAAATTTATAAATTTTCAGTTGAGTTAATGGGGTATACCCTAAATTCACGTTGTTTTATATAAAAGCACCTTTTTCTGGTGCTAAAAGTAATTAAAATAGCTTTTTTGTTGCAACATTTGCTATCGTGACATCATTATAATCGGTACCATAGATAAAGTCAATGGACGTGAACCAACTATTTTTTCGACATATCAACAAAAATAAAGGATCTGCATATTTTACGTGCAAATCCTTAATTATGAACAAAGTGTAAATTTTTCGATCCTTTAAAAATATTTTTAATTTTACCATTTTACTATATTTTTTACTGCTAAAAGGCATAGTCACAAAAACAAGCTAAAAAACCGAAGCTTTTCAATTGATTTCTATACCCAAAATTTCTTCAACAACTTCTACTGGCACACGCCCTAAACGGGGATTTTTATAATATCCAAAACCTTTTCCTACCATAACATCTTTTGCCTGTTTTATAATATTAACTGCTTGCCCTGGACCATAACCTAAGGCAACAAGATCTTTTTTTGTTATTGTTTTCATTATTTCAACCTCTTTCTCTATTTTTCTTGTTCAACAATTTCCTGTATAGTATAAATTTTATACTTTTCTTCAATAAAATGTTTCTTAATCTCATCTTTGCTAAGCGCAAGTACAGTATTATCACGACGAGTTATCACCCTAAGATTTTTTGCTCTATTATCAGTCTTCTTACGATTTATATGATCAACAACAAATGCAGATTTTTCACCTAAAGTAAGTTCTATAATACTAAAATCATATTTAAGCAAAGCAATAAGCTTATGTACTGAAATCGTTACTTCTTTATCATTACTAACTTTAATATCAAAATATAGATATCCTCCACCTTGCGTATTAACGTACCCTATTTCACGCCAATTTACAAAATTATTACTAGATTTAACCGTACCTTTATTAATATCAATCCTAAGATATTTGTTCCAAAAACGTGTCTCAACCATGCCATCTTCTGTTATGTTACTATTTTTCTTCAAACAAAAAAGCAGCTCTTTTACTCCAAAATCCTTAGTGATTTTCTCCAAATTTATCATTTTTTCTCTCCTATATCAAATTTATGAATTTCTTCTATCAATTCAATATAGGAGTAACTGCAGTATATAAAACTCTTTAGCGTTGTTTTCGACGTTAGATGTGTTTTATTTTTTTGATGAGTTATAGCTCCATTAGATTTTTTTGAAGATCAATTAATTCTTTTTTCATTTCGCTGATTTTTTCTACCATTATAAGCTTTTTATCTTGTTGCTCTTGCTCTCTAGTATATAAAAAACAGCTGTCATCAATCTTAAAATCATCAAAGCTTTCTTCTTCATACCCTTGACTTAAATCTAAGCACATCGACAACAATGAATCTTCAAGACTGGATTCAAAAAGCTCTTTTAAATATGTTGCATCTAACGCAACCGTCTTAAAATTTTTAGTCGCAAAATTAATTGTGTCACAAAAGTTCATTCTTGCATTAGTCCAAATTACATTCTTTCTATGTAAAATTTCGTCTATTTTATAGCGAAAACTTACTTCATCACTTAAAATGTCAATTAGTTCATCAGTTATGTCATAAGATCCTGCCGCTACAAGAATTTCTCCCGTATGTGGCACATACCTATAAATTTTACCAGCAAAATTTGTGTAAACTTCGCCGTCTAAGACGCTGATGTTAGCATACAGTGATGTCAATATTGCTACTTTTTCAATAAAATCATCACCTAAATCGTAAACTTTTCTAAAGTTGTTATTCATTTTCATATCCTCCTAAAAAATTATTATTTATTCTTACCCTTATAGTAGATCTGTTAGCGTGAAAAAAATAAAATATGCCCTTATCTTTTTAAAAATCATAAAATTATTTTAGGCAAAAAAACGCCCGTAAATGCGATCGCATTTACGGGAGTTTTTAATAATCTTATATTATAACTTCTATAAAACTATCTTTCTTAATAACGTATTGTGAGAACTATCTTTATCCTCATCTATTGGATTTATATCATATAATTTCATTTTAACCTCTACAATTCCGTTGCTACCAGTTACTGGAGATGGTGTATCGCATAAATTTTTAGCCTTTATATTTCTGCTTTTACCACAGATAATACTAACTTCATCTACGATACAGTCATTATTGGTTACATTAATAGAAAATATATACTTATAAACTAATTCATGTACAGTATTTCTCAATATGTTGTCTCTTTTAGAAAACTTCGCGTCTATTATTTTATATCTTTCCATACTCGAATTTGTTTTTAACACATAATCTGGATTATAATAATTATCCTTATCAGCATAACCTCCGATAGATGTAGACACACTCCTATATAAATTAATCCCCTTGTGTATAGATCTTTTGTTTATGATTGGTTGATAATACAACACTTTTGTTGTGCCATTTTTTTCAAATGTAAAAGCGTTATTGTATGATAAATCCTTAAACCGATTTTCTCCTATGAAGTTATACACAATAATTTCTTTTTTTAAACATTGATACCCTTGTGATAATAAGCTATTAATTAGTTTAAGAAGTATATAGTGTTCATATATACAGCTACTTTTTGCTAAATGTATGTTAATTTTTTCATTTAATAAGGAATATTTTGCATTATTAAACCAATATACTATTAAATTAAAAATTTCGCCATAATGGCTTAAATGCTCAAAAATCTTAGTCCTAATAGGAATTTCTATTACTTCTTTTGCACTAAAATCAAATATTTTATTATAATTTTCATATAACGCTTTGAACTCGATTATTTTTTTTTGTATATTTTCTTTTGCAAAAATCAAGTTTTTTCTACTTATTAAATAAAATTTCTCAGAAATAGTATATTTTTGTTTTAAGCTATTAAAAGTTGGTATTTGCTCTAATTGATTATCAATTTCACTAATTTTATTTAATAAAAACACAATAACTGTTTTTAAAAATCCAATTATAGCTCTATTTTCATAATTATCTTTAACATCGTATAATGAGTTTATTAGAGTTTTATTTGGTATATAAAACTCATTTTCGAATTCAATACCTGTATCAATGTCCGTTTTCATTAAAAAACCCGGATGGGTGACAATATATGTTAGTGTTTCTTGAGAAAGATGAGATACTTTTTCAAAGTCTCCAACTAAAGGCTTTGTGGTCGCAGTCTTATGAGGTTTATTAGCAAAAGCTGTAAAATTTTTCTTGTAAGCGTTTAATATTTCATTTAACATATCCAAAAGAAAATATTGATTTTTAGAATATTCAAGATCCATAGGCTTTAAATTTGTATTATCATTCACATCAATTAAATGATTGTGATCAGAAATATATTTTATCATATTATCAACTGAAATGCCTATCTCACTATTTTTATCAAATTCAACTATAAAATTTGACAAAACCAAATCGTCGTTTCCATTAGATTTTAGGGTAAAGTTAATATGGCGAATATACTCTATGAAAATCCATTCATTATATATATTTAAACACCCATTTTGGCTATGTTTAACAAAATTCCCATTAATATAAAGTGAGTATTCAATGTCTTGCGATAACCCTAATATTTTCAAGTCATAAGACTTGTCATTTTCTAATCGAACAATTTGATTGTTAGGATTTGAAAAATTAAACTCCATAGATGTTTTTTTATACGGTGTTAATTTTAGTAAAATATCATCCAAAAATACTCCTCCTTTTAATTAAAGTAAGTATAATACTGCATACTTGTACCCTTAGCTAAAATCTTACTGATTAAATCAACAGATTTCGGTAATCTGATTTTTTTACCATTAATCGTTCTACCGTCTTCTAATATGGCTTTTAATTCTTCTAACATTCTTTTATAATCACTGCCGCTACCACTAATCATTGGAATAAGCTTTTGAGCTATGACATAATCTAATGAATTTGCAACATTGTCATATTTGTTTAGAGTAATTTCTACATAGTTTTTAATTAATTTCATACTTCTAGGACTAACAAAGATATCTAAATTTTCAAATTTAGATATTATTTCATTAAAGAAATTTTTAAGCTCTCCACTTTCAAAATCCCCACGATTTTTCTCAAAGTACTCTCTTAAAATATCCCACGTTATCATTTCACGATTTTCTTGTAATTGTTCACTATAATTTTCTATATGTCTTGTTACCTCTCTATGTGACATATTTATAATCCAAGCTCTGTCAATGATTCTAGGAGAAAGTTGTTCTGTCGTATGATCATTGTTTATTGTGGCAAGAAACTTTAAATTTTTAGCAATTTTTAAGATTATTCCATTTCCTAGATTTAAATTTCTGGCAGTATCATTATCGTTATCTGCAATTTGTATAAAATCACTCCAATAATATTCCATTGCACTCAAGTTAGCTTCATCCAGTAAAATACAAGCTGGAAATTTTGTATATCCGCTTTCATTACTTTCAAGCTCTTTATCTTGTATTTTCAAACAATCAAAAAGGTGCTTATTATTTTTATCAAATTGTTTTGTAAGAGGGTTATAATACCCTAATAAGTCTCTTTTGCTTGTCCAACCACGTTGAACAGGAACTGATATATACATATTTTTATTAACATCTTTTTCATACCCAAAACTATTCAACCCCAAAACTTCTGAAATTATATTACAAATAGAAGTTTTACCTGTCCCTGGTCTTCCTGAAAAAATAGTCAAGAACCCTGTATAAATAGATGCAAATATATTGATAATCTCATCGTTAGTGTAGTCACGAACTTTATTTATTTGCGAAATAATATAATTACTAAAATCAAAATTATCATCTACCTCTGCTGGAAAAGATCTAACTGATTCTAAACAAGTTGAATATAATGAATTTTCATCATCAATTATTTTTTGAGAATTAATTTCGGTTTCTCTTTTTTTAATTAACTCTCTATTGATAATAGAAGAAAATTCTGCTTCATATTTTTCTTTTATCTTTTTACAAGCAATTTCCAATTTTTCTTTTTCTTGTTCTAATACCTGCTTATGTTTTTCTAAATAATCCACATCTGTTTTTAAGTCTGCAAACACTTTATGTTCGCTATATTCTTGGATTATTGCATCCAAGTTAATCTGTCTTATTCTTATCTCCGCTTCGATAGCTTCTAATTTATTATTTCTTCCATTAACTTCATAATCTAATTCTTGTAGTTTATTACCCTTCGCTATTTCTAATTTTTCTATTTGTTCATTGGTATTTATGGAAATTTTATTTTCAATTTCTTCCAAATTTAACGTTTTAGAATAAATTTTGTATTCTAAATCTTTAACTTCATCTATCAACGTTTTACTTTTTGTTTCTAGCTCCTCAACTTTATATTGAACTTCAGAATAATTTTCCAATTTATTTAAAACAGATTTACTTTTACATACGTACTCTATTAAATCATTGAATTTATTATTGCTAGTAATTTCGCCTTCATTTTTAAGAATAACTTTACAAACAACCTGGAAAATCTCATCCAAAGCATTACCATTATCTTCCAATTTATATATGTAATCTAGCAAATTATTTTTTATTTTTTCTAATTCTTGAGCTGATATATTTAAGCCTAAGAGTAAATTTTTATCTATACTATTTATTTGTTTTTCAATATTAGAAATATGTATATATCCGTCTTCCGAACAATAATCAGTCTCCATCTCTTCAATTAGCTGCGTAAGCGTTTCTGTCGCTGTTGCAAAATATTTATTATCTATAATTGCTTTTTCATCTACTTTGTTATAGCTACTTATTTTAGTGATTTCATCATCGTAATAATTTAATTGCGAATTAACTTCATTTAAATCTTTTTCATTAATACATTTAGCAAATTTAGATTTATTCAAATTATTATTAATATAAAATTGGTTATCTTGATCTCTATAACATAATTTGCTAGGTTCTAAGTATAACGTCTCTCCATCAATTTCGTACTTTACAATTACTTTTTCAGGGGTGACATCATATTTTGGATCATTGTCTTTTGAATATAAATAATTTTCACTTTGTATAAGTAAGCGTCCATTTTCACTTGAATTATCGTAAGACGGTTCAATTATTTTATATATATTGCACTCGTTTATATTGCGTATATTAAAAATATCGGAAATTTTATATTCAGCTTGATTCTTATTTGTATTTTCAGTTAAAGGCAGATCATTATAACTAAAAACTAAATAATTACGCAGTAAATAATCATTTTGTATAATATAATCTCTAATATTTCCACTTAAATTTATCTTACCATGAGGTGGAAATAAATTTTTATCTGCTTTTATTATTACACCATTTTCATATATGTATCTAACGTATAAGTTATAAAAATCATAATCATAAGACTTTTCATGCTTTATATACCCTATATATATTTTATTATCTTCGCTCATTTTTAAATCCTCCTTTATAACCTCGGACAATTTCTGAGGTTTGATATCTTCGTTATCATTATTAGTGTCTTCAACTTCAACACCCATAACCCTGTTATAAAGATCACTTCTGTAAAATTCCAAACGTTTTTTCGCATACTTTTGATCGAATGTTAACCATAAAATTAATAAACATTTTTGCTTATCTGACATTATATCATTTGTTAATACTGATTCATATGTATATTGATCAACATTCTCTAAGTCTTTTAATAAATAACTTAAAAAATCTCTATAAAGGCCGTTTATTTTAAATAATATTTCAAATTGCTTATTTGTTTCTTTATTTTTAAACTTTCTATTATCGGTTCTATTTAATTGATCAATATATCCCTTCAAATCATCAAATGCTAAATTTTTTAATAATACTCTCCCTTTCATAACAAATTACTCCATTCACAATAACTTTGCATATATTATACCACTTTTAGACACAAGTTTCAATTAATTTCGATTACTTTCTGGGCATATGTGACAAATTGATATATAATTATATTAATTGCAACTTTATTTTTAAAATGCAAAAAGCTGAACGTTTTGTAGCGTTCAGCTTCCAATTATAAAATTTCTTAAATCAACTTGTCAAAATAAAACTCCAACCCATTCACCCCACTAGCAAACGTAGGTAGATCATTCGACACTGCAAAGTCGATCCAATCCTTCGCACACTCCTGTAAAACTTTTTCAAAAATTACAACGAAAACACCCGTTTCAACTTCGTAGTAAATATACCCATCGGCGAATTCGCCATGCAAATACTGCTCAATGACATCAATTTCTTGCGAATGATCATCAATTTCAAAAACTATTACTTTGAAAATCGCATTTTCTATCACCCTTAGGTTTTTCACACGAAATTTATCACATTCTATTTTCGCAAGCGCTAAATCTTGCTTGATAATTTCTTTTATCTTATTTATCATCTTGTTCCACCGTCCAAAATTTCAATTTTTTGTATACCTTTTCTTGTTTCATACGAGGCAATTTATGTTTTTGGGCTAGATTTATATACCCAAACTCAACATTTTCAAAAATCACATATACTTCCTTTTCATCGACACGATAAGCAAACGTCAAGCTTTTGTATTCATCTACTTGAGTTAAAAACAACACATTAAAAGTTCTTTCAAAATCTCGATCATTCATATAGCTATCATTATACTTAAAAATAAAAACCTCTGCAAAATCGTCTTTATAGTGCGATTTCACCTTATAATTATTATAAAAGCACCCGAAACTTGACTCAAAATACTTATATTTACGCAATTCACGCATAAAATCATTTATACCTTGGTGTATCATCTTATATAAAATCATTTTCCACCTCAGTTGAATCTTTTAGTCCGGTGATAACACCTAAAATCTCATCAAATAATACATTTCTTGCATATCTATACCCCATAGTAGCCCAAAAGTTGTTATTTTCATCACTTATACGTACTAAACTTTGCAAAACGTCAGCGTCGCTACCAAGAAACTCTGCTACTTCGCACAAAGCTTCGCTATGTCTTGTAAGAATGTCTATTTCTTGATTACTAACATTGTTAACATAGAAATCCACAAATCGTTGAAACCTTTTGTCTTCAAAAAGCACTTTTCGTTCCATAATTATCCTCCGTTTTAAGCGTTTTCTTTTATTTTAACGTCACTAGAGGCGGATATCAAGACTAAAAATCAATATATTATGTATATTTAAATAAAAAAAGGAGTGCCGCCTCAGCGTCACCCCATCAAAAATAATGATATTTTTTAATACAATGCAATTATACAATATTTTTCTGCTTTTGCATATACTCGACCACCATTTTAATTAAAACTTCATCATATTTATCCAAAGCATCAACAACCTCATCATATTTATCTTTACCGATAGCTTCAGCAACGTCAACCATAGCATTATTCATATCCGACATCACTCTGAAATATTCTGAATTTTCATTTTTTTCAACTTCTTTTAAATACTTTTCAAACTTTTTCTTTTCAAATTCCATTTTATCATCCTTTACACTAATTCCTATATACTACAAGCATTTACAGAATTTTTAAATATTCATCTTCTAATATATTTAAATATTTATGTCTTCCTTTTAAAAAAATAGCAAAAAAATTATTATTTATGTATCTCCAAAAAATTTTTATTAGTTTCAGCCATAAAATTTTCTAAAGATAAAATCAACGAATCACAATTGTCTAAAAAATCTGCAATTTCACTTGCTTCTATAGTATCTGGGTTCATATTCTGACACTCAAAAATTTTCGTTTTTATGGCAGTAATGACGCCGATTTCATCAAGATCACCTAAAAGGATAAAAGTAGGATCTTTTTGCTCTATTTCATCTAGTTTTAGTTCAAGGTCACTTCTCCACAGTCTATATTTGTGCATAGCGCTTTGCAGTCTTTGTTTTTGTTCTAAGATCATTCTTTTTCTCCTTTGCTTTTTGGTTGGTTTGGAGCAGATTGATATATAAATCAATCGCTTCGTCAGTCATACAAATTTTTTGTATATCGCAAATTTGTCCATTTTTCAACGTATTTGTTACTGTCAATATTTATCCTCAACGCAACTAAAATTTTGCGTTATCACTAGATAGTTAGCCTTAAAAGGCTTGTGTAGCATAGCATACACCCTAGTAAATCGTCGATAGTACTTCCGAGGTGCTACCTTGAGCTTAGAATATCACAAATTTCAGTTTAAGCAAATGGACATAAAATAAATGTAACACAACTGTAACATAAGAAAAAAAGTGGTGCTTGTTTGCACCACCTAAATTTAGATATTCCATACTATATTAATGCTATTTTCGTCGAGTTCAATGCGATTTATAAGCTTTTGCACAACATTTTTGCGATTTTCAGTGTCCATCGCCAAGTAATTAAGGTTGGCGAGCTTGCTAAATCCTTTATTCACAAGTGAAAGTTCAATTTTAAGATTAATTTTATCAATTTGTCGCTGCTTTTTCTTAATATTTGCTATAATTTGATCACTTTTACTATCCGTAAGCAAATAAAGCTCTGTTAATTTTCCGATTTCTTGTTCCAATTTTGATTTTTGATCAAGATATGATCTGCTTTCCTCACTTTTATCAGATAGCGCCTTCGATAACCCATTTAGTACCTCTTGTATTGCATCAGCAACTGAACTTTGAAGATCAGCTATACTTACAGTCTTAAAAGTAGCGTCGCAACCATTAAGAACTACATTGTTATAGCATTTTAGATATTTTCCATTATAAATCTTAACGGCGTATCCACATTTTGCACATTTCACCTTGCCTGCAAGCTCACCAAAAAGCGATGACGCATTACTTCGTCCAAATTGGCGATTTTCTTTAAGTCTAGCTTGAACTGAAATAAAAGTTGTAGAGTCAATTATTCCCTTAACATTTGTAACGTAAACTTTTTTGGTGTCTAAACCACCTTCACCACGTACATTAGATCCATTTTTACCCACAACATGAGCTGAAAATTCGCCAGTCCACTCGCTTTCATCATCTAAGCTTTCAATTCCGGTAGTCTTAAAATAGTAATACAAAGCAATGTCTGCCTTAATATAGATTGGATTTTGCAAAATTCTAGCGATAGTTACATTATCAAAAGATTTCCTTTTTCTGCTGGCATACCCCATACTTTCAAGGTTTTTGCCCACTTTTGCAAGCGATATGTTAGGACTTTCACTATAAAGTTTAAAAATTTCTTTAACAGCATCCATTTCGTCGCCATTTTCTATCAAAGTTGCTTGCTTTAGCTCATTTTTACCATTTTTAAAGCCGTAAGGTGCAGGACCACCTGGCCAAGAGCCTTTTTCGGTTATTCTGTAATAATAATTATCAGTTACCCTTTGGATAATATTAGCTCTCTCCATCTCGGCAAAAACAGCGACAATACCCATCATAGCTTCACCCATCGGTGTCGAAACATCAAATTTATCCTTAGAAGACACAAAATTCACTTTATTTTCTTTTAAAAAGTTATAGATGCTAAAAAAATCGTTAATATTACGTGTAATTCTATCAAGTTTATAAACATAAACCGATTTTATTTTACCATTTTTTATCTCTTCAAAAAGACTTTGCAAACCCGCTCGATCGGTATTTTTACCCGACTTGCCTTTGTCAGAAAAAACTTTATATCTTTCACTACCAATAAGCTTGACACAATCGTCTATTTGAGTTTGGATAGATAAGCTGTCTTTTTTATCTAAGCTTTGACGGGCATAGATGGCATGTATTCGTGCATCATTATTTTTCGTTATCATTTAACATATCTCCGATACTTAAACATTATCAAATTAAGTATAGCATTTTTTGGTATGTTTTTCAATCAAATCATCTTTTTCTGCCGTCTTATTTTCATTCGAAGAAATCGTCGCTAAAATTTCAAGATATGTATTAATGCGATCATCATCAGTTATGTCTGTTCTAAAAGTGTTTGTAATTTTCATTGTCTACACCTGCTTTACTTCTATTGCAAGACTATCAATACTCCATTGAATGCAATAATAACCTTGCTCACGAAGGGTTGCAACTAGTTTATCATCGTAATCACCGTAAGGTGGTCTAAAGAGTGTAGGGCGTACTCCTGTTATGGATTCTATTTTATCCGAACAGCTATTCATTTCAGAAACCATTGAAGAATAGTCTAGCGTTGTCATATGAGGATGTGTGTCAGAGTGGTTTTGAATTTCGTGACCTGCCTCGTATAGCGCAAGAACGCTTTCAGGATATTTATCTACCCATTCTCCTACCACGAAAAATGTTGCTTTGACATCATACTCTGCTAAAATATCAATTAAAAGCTGAGTGTCTTCATTGCCCCAAGCTGCATCAAATGATAAAGATATAACTTTGTTATCTGTTTGAACATCGTAAATCGGTAAATCACGTGCAGTTGAAGAGACCACAATTTGCTGTACCTTTGGCGTTGCAAAAAAACCAATACAGGTAATTATCAACAGTGATACTGCTAAAATCATTTTTTTACCTATAAATAATACTCTCATAAAAATCACCTCTTGGTAAAATATATGTCAAAAAGGTTGATTTATGTTATCCAAAAGCTCACAGAATGTTTTTAAATGTAAATTTTCATCTTCGACAATTCGCAGTAAAACGTCTGATACAATTTGTTGAGAAGCAATTTTTGCGTGATAAGTATAACATTCGATGGTCTGTTGTTCTAGCAAAATAGCGCTTTTAAGAATAGGTTTAATTTCTTTTTTATAAGTGACTATGCCACCATTCCACCAGTTGAATGAACACTCCCTTGGAAAAACTAGTTTTGGGTCGCCACCAAGGTTTATAACTAACTCACCTAACACATTAAGGTGAGTCATTTCAGCTATCGCAATTTGCAAGAGAATTTGTCCGATTTTTTCGTTTTGAGAGTAGTTTGCAAATAGATGATTATAGAAGTATTGAGAAATAGCAGTAAACTCCGAAACAATTCCAGAATAATCTTTTAAAATAAGCTGTAAATCACGTCGATTTGGGATAACACCTTCCTGCGAAGGGTATGGCGTGTCTAAAATGTATTTATTCATATAAAAACCTCCTTGTTAGATTAATATATGCCTGTTTTTGTTGAGTTATGCTTATTTAGAGATAACTGTGGGTTTTTCACACTCAATACTTACTGCTGGTGCTATCTTTTTTCTCGGCAGTTCGCTCGCCGCGTGGCTGATACTTTGTCAAAGTATCCAAAAGACGCAATCTTTTTGCGAAAAGATTTATCAAAATCTGGGGCGTGGTGTTTTTATTTGTTGTACGCAATCCGGCATCCGTTCGCCTAACCACTCGTGCTCCAACTCGCTATCGCTTATGCAGTGATATCGGTAAATTTTCTCGACCACGTAGTTGCCTATTTCGGTGCTTGAACTTACGTTATTCGTGCCACGCACGTTTGGTGCCGTGTAATAAATACGGTGCAAACTCCCTCAGTCACTGCGGTGACAGCTCCCTCGAAGAAGGAGCCAAAGAAAAGCCTCCCTCTTAGAGGGAGGTGGCAAAATCTTTGATTTTGACGGAGGGAGCTAGCACAATTAAAAAATAATGCACCCTGTAGGGGCGAACTGTGTTCGCCCGTAACCACGCTATAAAATATCGTCATTTTAAAAAAATAATGCACCCTGTAGGGGCGAACTGCGTTCGTCCGTAACCACGCTATAAAATATCGTCATTTTAAAAAAATAATACACTATGTAGGGGCGAACTGCGTTCGCCCGTAACCACGCTATAAAATATCGTCATTTAAAAAAAATAATACACCATGTAGGGGCGAACTGTGTTCGCCCGTGACGAACAACAAAACATCAATATACACAAATATATCATTGTAGATAAAAAATAACCCTCATAATAAATATGAAGGTTATTTGGAATTTTATTTATATTGGGATAATCCTTGATGTTCGATTTTTGCATAGAACTCTTTTGCAAGAGTATTTGCTTTATCCAACATCAAACTTTTATAATTTCCACATTCAATTTCTGAATTTCCTGGAATTTCACCGTTATATTCACAAATTTTTGCAAAAATTTCTTTTATTTGAGTAACTGCAACATCAGTAGATACATTACGAAGAAGTAAATAAAAACCAGTTTGACAGCCCATAGGTCCAAAATAGATAACGTTATCTTTTATTTCACTATTACGTACGAAAGTTGCGAATAAATGCTCTACCGTATGCATAGTTTCATTGTCCATAAGGTCACCAGTGTTTGGTTTTTTAGTCCTAATATCGTAAGTTGTGATGTCGTCATCAATACGTGAAACAAAAATCCCTTCATCTATAAATCGATGGTCAACTGTAAAGCTTGTAATTTTTTGCATAAAGCACTCCTATAAAATAAATTAAATGCGTAAATATATAGATTCTTATTCTATAATTTGAACGCCCAGACCTAAAAGTCCAGGACCTGTGTGAACACCAAGCGTTGGACTGATGTCACCTTGATATATTTTCTTAGCTTTTGAGAAAATTTTACGAACTTCGCTTGAAAACTCATCAATTTCATCATAAGCACCACCATTACTAATGCAAATATTATATTCTTTTGCATTTTCGAGGTGTTTTAGTGCTAAATCAATCATTTTTTTAACAGCTTGTTTTTTTCCACGAACTTTGGCTACAGTGTGATATATTCCGTCATCATTACAAGAAATAATAGGCTTTAAGTTTAGTTTTTCGCCTAAAATACCAGAAACAAGACCTATTCTACCACCTTTTCTTAGGTAAACCAAAGTATCAACACAGAAGAAAACATCTGATTTTTCAACACTAGCTAACACTTTTTTATAAAGTTCATCAAGAGAATAACCTTCGCTTGCTAAATCAGCTGCTAAAATCCCAATAAAACCAGAACCGATAGCGATGTTTTTCGTGTCAATCATTCTTATGTTCATATCATCGATATCATCGGCAACAATTTTTATCATATTGTGCGTACCAGAGAGACCACTTGAAATTGTAATTACAAGTACATCAGAATAGCCATCAGCCTTAATTTTTTTGAACATTTCCTGTGCTTCGGCTGGAGAAGGCAAAGACGTTGAAGGTATTTCGTTTTTAAGACCTTCATAAACTTCGCGTGGAGTTATATCAAAACCGTCGCGACATTCACGATCTTTGTATACTATTTTTAGTGGGAGTGTATAAATTCCTTTGTCAGCTGATACACTTGTTGGAATATCACATCCAGAATCAACTAAAATTGCTATTTTTTTCATAATTAATTTTCCTCCGTTTTTTTAAGAAGTTCGATAACTTTTATTGCTAAAATTTTACTTGAAAGTGCTTGGCTTATGTTTTTTACTGCCATATTATCTAACGCAACTGGTTCATCAACGTATATTCTGCCATTTTTCACAATACTAGATATGCTAATTACAGATTTTTCAATTTCTGCACAAAAAATATTATAAGCTCCCCTACCACCATTTGATTTCATCTGTAGCAATATAGCCTCTTTTATTTGAGAAATTACACAAACTTGTTTTATGATAGTTATAACTATTAAATTAGATATGTGAATTTTTGAGTATTTTTTCTTTACAGGAGCAGGAATTAAGCCTAATTTTACATAATTATTAATCATAGCAGCTGTAAGTAAATTAGAATTACCATCGTCACTGAAAATTTTAACATAGCTATTTATATATTCAATCACTTGATCCATATAATACTCTATTGCTGGAAGTTCATCCCATCGTGGTAAATGATAAGTATTAAATTGTTCAGACCATTCTAAAAGTTTTTGGTTATAATCATTCATTTTCATACCTCGTTTTCTATGTTTATTATATACGAATTTTTAAGACTAGTCAATATAGTTTTGAAAACTAGGTATATTTTTGTTGCAATTTAATAATTTTTGTAATAGAATAAAGGCAGAGGTGATTTATTATGAGTGAAAGATCAATGAAAAGCAAGGAAATCCATTCATCTGGGTTTAACTGCGCACAATCTGTTGTTGCATCGTTTGACGATATTCCAGCTTGTGACCAATTAATTAAAGCAGCAACATCGTTCGGTGCTGGCGTAGGAGGTAAACGCCAAGTTTGTGGCGCAGTATCTGGTATGTGTATGGTAGCAGGAGTAGAACGTGGCTATAATACGCCAAATAAAGGTGATATGAAAAAGAACCACACCGCTCTTGTTAGTGAAATGTGCGACGATTTTGAGGCAGTTGCAGGGTCTATTGTTTGTGGGGAATTATTAGGACTACCAGGATTTAAAGATGTTGGTGTTGAGAAAAAAATGCCATGTAGTGAATTAATTCAGATGGCAGTAGAAATAGCAGAAAAACATTTGAAATAATAGAAATTTATTACTGTGAGGGACGCATTTTATGCGTTCCTCATTTTTTCGCTAAACTCATTTTTAAACAACGCACCCTGTAGGGGCGAACAGCGTTCGCCCGTGCAATATAATAAATAATGTGCAGTAAACTCCCTCAGTCACTTCGGTGACAGCTCCCTCAAAGAAGGAGCCAAAGAAAAGACTCCATCTCCGAGGGAGGTGGCAAAATCTTTGATTTTGACGGAGGGAGCTAGCACAATGAAAAATGGACGCATCGGTATGACGGGCGACCAATGATCGCCCCTACAACGTTATAAAATATTGCTATTTTTAAACAATGCACCCTGTAGGGTGCTCCCACCGTAATGCACAACAACAATGCACAACAACATACCACCACCATACAAAAAAGCCCTGTACCAATTCGGTACAGGGCTTAAAGTTACTTATAAAAGCTATAAATTAGTCTTCTTTAGAATATAATTTAGCAAGTTTAGATAAGTGAGTGTATCTGTTTTTCGCATTTTTAACAGCTACGTCAAATAGACGATCTGATTTGTCAGGGAATTGACGAATTAATGCAGAGAAACGGTTTTGAGATTTGATGTAAGTCATGTAATCTCCAGTTGGTTCTTTAGAATCGAAAGTGAATGCAGATTTACCAGCAGCAAAGTTATCTGGATTGTATCTGTATAAGTGCCAGTAACCAGCGTTAACAGCATCTTTTTGAACTTCGATCATATTGATAAGACCGCCTTTTAGACCGTGGTTGATACAAGGAGCGTAAGCAAGAACTAGTGATGGTCCTTTATAAGCTTCAGCTTCAGATATAGCTTTAACAGCTTGGTTCATATTTGCACCAAGAGCGATTTGAGCAACATATACGTTACCGTAAGACATTGCGATAGCACCCATATCTTTTTTGTTTGTTTCTTTACCAGCAGCAGCAAGAGCAGCAATTTGACCAGTTTGAGATGATTTAGACATTTGACCACCAGTGTTAGAGTAAACTTCAGTATCGAATACGAAGATATTTACGTCTTCACCAGAAGCAAGAACGTGATCAACACCACCGAAACCGATGTCATAAGCCCAACCGTCACCACCGAAGATCCAGATAGATTTTTTAACTAGGAAGTCAGCGTTTGTAACGATGTGTTTAGCGTCAACATTGTCATTGCCTTCTAAAGCAGCAACTAAAGCTTTAGATGCAACTTTTGATGCGTCAGCGTCATACATAGAATCAATCCAAGCAGTACAAGCATCTGCAACAGAAGCATCAGCAGCAGCTAATTGTTCAGCGTGACGTTTTAATGATTTTCTCATATTGTCAACTGCAACGTGCATACCAAAACCAAATTCAGCATTATCTTCAAATAAAGAGTTTTGCCAAGCAGGACCTTTGCCTTCTTTGTTTACAGTATATGGAGTTGCAGGAGCAGAACCACCCCAGATAGATGAACAACCTGTAGCATTTGCAATGTACATTCTGTCACCGAATAATTGAGTGATAAGTTTAGCGTATGGAGTTTCACCACAACCAGCACAAGCGCCAGAGTATTCAAGAAGTGGTTGGTTGAATTGAGAACCTTTAACAGTATCTTGAGCAAAACCAGTTTCTTTAACAGCAACTTCGTTGAAAGTAAAGTCGAAACTTGCTTGTTGAGCACGTTGTGAATCTAAATCTTTCATAACAAGAGCTTTGTTTTTAGAAGGACAAGTTTTAACACAAACGCCACAACCCATACAGTCAAGTACAGATACAGACATTGTGAATACGTTACCTTCGTTGCCTTTGCCCATCATAGGTTTAGATTTGAAACCTTCTGGAGCTGCAGCTAGTTCATCAGCAGAAACTGCGAATGGACGGATACAAGCGTGAGGACAAACGATAGAACATTGGTTACATTGGATACAGTTTTCTGGAATCCATTCTGGAACGTCAACAGCAACGCCACGTTTTTCGAATGCAGCAGAACCTTGTGGGAATGTACCATCAGCCATTGTCATAAATGTAGATACTGGAAGAGTATCACCAAGTTGAGCATTAACTGGAGTCATGATGTTGTTAACGAAGTCAACAAGATCTTTTCTGTCGCCAGTAACTAGAGCTGGAGCAGCACCGTCTTCACAAGTAGCCCAATCAGCAGGAACTTCTACTTTGATAACAGCATCGATACCAGCATCGATAGCTTTGTGGTTCATTTCTACGATTTCTGGACCTTTTTTACCGTAAGAATCAACAACAGCTTTTTTCATTGCAGCAACTGCAACGTCTTTGTCGATGATTTGAGAAATGTTGAAGAAAGCAGCTTGAAGAATCATATTTGTACGACCGCCAAGACCGATTTCACGAGCTAAGTGGATAGCATCAACAGTATATAATTGAACATTATTTTGAGCAATATAACGTTTCATATCTGCAGGTAATCTTTCAGATAATTCAGCTATATCCCAAGCACAGTTAAGTAAGAAAGCACCACCTGGATTTACGTCTTGAACCATTTTGTATTTTTCAACGTAAGCTGGGTTGTGACATGCTACGAAATCTGCTTTTGTGATGAAGTAAGTAGAACGGATTGGGTCATCGCCAAAACGTAAGTGAGATACTGTAATACCACCAGATTTTTTAGAGTCATATGCAAAGTAAGCTTGTGCATACATATCTGTGTTATCACCGATGATTTTGATTGAGTTTTTGTTAGCACCAACAGTACCATCAGAGCCAAGACCCCAGAATTTACAAGATTTGATAGAAGCTGGAGTTGTGTTTGGACAAGAATGATCAAGTGGTAAAGATAAGTTTGTAACGTCATCTTCGATACCAACTGTAAAGTCATTTTTAGGACAATCTAAAGCTGCGTTTTCGTAAACTGCGAATACACAAGCAGGGTTGAAGTCTTTTGAACCTAAACCGTAACGACCACCAACAACTTTAATGTCAGTTTTGCCAGAACGAGCTAAAGCAGTAACTACGTCTAAGTACATAGGTTCGCCGATAGCACCTGGTTCTTTAGTTCTGTCTAAAACAGAGATAACTTTACAAGTTTCTGGAATTAATTCAACGAATTTTTCGATAACGAAAGGTCTAAATAAACGAACTTTAATTAAACCAACTTTTTCGCCTTTTTCTGCCATGTAATCAATAACTTCTTCGATACAGTCTACAGAAGAACCCATAGATACGATAACTCTTTCAGCATCTGGAGCACCATAGTAGTTAAATAATGCATAATCAGTGCCTAATTTTTCGTTGATTTTGCCCATATATTCTTCAACAACTGCAGGTAAAGCTTTGTAATATGAGTTAGAAGCTTCTTTTGCTTGGAAGAAGATATCAGGGTTTTGAGCAGTACCACGAAGTACTGGTGCTTCAGGATTTAAAGCATTTCTTCTGAAAGCGTTGATTAAATCAAAATCAGCCATATCAGCTAGATCAGCATAATCCCAAACTTCGATTTTTTGCATTTCGTGTGAAGTTCTAAAACCATCGAAGAAATGTAGGAATGGAACTTTACCTTTGATAGCTGCAAGGTGAGCTACAGGAGATAAGTCCATAGATTCTTGTGGGTTTGTAGATGCAAGCATAGCAAAACCAGTTTGACGACAAGCCATTACGTCTGAATGGTCACCGAAGATTGATAATGCGTGAGTTGCAAGAGCACGAGCTGAAACGTGAAGTACGCCTGGTAATAATTCACCAGCAATTTTGTACATATTTGGAATCATTAAAAGTAAACCTTGAGATGCTGTGAAAGTAGTAGTTAAAGCACCAGCAGCTAAAGATCCGTGAACTGTACCTGCAGCACCTGCTTCAGATTGCATTTCAACAACTTTTACTTCGTTTCCGAAAATATTTTTTTGTCCAACAGAAGCCCATTTGTCTTGAAGTTCTGCCATTACAGTTGAAGGTGTGATTGGATAAACACCAGCAACATCTGTAAATGCGTAGGCTACGTGAGCGGCAGCAGTATTACCGTCCATAGTCTTCATTTTTCTTGCCATTTTGAAATTCCTCCTCAAAATATAACATATAATAACGTTTAGGCTATTAATAAGTCTATAACTCATTATATTATAACAAATAATTTTAATTTTGTAAACAATTTTGTAACATATAGTTTAAAGTTTTTATTATAATTGTTTTTCTTTATAAACGGCACCAGATCCCCATTCTAAAAACTCAGCAAAGTTTATATAAATTCTTTTAGTATCAATTGACAAAATGTCATTTAATCCAGTATAAACTAAATTTGCAAAGTCATTTTTTTCTGAAAAAGGAGCAGGTCCAAATAAGCGAATTTCTACGAAAGCTGCTGGAGTGTCTTCTCCTGCAAAATACATAGTTTCTTCACCTTTGATATGAACCATAAGTCCAGATTCACGTTTACCTGTAATAGTCCCGATTTTTTCTCCGAAATAAGATTTTAATGCTACTTTTTGCTCTTCGCTAACTGTTTGCGAAGTATTAACTGCGATATAAGGCATAATAATATTCTCCTTCAGTTTTATTTTTTTACTTTATTATTTTTATTATATCATACTATTATTGCGTTTTAAAGGGTAAAATGTTTGCGTATTGACTATTTTTTCACCAAGATTAATACGTTTTGTGTAACTATACTACACTAGTGTACAATAAAGGCTGATTATTACTCCATTTCCTTTTCATAATCATATTTCACACGCTTTTTTATCTCTACTCTCAACACTTACTGCGTGGTTTTTTAGCACGTTCATTCGCTCGCCGCGTGGCTGATACTTTGGGACGTCCCAAAGTATCCAAAAGACGAAATCTTTTTGCGAAAAGATTTATCAAAATCTGGGGCGTGGTGTTTTTATTTGTTGTACGCAATCCGGCATCCGTTCGCCTAACCACTCGTACTCCAACTCGCTATCGCTTATGCAGTGGTATTGATAAATTTTCTCGACCACGTAGTTGCCTATTTCGGTGCTTGAACTTACGTTATTCGTGCCACGCACGTTTGGTGCAGTGTTATAAATTTATTCATACGTGAAAAACAATGCACCCTGTAGGGGCGAACAGTGTTCGCCCGTGCCGTGTAATAAATACGGTGCAAACTCCATCAGTCACTTCGGTGACAGCTCCCTCAAAGAAGGAGCCAAGGAAAAGCCTCCCTCACCGAGGGAGGTGGCAAAATCTTTGATTTTGACGGAGGGAGCTAGCACAATTTAAAAACTCAATGCACCCTGTAGGGGCGAACTGTGTTCGTCCGTGACCACACGCGATAAAACATCGCCATTTTGAAAAAAATGCACCCTGTAGGGGCGAACTGCGTTCGCCCGTGACCACGCTATAAAATATCAACAATTAGGTCTAAATTTATCAAAATTATATACAAAAAAGCATACATTACGTATAATTACACATAATGTATGCTAAATATTAATCAAAATCTTTGAATTTTGCTAAAATTTCTTTTTGTTTCTTGGTAAGCTCTAATTTTTCAAGCATATCTGGACGTTTTTGCAATGTACGAAGTAATGATTGTTCCTCTCGCCATTGCATAATTTTTGCGTGATGTCCAGAAAGCAAAATTTCTGGAACTTCTAAATCTTGCCACACTCTCGGACGTGTATAATGTGGATATTCTAACAGTCCGTTATAGTGACTCTCATCTTCAAAACATTCTGGGTCAGCAAGCACACCAGGAACTAGTCTGCAAATAGCATCAGCGACAGTCAATGCTGGAAGTTCCCCTCCTGTTAATACGAAATCTCCAATTGAAATTTCCTCATCGACATATTTATCAATAAAACGCTGGTCTATACCCTCATAATGTCCACAAACCATAATAATATGCTCGTGTTTAAGCAATTCTTTGGCTTTTTCTTGATTAAACGGCTTGCCAACTGGCGACATCATTATAGTGTGAGCTTTTTTACCTTCCATAAGGTGTTTTTGACATTGATATAAAGGCTCGCACAACATAAGCATTCCGTTTGTTTCAGAATATGGTTCATCGTCACATCTTCTATGTTTATCAAAAGCGAAATCACGAATGTTTATAGCAGAAACGTCGATAATTCCCTTTTTTATTGCACGTCCGATGATACTTTCGCTTAAAAAGTTGTTACAAACGTCTGGAAAAAGCGTCATTATACTAATTTTCATCTTCAATCATTCCTTCGATTGTTTTGATTGTCATAAGTTTATTATCTACGTCGATTTCGATAATAAAAGCGTCAACATCAGGGACTAGATGTTCTTTTTTCTCACCTTTTATAACAAACATATCGTAAGTTGGCATAGGTAAAATATCTTTAATAGTACCGATTTTTTTGCCTAAAAATTCATCATAAACTTCAATTCCGATGATATCTTGTTGGAAAACCAAGCCGTCCATATCAACTTCGTCACGGTCGATGTATAAAATTTGATTTTTGTATTTTTCAGCTACGTTTATATCGTTAATTCCTTCGAATGTAAGCATTGCAGTACCTTTGTGGATACGTGTTTTTAGTACATTCATAGGAGTTTTTTTCTCACCTAAATAAAGTGTGTCGAATTCGCACAAAAATTCTGCGCTATCACACCAGTGCATAACTTTAAGTTCGCCTTTTAAACCGTGAGTATTTACGATTTTTCCAGCCTCTAGGTATTGTTTCATATTTTAAGACCTCCTGTTTTTTGTTGGATATGCGGTATATTATATAGAAATTCTTAATTAAGTAAGAATAAATTTTAAAAACAAAGGACGACCTAAGTCGTCCAATAATATTTGCCGTTTACAGTTTAGTCAACTATGTCAACCAAAACCTTCACATTGTCACGACTACCTACAGATTTTATAAGAGTACGAATATCTTTCGCAATTCTTCCATTACGTCCGATAACACGACCCATATCAGATGGATCAACACGAAGTTCTAACACTATCGTATCACCTTTTAAAACCTCAGTCACAGATACAGCTTCCGGTTTTGTAACTAAACCTTCTGCAATATAGGTTAAAAGTTCTTTCATATCAAAACCTCATTCCATATATTAAAGAATATTTTCTTTCTTTAATAAATCACGTACTGTATCAGTTGGTTGTGCACCGTTTGCAATCCATTTTTTAGCAGCTTCAGCATCGATTTTGATTTCAGCTGGGCTTTTAAGTGGGTTGTAAGTTCCGATTTCTTCGATGAAACGACCGTCACGTGGGTAACGAGAATCAGCAACAACTATACGATAGAAAGGAGTTTTCTTTGCACCTAATCTTCTAAGTCTAATTTTTACCATTATAAATTCACCTCCATTTTATATATTCAATAATTATATCTAAAACCCTAAGCCTTTAAAGGAATTAAATCCTCCAAATCCTTTTCGTTTTTTAGCTTGTTTTTGCATTTTTGTCATTTGTTTAGTCATTTTTTGAGTCATTTCAACTTGCTTTATGACTTTATTAACATCAGCAACCTGAACGCCAGCACCAGCTGCAATTCTTTTCTTACGAGAAAAATTCATAAGTTTTGGTTTTTCTCGCTCTTGAGGTGTCATTGACAAAATAATAGCCTGCGTTCTCGCAAGTGCTTTTGTATCAAATTCGGCATTTTGTAAGTCCGCTTTATTAACACCAGGAATCATACCGAGTAAATCCTCGATATTCCCCATATTTTTAGCTTGATCAAGCGATTGCAAAATAGTATTAAAGTTAATACCATCTTTACCTTTGATTTGCTTTTCCATCTCTTCCATTTGTTTGATGTCAAAGCTTTCTTGTGCTTTTTCAATAAGTGAAAGAACGTCGCCCATACCTAAAATTCTAGATGCCATACGGTCTGGGTGGAATACTTCTATTTGGTCTAGCTTTTCGCCAGTACCCATAAATTTAATTGGTTTACCAGTAACAGCTTTGGTTGAAAGAGCCGCACCACCACGAGTATCACCATCGGTTTTTGTAAGTAAAATACCTGTAATATCAAGAAGTTCGTTAAAGCTTTCGGCAACATTTACCGCATCTTGACCTGTCATTGCATCGACAACAAGCATAATTTCGTGAGGATTAACCTCTAACTTGATATTTTTTAGCTCGTCCATTAATTCTTCATCAATATGAAGACGACCAGCTGTATCCAAAAATACCATATCATAACCACGTTCGCGAGCGTGTCTAAGAGCTGCTTTTGCGATTTCAACAGGATTTCCTTGGCCCATTTCGAAAACAGGAATATCTAAACTTTCGCCGACAACTTGAAGTTGTTTGATAGCAGCTGGACGATAAACGTCACACGCTACTAAAAGTGGGCGTTTTTCTTGGTTTTTCTTAAAATAAGACGCAAGTTTGGCAACGTTTGTTGTTTTACCAGCACCTTGAAGACCTACCATCATAATAACGGTTGGTGGTTGTGAAGAAATATTAAGCTTTGATGCTTCAGAACCCATAAGTTCGCACATTTGCTCATTTACGATTTTAATAACCTGTTGAGCAGGTGTTAAACTTTCTAGAATATCAGCATTTATGCTTTTTTCGGTAACGTCTTTAATAAATTGTTTTACAACTTTAAAGTTAACGTCTGCCTCAAGAAGAGCAAGACGAATTTCTCGCATAGCCTCTTTTACATCAGTTTCGGTAAGTCTACCTTTAGAGCGAAGTTTTGAAAATGCCGATGTAATTTTAGCAGTTAAGTTATCAAAAGCCATTTCCAGCCCTCCTATTGAGAAGATAATTTATCAGCAATACGCATAATTTCTAATACGAAGTTTTGCATATCGTTATTTCTGTATCTATCGCCATTTATAATTGAGATATTTTTCGCCATAGTATAAATTTTTCTAACATCTTCATCAACAGAACCGAATTTTGCGATTAAACCGAGCTTTTGCTCCATATCGCGAAGTATATGTTCCGAGCGAACAACAGCATCTCTAACGCCTTGACGAGAGATTTCTAAGTGTTCTGCAATTTCAGATAGCGATAAATCCTCATTATAATACAAATCAAATGCCTCTTTTTGTTTATCGGTGAGCATTTCACCATAAAAATCAAAAAGCATACACATTTCAAAAGGTTTGTTTTTCATCAAAATCCCTCCAAAACTCACGTGTAAATGCATACTGCTTTACACTACTTGGATAGTATATCAAAAAACACTGTAAATGTCAATAGCTTTACAGCAGATTTTTTATGAACTTTTTTAAATGTCAAAAATCGGAAAGAATTTGTCGTATAAAGAATAATTTAAAATAAAATACCAACGTACATACTAGCAAAGTAAAAATTTTTCAGAGAAAAATTATTTACGCAGCGATAAGGTTGTAACTTGCTGATAAAACAAGCTGTGTTTTCGTCTTTTGGATACTTTGGGACGTCCCAAAGTATCAGCCACGCGGCGAGCGACTGCCGAGAAAAAAGATATCACTAGCAGTAAGAGTTAGAAGAGAAAAATAAAAAAATTTGTATATTTTGAAGAAAAAACTATTTTAAAAATGAGTTTTCGAAAAGATAAAGTCACAGCACCAAAAGATACTGTGACTTAATATTAACCTAAATTTTCTTGTGATTTTGCGTAGATTTGAGAACTAATTGTGCCATTATCAATTAAATGTTCGGCTAAAGTATAGTCGTGGTCGTCCATTTTTAACTCTAAGGCATTATATGATACAAAAACTAGATGGTCGCGATATAATTCGTAATAGCTTGGGAAATCCGTTGGAACTATTCCGATTTCAAGAGCTTTTTCGTATGCAGTAGCCCAAGTAAAATCGATATCATCTTCATATTCTAGCGCACGCAGAATAAATGTATAGTAGTCTAAATCACGAACGTAACGAGTTGAGCCGAATTCTGTTGCTGTCATACCGTTTGTATATCCCATATTGTAGGCATATGCAACGTATTGGTCTGCCCAAGCATCAACATCAGTAAAATTATGCGTACCAGTGAAAGCTAAAGCCTCGTCTTCTTCGCCGATAAGCCTAATAAACATAACTAGCGATTCGATACGCGTTGCAGCACGGTCTAGTTGATAACCGTAATTTGAGCCAGCAAATAAACTTAAATCATATAGTGCATTTGCATAATCTACATATTGTACATTATAAATATTAGAGTAAGTATAAGCTCCTTGAATGTAAATATGAGAATTTAGGCTTGTAACTGTTAGGGTTAAGTTGGAATTTTCGGTAACTATATATTGAACTCCAAAAGTAAGTGACGTAGGGTTAATTATTTCTTCACCTGTAGATAAATTAACTACAGAACCGGTACCAGAAAGTGTGTAAGTTCCTGAACGTACAACTATTTTATCGCCCATGTCAAGTGAGATTATATCATTCTCTACAAAACAAATACGGTCAGTTGTAGATGAAATTAAATTACTTACACTTGTTTCGATAGGGTTTGTATAAGCATTTAAATTACCGTCTAAATAATCATCTATATACTCTACTAAAAGAGAATCAACCTCTGATTGTGTAACAATTGGGTCGGATTGAGTTCCACCTGCGCTAATTGCATACACAATTAAAGAAAAACTGGTTAGAAAAATTGCTGCTGTTAAAATTTTCTTTTTCAAAATACACCTCCATTATCTTATCATTATACTATTTTTATAGACCGATGTCAAAACTAAAAAAGCAAATTTAAATAAATTTTAATATATTAACAATTTGCCATTGTAAAGATAAGGTGAATATGGTACAATACAAATATATATGTAAATTATCGAACAAAGGAGCAATATTATGAAAAAAATAATTAGTAAAATTTTAGTAGCCTCAATGGCGATGACTATATTTTCTACAACTGCTTTTGCTTATACATTAGAAGTAGAAGATCAACTTGAAATTTCAAATATCGTATCTTCAGACAGCCGTGTTTTTGCGATTGGTGAAAATGATCAACCAATTCAAACATACGTTGCAGAAAAAACAGTAAATATAATAGCTATGGGCGAAGATATGGAATATTTTGCAGTAAGACAAGTTGGCTCTGTAAATGGATATTGGACAGCAGTTTTAGATGTACCATTTTCATATGGTGGAATGACTTCAGAAACAACAGTAGAACCTTATTCTATAGTAAGTATCTCAGAACCAGGATTATATTATGTAACATCTCAACAAGATGGTGTAGTAACAGAAAATATTATTTACCTTAACGAAGGAAAAAACTATGGTACAAATGCGTATTTAGCTGATTTACAAGATGTCACAGTAACGGTTGACGGTGAGCAAATTGCTATGGATATTTATAAAGTAGATGGCGAAACATATGTTAAAATTCGCGATATAGCGCAAGCTTTAGTTGGAACAGACCAAGAATTTGAAGTTACTTGGAACACAGAATTTGAATTAATTCATATGTATTCTGATTTAAATTATACATCAACAGGTAGTGAACTTATCATAACTGCTGCTGAGGATGCATCGCTTATCGCATATAATTCTGCACCAAAACTATTTAAAGAAAATACATCTTCAAAAATCAATGGATTCGTAATTAATGACGAGAATTTTTATGATTTGGAGCAAATAGCAAATAAATTAGATTTTAACATTGATATTAATTTGAAAAAAGAATATATCACAATCGATACAACAAGTGAATATTTACCTGATTAATTAAAATAAAACGAGTGAATTTTTAAAAATTCACTCGTTTTTTTAGTTGAATATTTCATAGTACTGTATGGACAGTCATTGGTCGTCCGTCAAACCAATACGTCACATTTATATTATCGGAGCAGATTTTTTAAACGGTGGGAGCAAGCCCCCACCCTACGCTTTATGTACATTAATATAGACGTGCAGATTATTGAATATTTCATAGCACTGTAGGGACGGTCATTGGCCGTCCGTCAAACAAATACGTCCTATTTATATCATCGGAGCAGATTTTTTAAACGGTACGACGTGCATTGTTTTATTATCTAACATCGCACCAAATGTGCGTGGCACGTACACCCAATAAAAAAAGCACAAGATTTTATCGTCTTGTGCTTTAAAATAATTATTCTTCAATATGTGGATTGTCTTTTGACAGTGCATATATACTTTCAGATTGATAAGTCTTAACAGCCTTTTGTGCTTTTGGAAGAGTAGATAAAGTACCAGGACCACCAACGCAACCACCAGGACAAGCCATACCTTCTAGCAAATAGCCTTTTCTTTTACCGAATTTCGCAAGAGTAAGCATTTTTTTACAGTTTGAAAGACCTTCGGCACGGTCAATCATAATTTCTACATCTGGGTACATAGCTTTAACATTTGCTTCGATTGCGTGAGCAACACCACCAGCACAAGCGTAACCACGTCCGTTAGAGGATGCATCATGCAAGTCGCGTTCTTCGGTGATATCATCTAAGTTTACACCTTTTGCTTCCATCATACCCATAAGCTCTTCGAAAGTGATAACATAGTCTACATATGTTTTAACAGATTCACGAGTTGCCTCAGATTTTTTAGCAATACAAGGTCCTACGAAAACAACTTTTACATCTGGATTACGTTGCTTGATAACACGAGCAGTTTCAATCATAGGAGTTGTTGAATCTGAAATTGAATGTGCGATTTCAGGGAAATTTCTTTTCGCCATAACGCTCCACGCTGGGCAACAAGATGTAGCTAAGAAATCTTGTTCATTAGGAACTGCGTGTGCAAAGTGTTTTGCCTCTTCAACAGCACCAATATCCGCACCAAGTGCTACTTCAACAACATCTTCAAAACCTAAACGTTTGAATGCATCTGTCATTTTTGCAAAAGAAATTTTTTCACCAAGCTGACCTGCAATAGCTGGAGCAACAGCAGCAGCCAAACGTACACCTCGATTCATATCTGTAATCATTTGGTATATTTCTGATTTATCTGCAATAGCACCAAAAGGACAGCTAACAATACACATACCACAAGATACGCATTTGTCATAGTTGATTTTTGCACGGCCATATTCGTCATTTACAATGGCATCAACACCACAAGCTGCAGCACAAGGACGTTCGTAGTGAACGATTGCGCTATATGGACAAATTGCTTTACATTTACCACAACGAATACATTTTTCAGGGTTTATTTTCGATTTACCTTCAACCATTTCGATGGCATCAACAGGGCAAACTTCAGTACAAGGGTGAGCTAAACAACCGCGACAGTTATTAGTTACAACATAAGAATTTTCAGGACAAGAGTTACACGCAACTGAAATTACGCTTACAAGGTCTTTTGTAAATGGTTTGCTTACGGCTGGCATTTGTTTTATACTTTGTGAAAGTGGTGTGAAATCGCCAGATACACGTACTGGAAGTCCAAACGCAAGTCTGATACGTTCTTTTACAACTGCACGCTCCATAAAAACGTTATTTCTGTATGTTGGTGTTTCTCTTGGAAACATTTTATAGTGTAAATAATCTATTGTGTCAATATCAACGTTATTATACGCAATATTAGCAACCTCTTTAAAAATTTGACGTCTAATCGTCGTGATATTAGTGTGAATACCTCTCATTGTTAACCCCTCTGTCCTGTATTTTAAACTTTTATTATAAATCTCTACTATATTATACCATAAGAAAATACATTGTCAATTATTTTGTTAAAAAATTATCATAAAGTTCATAGTTATTTTTCATACAAAGTATAACTTTTGATACAACGTATAAAAAATGTATAAAAATATAAACTTTTTAGTAATTTTATTGTGATTTTTGCCACTTAAAGTACAGAGAGAAATTTCAGTATAAAATATTATTTTCCAATTTATTTGAAGAATATACAAAAAAATTCACGCCAAATAACTTACACGGAGAAAATTAAGCAAAAACCACTCCGCGAGCTACAAGGTGTATGTTATTTATTATTTACAGTTCGTAAAATATCAAATTTAGCTAAAATAACATTTACCTTGAAAAATAGTATTTTAAATAGTATAATATAATTAATAATAACTTCGGAGGATACTCTATGAATATTTCAAAATTATGCCGTAATGATGAAGAAAAATTGTGCGTATATTGTACTTTTTCGTCTGATGTGCTGGATAATAACAATGTTTTATGCAAAAAAAGAGGAATGGTTGCAAAAAATCATACCTGTAGAAAATATAAATATGACCCACTAAAAAGGACACCACCAGCACGTGTGAAAATGAGAAAAGCTTTTAAAACTGAGGATTTTGACATATGATGCACGAAGATTTTATGCGAGAGGCTATAATTGAGGCGAAAAAAGCGGAAGAAATCGGTGAAGTACCAATTGGTGCAGTTGTTGTTCAAGGTGGACAGATAATAGCACGTGGACATAATCAGCGAGAGCTTAAAAATCAAGCTATTTCCCACGCAGAAATTGAGGCAATTACAAGTGCTTGCGAAAAACTCGGTACGTGGAGATTGTCCGATTGTGATTTATATGTAACATTAGAGCCATGCCCTATGTGCGCTGGAGCTATAATAAATGCACGAATTAATACCGTGTATTTCGGAGCGTACGACCAAAAAGCTGGCTGTGCAGGTAGTCATATAAATCTTTTCGACTGTGGGTTTAATCATCGACCGAATCTTAAATCGCGTATTTTAGAGCAAGAATGTGTTGAGATTTTGCAAAAATTTTTCGAAAAACTTAGAAATAAAATATAATTTATAATAAAAGTATAAGGGAACGTATTTTTTTGTACGTTCCCTTATACTTTTTAAAATAACCTTTAAAAATCGAATTTTCATTGGAATATAACTTTTTATTTTTCGCTTTTTCCACTTACTACTAGTGCTATTTTTTTTCTCGGCAGACGCTCGCCGCGTGGCTGATACTTTTGGTCGTCCAAAAGTATCCAAAAGACGAAAACACAGCTTGTTTTATCAGCGAGCCGTATAAGTCCACTGCGTAAATAATTTTTCTCTGAAAAATTTTTACTTTGCTAGTTTGTGCTTTTATATTTAGTTTTAAGGTTAAGGTGAGTTTTGCTAGTTTGTGCTATATTTTTGTAAATACCACTTTTTAACAAGATAAGGGAACGTATTTTTTGTACGCTCCCTAATTTTATTTATTTTTTAACGAAAATAGCTTTATTGCCTTTGGCATAACTGAAATTTCAATGTTTTTTTCTTGATACATCTCGCCATCTATACTAACAGACAATGCGTGTTCGCAGGTAATATTAATTTTCTCAGCTTTTTGATATGAAATTACATCAGCCACTTTAGCGTTATTAACGTGATTTCCTTTTTGATAAATAGGAAGTAGCTTCACAATTCGGCTAAATGGAATTTTATGTACAATGCAAACATCGATTTTTCCGTCGGCAACATCAGCTAATGGTGCAGCTTTGAACGTTTTTCCATAATAATGACCTTTAGCGACAGCAAGCATCAAGATTTCGGTGGTAAATCTATCATAATCATTTATTTTAACAGTAACTTTATGTCCTAATTTGCCTAAAATACTCTCAAGTACACCTAAATAATAAGCAATACCCTTGAAAATAGGATTTTTCTTGTGCTTCATAGTGTTTACGTTAACGTCGGCATCAAGTCCCATTGATGTGATATTCATACATAAAATACCATTTACTTTCATTAAATCAGCGTAAATCTCTGTTCCATATTCAACAAGTTCACGTAAATTATTGTACCCACCAATGCTTTTTACATAATCATTACCAGTTCCACAAGGAATTACAGCGAAAGAGGCATTTTCAAAACCATATATAGCATTTACAATATCGTGTACAGTTCCATCTCCACCACACGCATAAATTCTTACAGTATCCCCTTTTTTTAATCGGTTTTGAATAAATTCACGGTCTTTTGAGCTGCCTAAGGTTAAATATACTTCATATTTCTCGCTTTTTTTATCGAAAACTGCTGAAATTTCACTTTTTAGCTGTTCACTGATGTCACTATATCCAGCGTGAGGATTTATTGCGAATAAATGTGTCACAATCTCATCTCCTGACTTTTTATAAAAATCCTAATTTAAAGATAAAAGGGCTTAATTATATGTTAAGTTTAATTGGTATTTATAAAATATTTTCGCAAAAACAGTTATTTTACACGATTTTAGTAGTCCATTCTTCTAAATCCCAAATGTGCGTACAAACATCATTATAAAATTCAGGTTCGTGGCTTACTAAAAGCACAGTTCCACGGAACTCTTTGATAGCACGTTTTAACTCATCTTTAGCATCAACATCTAAGTGGTTTGTTGGTTCATCTAGAACTAGCAAGTTCATATCACGATGCATAATTTTACACAAACGAACTTTAGCATTTTCACCACCTGAAAGCACACGAACCTTGCTGTCAATATGCTCATAAGTTAAGCCACAATGTGCTAAAACCGAGCGAACTTCGCCGATTGTCATTGACGGATATTCTTCGTGGATTTCCTCAAGTGCTGTATTTTCGCTCGATATTTCTTCTTGTTTGAAATAGCCTAGCGTAACAAATTGGTCAAGTTCGATGTCACCCGAGATTGGTGGAATAATTTTAAGTAAAGTATTAAGTAGTGTAGATTTACCAAGTCCGTTTACACCACGAATTGCAACTTTTTGTCCACGTTCAAGCTCTAATTTCATAGGTTTTGTAAGAGGTTCGTCATAACCAAGCACTAAGTTTTCAGCTTTTATAACATATCTGCCAGTAGTTCTCGCTTCCTTGAAAGCAAAACGAGGCTTAACCTTTTCTTTTGCGATTTCGATAATATCCATTTTATCAAGCTTTTTCTGACGTGATTTTGCCATATTTGTTGTCGCAACACGAGCTTTATTTCTTGCTATAAAATCTTCCAAATCAGCAATTTCTTTTTGTTGTTTGTCATAAGCTTGCTGGATTTGACGTTTTTTTAGTTCGTGCATACTTAAAAAGTTGTTATAATCGCCAGAATAACGAGTCAAAACTGAATTTTCAACGTGATAAATTACGTTTACAACGCTATTCATAAAAGTTGTATCGTGCGATACAAGAATGAACGCATTTTCATAGTTTTGAAGATAATTTTTAAGCCAATTAATGTGATTTTCGTCTAAATAGTTGGTAGGTTCGTCCAGAATTAGTATCATTGGATTTTCTAAAAGCAATTTTGTAAGAAGAACTTTTGTACGTTGTCCACCAGATAATTCTGAAACTTTTCGCTCTAAACCGATATCAAAAAGTCCTAAACCACCAGAAATTTCGTCGATTTTAACATCAATAATATAAAAACCATTATTTTCTAAAATGCTAGCAATATCAGCAGTTTCGTTCATCAAACGGTCGATTTCGGCATCGTCTGCCTCGCCCATTTTATCATACATTGCAAGCATTTCAGCCTCTAAATCAAACATCGGTTGAAAAGCTTCGCGAAGAACATCACGGATTGACTTTTCAGGGTCTAGTTTTGAATGTTGGTCTAGATAACCTGTAGTTATTCGGTTACACCAAGAAATTTTACCTTCATCGGGCATAAGTTCGCCTGTAATTATCTTTAAAAATGTGGTTTTGCCTTCACCATTTGCACCAACCAAGCCAACGTGTTCGCCGTTTAGCAATCTAAATGAGGCATCGTCTAAAATCTGACGTGCTCCAAAACCGTGTGTTACGTGCTCTACCGTAAGTATGCTCATAAGTCCTCCAAAAATTTTTATATAAATTACGTATTTTTTCTCATACACAAATAGTTTATCATATATATTGCTATAAATCAATTTTTTGAGACAAATTTTTAATATTTAATATAAATATAGCACTTAAAATCATAATAATACCTAAAATTGAGTAAAAATTCATAACTTCGCGATATAATACTACGCCCAAAACAGTTGCTGTTACAAGCTCGATAGAGGCTAAAATTGATGCTTTTGAGATATTTACGACTGTAATTCCGTAAGAATATAGCATATAAGGTATGAAACAACCCAAAAAAGCACATAAAATTGCAATAGTTATACTAAAAGGTGAATGTGATATAAGCAAAAATGAGTCGCTGGTATTCCAAAGAATTTGGCAACCTATAGAGGCAAGACCACAAGAATAGAAATTCACGGTATTGTTTGTATAGCCACGCTCGTAAGCGAGTTTACAAAAAACGCTGTAAAGAGCATATCCTAAACCGGCTCCTAAACCTAATAAAATACCTTTAGCAGAAAAACTTAAATTTCCAACTCCACAAACTAAAATACAACCTGTAAAAGAAAGGGCGAGAGCAAGCAACTTTACAAATGTAAACTTCTCTTTAAATAACACTCTGGAAATTATAGCAATAAAAATCGGAGCAGTGTATAACAAAATAGCAGCAGCAGATAAACTGAGAACATTCATAGCTTGAAAGTAGCACGCTGTAAAAAATAGTAAACTACAAAAACCACTACCTAAAAAGCACCATATATCTTGTTTTTTTATCTTGAATTGTTGTTTATCGGTGCAAAAAATAGCAACACAAAAGAAAATGGTTGCTCCTAAAAAGCGAAGAAAAACTACTTGGTTAGAAGTTAAACCACCTTCGACTAAAATGCGACAGAAAAAACCGTTAGTTCCCCAAAAAAAACCAGCTAAAATTATTGCGATTGTATGTATATTCATAAATTTCTCCTTATATAGTAACACTAACTACTATATTATAGCTTTTGGAGAACAATAAAGCAATAGAAAGTTGAAGGGGAGACTGATGAGTCAGTTTTAATTTATTTGATGTGAATTTATTACTCGGTGAACGGTTGGTAGAGGAAAACTAAGGGTATAGGGTGCGTTATTTTCAAAATAGCGAGATTTTTATAGCGTGGTCACGGGCGAACAGTGTTCGCCCCTACAGGGAGCTGTCACCGAAGTGACTGAGGGAGTTTGTTACGCATTATTTATTATGATGCACGAATGCCGGACTGCGTACTTCCAAAAAAAAAGATAGCACGAGTGGTAAGAGGTAAAAAACAGTGTATATAGCAAAAAAACATTCAAAAAAAGATTTTTGAGTGCAAAAAAGCTCTAAAACTTAAATGTTTTAGAGCTTTAATCAGATATAATTAGTTTGCTAAGTATTTTTTAAGAGTTTCGCGAACAGCACCAGGTCCTTGGATAAGTTCAACGAACATATCTTCGATTTTATCAGCTAAACCACAAGCAACAAGGTCAAGACCGAAAATTGATGCATTAGATAAAATTTCTAGAGCTTGATTTTCGTATGCGCCACCAAGTTTAATGTCAGCAAGTTTAGTTGTAAGTTCTTCTAAAAGAGGGTCAGAGCTTAGTTTCATATCTTCGCCATTGTCATCAACAGCAAGTAAATATCTAAGCCAACCAGCGATAGTTAGAGGAATGAAAGTTAAATCATTAACATCTAAAGTTTCGCTTTCGATGTATGATTTGATAGTTTCGCCAAAACGAATACCAACTTTTTGAGATGTATCAGTAACGATACGTTGAGGTTCGTCTGGAACGAATGGGTTAGCAAATCTATCGTTTAGAACTTCATCGATAAACGCTTTAGGGTCGATGATTTTAGGGTCAACAACAACAGGCATAGCTTCAACATAGCCGATTTTTTCAACTAAAGCTTTAAGTTCTGGATCACGCATTTCTTCGAAAATTCTAGTGTGTCCTAAAACACAACCGAAAACCGATAGGGCAGTGTGAAGAGGGTTTAGACAAGTTGTAACTTTCATAGTTTCACTTTTGTTTACAGTGTCACGATCTGTGATGTAAACGCCACCAACTTCTAAAGCAGGTTTGCCATTAGGGAATTTATCTTCAATAACTAGATATTGAGGAGTTTCTGCATTTACGAATGGAGCTATAAAAGTATTTTTTGAAGTAATTATTGGAGCCATATCTTCAATGCCGATTTTTTCAAGTTCAAGTTCAACTTCTTTAGCTGGACGAGGAGTGATTTTGTCAATCATAGACCAAGGGAAAGAAACTTTTGATTCATCATTTAAGTAAGCAATGAATTCAGCAGGAACTTTCGAAGTAGCAGCCCATTGTTCTGCAATTTCAAGAACAGAACCTTTAAGGATATCACCATTGTGGCTACAGTTATCCATACTTACAAGAGCCATTGGAAGTTCGCCTTTTAAGAAACGTTTATACATTAAGTATGTAACAATACTCATAACATGACGTGAATTTTTAGGTTCATCAGCGATATCAGCTTGTACAACGCCTAAATATTCGCCAGCTGGGTTTTTGATAGCATAACCTTTTTCAGTTACAGTAAAACTTGCCATTTGTAGGCTAGGATTTTCGAAAATTGCAATCATTTCGTCCATAACAGATTTGTTTGTAGCATCTACTGCGTATGATTTAATGATACTTGCAATGATTTCTTTAACCATACTACCATCAGGTTGTAAATTAACCAGCATAGTCAAGTTGTCGTAATCGTGATAGATTTTGTGGATAATGTCATAGTCAAAAGTGTCAACTGCGATAATACCAGTGTCTGCAGCACCTTCGTTTAGCATAATTTGGTTGATTTTACCAACAAAACCACGGAAAATATTACCAGCGCCAAAGTGTACCCATTTAGGTGTTTCGTTTGTGTTTTTAAGGATTTGAGCAGGGTCGTATTTTGGAAGAGCAACACCAATTTCGCCCCATTGTTCAGCTTGTTTTAAGCTTTCTAAATTCATTTTCATACTAAAAAGTCCTCCCTATTTTAGATATGCCACCAAAATGAACATTTCAGTGGCATATAATAATTTAATATAAGTTATTTTTTCATATATGTACGGCTATCTTTGCGAAGAGCATCGTATAAACCAAGGATATATTGTGCACCTAAAGCTCTGTCATATAGACCGTAACCAGGCATACCACTTTCGCCCCAAATCATACGACCGTGGTCAGGACGAACTGGACCTGCAAAGTCGATATCAACAAGAGCACGAATTATGTCAGCCATATCTAGGATACCATCTTCAGCCCAGTGACAAGCTTCTTCGAAAACGCCAGGAGCAGTATGTTTTGTATTTCTAACGTGAGCAAAGTGAATTCTGCCTTTAAGTGAACGAATGATGTCAGGGATATCATTGTCAGGATTTGAACTTAAACTACCAGTACATAAAGTAACACCATTGTGTTTATTAGGAACAGCGTTCATAAGTTTATGTAAAGCTTCTTTACAAGTGATGATACGAGGAAGACCAAACACGCTCCAAGCTGGATCGTCTATATGGATAGCCATATTGATATCGTATTTGTCACAAGTTGGCATAATTGCATTTAAGAAGTACACTAAGTTGTCGAATAATTTTTCTGGAGAAACTTCAGCATATTTTTCAAATAATTCTTTAACAGTTGCCATTCTTTCTGGTTCCCAACCTGGCATAATGAAACCGTTAGTATCCATACCTTCGAACATTTTTGTAGGATCGATAGTATCGATGATATTTTGGTCATAAGCTAAAACAGTTGAACCATCAGGACGTACTTTTGCAAGTTCTGAACGAGTCCAGTCGAAAACAGGCATAAAGTTGTAACAAACAAGTTTGATATCTTCTTGAGCAAGTTTTTCAAGCGTTCTAATATAGTTTTGAATGTACATATCACGGTCTTCAGAACCAATTTTGATTGAATCGTGAATGTTAACACTTTCGATACCATCAATAAATAAGCCAGCATCTTCTACTTGTTTTTTGATAGCGCGAATGTCTTCGATATCCCATTCTTCGCCTGGTTTTGTTGCATACAAGGTAGTGATAACGCCGTGCATACCTGGAATTTGTTTGATTTGTTCAAGAGTTACAGAATCATAACCTTCGCCAAACCATCTAAATGTCATTTTCATAATATTACTCCTAATAGTTAATTTTTATATAATATAATGTTAGCATATTAAGGGCTTATTTGCAAGTATTATTTTGTTTTTTTTGCAATGTTTTGTTACTTTTTTTAATGAATAAAAGACAAAAATAAGATATTTTTTTAACAAAATAAGATATAAGGTAAAATAAGAGTGAAATAATATTGTGAAATTTCGAAAATGCAAGTTTAAAATCTAAATAACTGGAATATTTAGATACAAAAATGATGTATACAGTGCAATATTTTCGTAGAAAAAAGTGAATATAATTTCTTTGGGTAGTGCATTGAAAATTATAAAAAAATAGAAATTATAGAAAAAACTATTTAAAAATTTCGCTTGAAAACAAAAGAAAACGAGAAAAAATCGAATTATAAAAAACGGTGTTTTTTTGATTTTCTGTAAAATTACGATAAAAAAAGTATTTAAAAGTTGAGATTTGGCAAAAAAAGTGAATTAAATATACTTTATTGACATTTAAAAAAAATATGTTATAATTATTAATATAGAGTTGGTATATAGTTTTAATTTTATTTATATTTTTATAGCAATCGAAAAAAAGAAGTAAAATTTGTATGAGCAATAAAAGAGAAACTAAAAAGAGGATTATAATGGCTAGTAAAAAAAAGGAAATAAACGATAGAAAATATTATAAAAGAGTCGTTAGAATATATGCATCTGTCATATTTTGTATAGTGGCTTTGGTTGGGTTTGCTTCCTACCTTATAATTGAGGCGAATGAGAACGAAAATGCCGTTATTATAAATGATAACAAGTTTTTAACTGAGGTAACTGCTTTCGAAAATACTTATAGAGACTTTTTTGAGATATCCGAAGTATTTAAACTGGAAAACTCTTTTACGTTGTTTACACTTACAAACTCTGACGATAAAGAAAGCGCTATTATATCGGAGTTGAGAAATGCTTTGATAGAAATTTCTGACGAAAATAGTCAGATAGGTGCAAAGTTTATAGTTTATCACGAGGATTTAGAGTTAGCAGTAACTAGGTCAGGTGGATCAAGTCTTGATAACGCACTATCCACCCTTGATATCGCAAGTAGAGAGCTAAAAGTTGTTGTAGAGTATTTAAATTATTCTCAAGATGAAGAATTTTCTATTTTAACAGATGAACATTTGTACTTTATAACGCAAAAAAATGTTGGTAGCAAAAATGCTTATTTAATATGTTATAAAGATTTCGACTCTATATATGTAAACAGTGAAAATTTCGGTGATATGTTTTTCTGGGAAAATGCACAAAATGTGCTAGATTTAAGAACTCCAACAACTCAAGAAAGTAGTACCAATCAGAGTTTGTTCTATGTTACAACTATTTCTAGTGGGGAGCTTGTTTCGAATAAAAACGAAGATACGCAATATAGAATGTACAAGTCAGACTACTTTGATATAATGTATTGTTTAATAAGTCAAACTGATGCAACAGAGGAACTTGTAACTACTATATTAATGTTAATAGCAATTTTAATACCTGTATTTCTTATGATTTATCTAATAACCGATAGGTTAACTATGATGGTTTTCTATCCTATAACTAAATTGTTAGAGTATGTTTCTAGTGAGGCCGATGATGTAGATTTTTCTGATGGTGAAATCCACGGTATAACAGCGTATATTAGAAAATTGCAAAATCAAAATCTAGAACTACATAAGCAGCTAGAACAAATGACTATAAAAGCTAGATTTGCTGTTAATAATAGTCAAATTGATGCGGATAATGAATTATTAAGCTTGCAAGGTGAAGGTGATAAATTATCACGTGCATTAGAAGATGATGAAAAGCTAAAAGATAACTTAGCACAATATGTTTTAGACCATATTTCGCAAGATATAGGTCTTCGCGATGTTGCAGACCATTTTGGAATGTCATTTGCCTATATGAGCACTCTTTTTAAAAACAAAATGGAGATGAATTTCAAGGAATATGTTTCATACCAAAGATATCTACATTCTCTTGATATTATGAAAGAAAACCCGAAAATGAAAATTGCGGACATTGCAGAGCGCGTTGGAATCGTCAATTTAAACACTTTTATTCGAATTTTTAAGAAATACAACGATATAACTCCAAAACAATATATGAGTATGCTTGAAAAAGAGCAAGATGATGAAAAAAATTAGCGGGGCAATCTCGCTATTTTTTTGCGCCAATTTTTGTGCACAATGTATAATATCCAAAATGTTAGGTAACCATTTGTCTAAAAATAACACAAAAAATTTATGTTTATTATCACTAAAAATTCAAAAGTTGCAAAAAGCTAGTGAATAAAAATATTTAAATTTATTAAAAAATTATATACAAATTGTTAAATAAATAATTAGAAATTACGATGTTTGTTTTGAAATGCAATGAAAATTATAAAAAAATCGAAAAAAATGAATAAAAAATAATAAAAAAATATCCAATAATATCGCTATTAGTCAAAATGACCAATAAAAGCCTTGTGTGCACGTCAAAAAATGTGTTCATTGACTAAACAATACTGTAAAGGTATAATGTGATACAAGGAGGGATATCCAATATGAAAACAAATCAAGCAGTTGCAAATAATGCAACTACGTCGGGTAAGACGCAATTTACAAAACTACAAAAACTTAAAAGAAAATACGCAAACTTTGACCTGTACTTAATGTTAGTTCCTATGCTTTTATTGGTGTTTTTATTTTCATATAGACCATTATCTGGTTTATTAATTGCATTTAAAGACTATAGTCCAAGAATTGGTATATGGGATAGTCCATGGGTTGGCTTTGAATACTTTATAGAGTATTTCAATGGCGCACACTTCTCAAGAACTGTTATTAACACATTAGTTATCAGTTTTGGTACGCTAATTTTCGGTTTCCCAGCACCAATTATATTAGCGCTATTATTAAATGAAGTATCTAGCGTTAAATTCAGAAGATTAGTACAAACAGTAAGCTACATACCTCACTTCGTATCTATGGTAGTTGTTTGTAGTATGGTAACAACGTTTTTATCACCTACAACAGGTGTTGTAAACTCGATACTTAATTTGTTAGGCAAAGAATCAGTATTCTTCCTTGCAGATGTAGACTTGTTCGTTCCTATCTATTTATTAGTTAATATATGGAAAACAACAGGTTATAGCTCTATCGTTTATATCGCATCATTAACTTCTATTCCAGAAGATTTATATGAAGCGGCAAGAATTGACGGCGCTAATAGATGGAAACAAACTTGGCATGTAACATTACCAGGATTACTTCCAACAATTGTTGTAATGCTTCTTGTACAATTAGGTTCGATTCTTGAAATCGGCTATGAAATGATCATCTTACTTTATTCACCAGCTGTTTATGAATCTGCTGACGTTATTACAACATACTCATACCGTACCGGTATCCTAGAAGGTAGATATGACTATGCAACTGCAATTGGTTTATGTAACTCTTTTGTTTCATTTATCATAGTAATTGCAGCTAATATGACAAGTAGAAGATTAACAGAAACAAGCTTATGGTAAAGCTTAATAAAATTTTAAGATAAGGTGAATGATTATGACAATAAAAAAATCTCCGGGCGAAAAACTATTTGACGTCTTTAATATTATATTGATGGTGCTTATTCTGATAGTTACAATTTACCCATTCTACTACTTGATTATCGCATCATTTAGTGATGGTTATGCTCTTATCAGAGGTAAAGTTATATTTAGTGTAGTTGACTTTAACTTAGCTGGGTATACAGGTATTCCATCAATTTCGAATTTCTTTAATTCGTACTACAATACTTTGTACTATACATTTTTTGGTACAATTACAAGCTTGGTAGTAATGAGTATGGGTTCATACGCACTATCAAGAAAACAACTTAAATTCCGTCGTTTCTTCTCATTTGCGATTTCGTTTACATTATGGTTTAAAGCTGGTATCATTCCAATGTACTTAAACTATAGTAACTTAGGACTTATGGATACTCGTTTTGGTATCATTATAGGTTTCGCAGTAAACGTTTTCTATATCGTAATTATGCGTTCTTACTTCGAAGGTATTCCAATTGAACTTGAAGAAGCAGCTCGCGTAGACGGTTTAACAAACTGGGGAACATTCCTTAGAATTTTCCTACCACTTTCAAAACCAATGTTTGCAACAATAACTCTTTATTGTGCAATCAACCGTTGGAATGGTTATTTCTGGACAATGATTTTAATCAAAGATCCTCTAAAAATGCCACTTCAAGTTATATTAAAAGCATTAATCATCGACAATGCATCAAGTGCATCAATCGGTGTTGGTAACGCAAACTATTCAAGTGAAACAATGGTTTACTCAGTAATGGTTGTAGCAATTATTCCAATGCTTATAATTTATCCATTTGTACAACAATTCTTCGAAAAAGGCTTAACAGTAGGTGCTGTTAAAGGTTAATTTCGAAACTAATTAGGCAAATCGCGTTGTTTACTTATGGAAAATTTAAAAAGCATAGTGAACAACGCTTTTTAGTAAATACAACGCAGTTTTATTTAAAGGCAGCGCAACAAGAAAGGTAACAGCAAATTTATGAACGCAAGAAAACTAGTAGCAGGCATTTTATTAGCGAGTATGACACTATCAATGGTAGCGTGTTCAAGCTCATCTGATTCATCTACAAAATCAACCATTGCACCATCTGTTGAACCTACAGAATCAAATCCATACGGATTAAAAGGAGACGGTTTATACAGCTGCTCTGATGAACCACTTACACTAACGTGCTTCGCTCACTGGCAAGGCAATTACGTTTTAACAGACAATATGCCTATTCCAACGGAAATGGCAAGATACACTAACATAACTCTTGATGGCGTGGCCCCAGAATACAGCAACGACTCATCTCAAGCGTTTAACTTAATGATGACTGACCCAGTTTTACCAGATATTATCGGTGGTGAAGTTGTCGATATCAATAAATATGCAGCAGAAGGCGCATTCGTTCCTCTAAATGACTTATTAGAAGAATACGCTCCAAATATCACAGCAGTTCTTGATGCTTATCCAGAAGCAAGAGCATCAGTAACAATGGACGATGGTAACATATATGCTGTTCCATTCGTTTATGAATATATCGTTTCTCAAGGCTGGTTTGTTCGTCAAGACTGGTTAGATACTCTAGGTTTAGAAGTACCAACTACTTTTGATGAATTCGAAGCAATGCTATATGCTTTCCGTGATGGTGACCCAAATGGTAACGGCATCGCAGACGAAGTAGCTTACTTCAGAAGAAAAACAGCAGATACAAACTACATTATGCCATTATTACAATTATTCGGCGTTAATGGTTACTGGCACGTAAACGACGGTCAAGTTCAAATCGGTACTTACCACGAAGATTACAAAGCTGCTATGCAAGGCATTAGCGAATGGTATGATGAAGGTTTAATTTACCAAGAAATCTTTACAGTTGATGGTGGAACACGTGACTTATTATATCCTGATGACAATGGTGGTCTTACATTCGACTGGATGGCATCTACTTCAGCTTATAATGATTCTATGCCAACATTCGTTGATGATTTCTACTTAACAGCAATGGCACCTCCAGCAGATGTTAATGACGTTGTATGGACTTCATATTCTCGTCTACGTACAGAAGGATTTGGTTGGGGCATCTCAGTTGATAATGAAAATGTTATCGAAACAATCAAATTTATGGACTTCTTATTCTGCGACCAAGGTCGTGACGTAACAACTTACGGTATCGAAGGTGAAACTTATTACTACAATGAAGAAGGCGACCCAATTTATATGGATCATATGTTCAATGGCGAAGAGTCTTTAGTAACATTAATCTTCAAAATGGGCGGTTCTTTAAAACCTATGGCGTTCTTCCACGATGGTACATATGAATACCAAGTAATGCACGACGAAGGTATTGTAGGAACAGAAATTTACTCAGAAATCGTTAATACACATTTACCACAACTTCCAACAGTAAGCTTAACTCTAGAAGAATCTGATATTATTAGTTCGATTTATCCTTCTTGCGAAGCTTATATTCTTGAAAAAGCAGAATCTTGGACTTATAATGGTGATCGTATCGAAGGTGAATTTGATGACTATATGAATACATTATCTCAAATGGGTATGGATGAAGTAGTTGCAGTTTACCAAGCGGCATACGATAGAATGATGGAAAGCGTTGCTGAATAGCAAACAAATATAAAACCTTGAAAGGTTTAGTGATATCGGTTGGATTAGAGAGGCAGAACAACTGTTGTCACAAAAGCAAAGATATATTATAAATGCATAAAAACAGACTAGTGGTACCCTTAGAACTTTAAAAGTATTAAAACTTTTTCAGTTTCGCACTTTATTTCCTGATTAATAGAAATAAGATGCGTTGTTAATTTAATATTTTATAAATATGAATGAAACAACGCTTTTTATTATAAAAAAAGAGAAAAGAAAGAGAAAGGCGGCAAAAACTATGAACGTTAAAAAACTAATAGCAGGTATTCTATTAGCAAGCATGACACTATCTATGGTAGCTTGCTCAAGCAGTTCTGATACTTCAAGCTCAAGCTCTAGCTCATCAAGCTCAAGCTCTAGCTCATCAAGCTCATCAAGCGCAAGCACTACTGAAACAACAACTGACTCTAATCCATACGGATTAAAAGGCGATGGCTTGTATAGTTGTTCTGACGAACCTCTAACACTTACAGCTTTCTGTCACTGGCAAGGCATATACGTTTTAACTGACGATATGGCTATTCCAAACGAAATGGCTCGTTACACTAACATCACTCTTGATGGTGTAGCTCCAGAGTATAACAATGACTCTGACCAAGCTTTCAACCTTATGATGACAGATCCAGTATTACCAGACCTTGTTGGTGGTGATATCGTTGCTATCAACACATATGCAGCTGAAGGCGCATTCATTCCTCTAAATGATTTATTAGAAGAATACGCTCCAAACATTATGGCTGCATTTGAAAGATTCCCAGAAGCAGAAGCATCTGTAACAATGGATGATGGTAACATCTATGCTGTTCCATTTATCTATGAAGACGTTGTTTCTCAAGGTTGGTTTATCCGTCAAGACTGGTTAGACACTCTTGGTTTAGAAGTTCCAACTACTTTTGATGAATTCGAAGCAGTTATGTACGCTTTCGCAACAGAAGATCCTAACGGAAATGGCGAAGCTGATGAAGTTGCTTTCTTCAAAAGAATGGGTACTGATGACGTTAAAATCACAGCTTTACTTCAATTATTCGGTTTAAGTGGTTTCTGGCACATCAACTCTGATGATCAAGTTGAAATTGCATTCTATCAAGAAGAATACAAAGATGCTATGATCCAAATCAGTGAATGGTATGCTGATGGTCTTATCTACAAAGAAATCTTCACAACTGACAACAGCACTCGTGACTTGTTATACCCAGATGATAACGGTGGTATTACATTTGACTGGTTCCCATCATCTTCTGCATACAATGATACTATCCCTGAATTAGTTGAAGGTTTCTACTTAACATGTATGTTACCACCAGCTGATATCAATGGTGAAGTATGGACAGCTTACTCTCGTCTACGTACAGATGGTTACGGCTGGGGGATCTCAGTTGATAACGAACACGTTGTAGAATCAATCAAATTCATGGACTTCTTATTCTGTGATCAAGGCCGTGACGTTACTACTTACGGTGTTGAAGGCGAAACTTTCGATTACAATGAAGATGGCGATCCTATCTACCAACAATATATGTTCGAAGGCGACGAATCTTTAGTTACTTTAATCTACAAAATGGGTGGATCTTTGAAACCTATGGCATTCTTACATGATGCAACTTATGAATATCAAGTAATGAGTGAAGAAGGTGCGATTGGTACTGACATGTACGCTACTTCAGGCGTTGTTGCAAATTACAATGCACAAGTTCCAACATTAAGCTTTACATTAGAAGAATCTGATCTTATCACTTCTAAATATCCAACTTGTCTAGCTTATATTCAAGAAAAAGCTGAAGCTTGGACATACGACGGTAGCCGTATCGAAGGCGAATTCGACCAATACATGGCTGATCTTTCTGCTATGGGTATGGATGAAGTTATTGCAACTTACCAAGCAGCTTACGAAAGAATGATGGATTCTTTAGCTTAATCACTAAACTCTATTATTTTAAAAGTTAATTAATTTAAAAGTGGCGTGGCAGTCTTTGCCGTCGCGCCACTTTTATTTTTTTTGAAAAATATCCTGCATACAACTTGTTGAAAATAGAAAAAAATTCATATTTTGGAATTGAAAATTATTGCAAGAGTATCTCAAAAAAATTTAAAAACTATTTGTTATAAAAATATCAAGTATAAAATTTTAAAATTTGACAAAGTTAATGTGAAATATCACAAAAAAAGATACCTATATTTAAGAATACATACAAAAAATAAAAAAACAACCAAAAAGTGGTTGAAATTATATACTTGTATATGGTATAATGACTATAGATAAGGTAGCAGTGTGTGCTTTGCATTAAAATACATATTTAAAGCATATATAGTATATGAAATCGATATCCACTACGAAAGATAATCTCAGACAACGAAAAATGAATAAAGTGAAGAAACTAAAATTAGCTTGTATATTTGTATACAATAGAGGCCTGAGGTTTTTAACTTTACAATATCAGCAAAAATTATATTTGAATTTGAAACTTATTAGCTTTGAACTGTACTAGCTACAAATGTTAAAGCATATAACATATATAGATATATTTAAGCAGTTGTTAATTTAAACAAGATACACATTTATTTTATTTTGAAAGGGACATGCATTTATGAACTTTGAAGAAAAAGACGTACTTTGGGCAAAAGAGGTATTCGCAAAAATCGACAAAAAAATGGAGAAAACTATTGATCGTACTATGGGGACAATTCCTTATTTAGTAGAAGATGGTAAATTCAATGATATGGCAAAAGATAATGTTTGTTTTTGGACAAATAGTTTCTATTGTGGATTGATTTGGATTATGTATAATCAAACCAAAAACGAAAAATATCGCATCGCGGCTGAAGATCAAATCAAATCTTTAGATCCTGCTTTTAAAAATTACTTCAAATTACATCACGATGTTGGTTTCTTATGGCAATTATCAGCTGTATTAGACTATAAATTAACAGGTAATGAAGAATCTCGCGTTAGAGGTATGTATGCAGCATCATTGCTTGCAAGTCGTTTTAACATTGATGGCAGATATTTACGTGCTTGGCAAATTTATCGTTCAGAAGGTGTTCCTGCTGACGGTTGGTCTATCATTGATACTATGATGAACTTATCTGTTCTTTATTGGGCAAGCGAACAAGTAGGCGACAAACGTTTTGCAAAAATAGCTCAAGCTCACGCAGACCAAACTATTAAAAATCATATTCGTGAAGACGGTAGTGTTAGACACATCGTTATTTATGATGAAGATACTGGCGAACGCATTGGCGAACACGCTGGACAAGGCGTTGCAATTGGTTCATCTTGGACTCGTGGTCAAGGTTGGGCAGTTTATGGCTTTATGAACAGCTATCGTCATACTAAAGAAAAAAGATATTTAGAAGCTTGTCAAAGAGTTGCTAATTACTTTATAAATGAAATTTCTGCAACAAACTGGTTACCTCCTTGTGACTTCAGAACTCCTGAAGGTGGACCAGAATTATTCGATTCATCAGCTAGCGCATTAGTTGCTTGTGGTTTACTAGACCTTGCAAAAGAACTAGGTGAAGTAGATGGCAAATGCTATAAAGTTGCTGCTATTAAAATGCTACGTGCTATCGAAGAAAAATTCTGTGATTGGGATCCAGAATCAGATGGTATGGTACATTATGGTACTATCAGATACCACGAAAACCGTGGCGAAAAAGAACATAATCGCTACATAGTATACAGTGATTTCTACTTTACAGAAGCTATCACTAAAATATTAGGTTCAGAACTTGAAATCTGGTAAACAAACGTTTAATTTTCAAGTAATAACTTAGTTATTTTTGCCAAATAAATTGGCGTAAAGATAAATTATATTTTGAAGGAGAGAAGTAAAATGAATTTTGAAGAAAAAGACTTACTTTGGGCAAAAGAAGTGTTCGCTAAAATCGACACTAAAATGGAAAAAACTATCGAACGTACAATGGGGACAATTCCTTATTTCTCTGTAGATGGAAAATTCAACGATATGACAAAAACAAACGTTGGTTTCTGGACTAACGGTTTCTACGCTGCAACTCTTTGGATTTTATACCACCAAACTAAAAACGAAAAATATCGTATAGCAGCTGAAGATCAAGAAAAAAGCTTGGATCCAGCTTTCAACAACTACTTCAAACTTCACCATGACGTTGGTTTCTTAAGACAATTAACTTCTGTTTTAAATTACAAATTAACTGGTAATGAAGAATCAAGAGTTAAAGGTATGTATGCTGCATCTTTACTTACTAGCCGTTTCAATATTGATGGTAAATATATCCGTGCTTGGCAACATCGTCAACACATGGAAGACACTGATGAAGGTTGGGCAATCATTGACACAATGATGAACTTATCAGTTCTTTACTGGGCAAGTGAACAAGTAGAAGATCCTCGTTTTGCTAGAATCGCTAAAGCTCACGCTGATCAAACTGTTAAACATCACATCCGTGAAGATGGTAGTGTTAAACACATCGTTTCTTATGATCCAAATACTGGTGAAGAAATCGAAAACTTTGCTGGACAAGGTTATTCTGTAGATTCATCTTGGACTCGTGGACAAGGTTGGGCTATCTACGGCTTAATGAACAGCTACTACCACACTCAAGATAAAAAATATTTAGAAGCATGTAAAAGAGTTTCTAACTACTTTATCGCTGAAATCGCTAAAGATGACTGGTTACCAGTATGTGACTTTAGAGCACCTAAATATCCTGAAATTTGGGACTCATCAGCTGGCGGTCTTGCTGCTTGTGGTTTCCTTGAACTTGCAAAAGTTTTAGGCGAAATCGATGGTAGATGTTACAAAGAAGCTGCTATCAAAATCTTACGTGCTATGGAAGAAAAATTCTGTGACTGGAATCCAGAAACAGATGGTATGGTTCACTACGGTACAGTTAGATACCACGCAAATGAAAATGAATCTGATCCACATAACCGTTACATCGTTTATAGTGATTTCTATTTCACTGAAGCTATTACAAAAATTTTAGGCACAGATCTTCAAATTTGGTAATCAGTACTTGATTTATTAAAAGATACTGCTAAAGGTCAAGTATCTTTAGCAGTATTTTAATTTTTAAGTACAAAACTATTATTTTTAGACTTAGATGTATACAAGTTTTTAAATAGTTTTAACATAGTTTTTAAATTATAGTAAATTTCGTAAAAATAAAATTATTTATAGAATTTATTGAGAAAAATATTGTTATATCATAGGGTTGTATGGTATAATGGATATAGAGAATTATTAACATAGTTAAGAAGGGAAGTAAAAGCATATGAAAATTTTAATTGGCGTAGGCGCAGGCGAAGTACAAGATAGCTATTTCACTCCTAGAGTAATCGAAGAATTATCACAAATAGGTGAACTTGTATGGAACGAAACTGGTAAACAAGGATTTACAAAAGAAGAATTAATCGAACATATCAAAGACGTAGATGTATTTATGTCAGGTTGGGGTTCTCCAGCTGTAGATGCTGACGTTGTTGCAGCAGCTAAAAATCTTAAAGTTCATGCTCATACTGCTGGTTCTGTTGCTGGTTTAGTATGTAAAGAAGAATATGATAAAGGTATCATCGTTCTTTCTGGTAATGACGTATTTGCTCGTTCAGTTGCTGAAGGTACTTTAGTTTATACTTTAAATATTTTAAGACGTAACGAAGAACTTATGAAAAGAATGCGTGACAATTTATGGAAAATGGAAGCTTGTAACAATAGCGGTCTAGTTCGTAAAAAAGTTGGTATCATCGGTTACGGTCAAATTTCTAGATACTATATGGATCTTTTAAGATGGTTTGAACCAGATCTATACATAGCTTCTGAATACATTTCTGACGAAGCTTGTGAACACTACAACTGTAAAAAAGCAACTCTTGAATATATCTTCTCTGAATGTGATGTTATTTCATTACACTCTGCTTGGAACAAAGATACTGAAGGTATGATCACTCGTGAATTACTTCAAATGATTAAACCAGGTGCTGTATTTGTTAATACTGCAAGAGGTAAAATCGTTGATGAAGAAGCATTAGCTGACGAACTTAAAACTGGTAGATTTAAAGCAGCTCTTGACGTTTACGCTCAAGAACCAGTTCCAGTTGACCACCCATTCAGAACTCTTCCTAACGTTCAATGTTACCCTCATATGGCGGGTCCTACATTTGATATGCGTGAACAAGTAATGTTCAAACTTATGAACGATTTAAGAAACATCAAAGCTGGTCTTCCATTTGATGATGAAATTTCTTGGGCTTATGCACAACGTATGACATTACCAGGAAAGAAAAAAAAGTAAACTAGAAGGAGTTATATAATTATGAAAATTGCAATTAGTACACTTCCTTTTAAAACTTGGTCTATTGATGAAGTAATTAAAGTATGTGTTGATAATGGTTATGATGCAATCGAACTTAGAATGGACTTCCACGATTGGAGTGACAAATTCCTTCCAGATAGCCATTTTGAAGAATTAGTAAAAAAAGTTAACGATGCTGGTCTAGTATTTTCTGACTTAGGTAGTAGCGTTACTCGTGTAAACCAATATATCGCAGAAGATGTAGCAAATATGCGTCGTCTTTTCGAAGTAGCTAATATTTTAGGCGCTAAAGGCGTTAGAATTATGCTTGGTAATGCACATAAACTTGCTAGTGCACCTAAAGGTCCATTAGAAAAAGATGGTATTTACAAATGGCTAAAAGAAGTTGACGTTATTGCTGGCGAATTAGGCCAACAAATTTGGATTGAAACTCACAATGAATATGCTACAGGCTCTATGCTTAATGAATTATTCACTGCAAATCCAGAACTTGTTAACACTAAAGTTATCTGGGATATTATCCACCCTATCGAAGAAAACGAAACTGTTGAAGAAACTATGAAATTAATTTACGATAAAGTAGTTCACCTTCATATTAAAGATGGTGTTTCTTGGAATGATCCAGAACAACTTAACTATAAATATACAAAAGTAGGCGAAGGCGATATGCCAATTGCTGACATTGTTGCAAAAGTTCAAGCTGAAGGATATGATGGATACTATTCTTTAGAATGGGAAAGCTCTTGGAAAGCAGAAATCAGAGATTTAAACTGTGATCCAGAAGTTATCGCAGGATACCCTGGTCTTATGAGATCTTTTGACACAAAAAAAGCGTAACTAATTTTTGGAGAATTAACAAAAATGTTTAGAGTTAAATATGAAGAAATGGCGAAAGAGTTTAAACGTGTGCTTATAAGTCGTGGTTTTGATGAGCAAAGTGCTACTGAAGCTGCTGAAATATTTGCAAATAACAGTTTAGACGGAATTGAATCTCACGGACTTAATAGATTTCCAGTTGTTGTAGGTGTGTTAGATGCAGGTGGTATTAAACCTGACGCTATTGCAACTTGCGAAGCAAAAATGGGAGCTATTGAAAAATGGGATGGGCATCGTGGATTTGGTCCACTAAATGCCAAAAAAGCAATGGCTAGAGCTTGCGAGCTTGCTCACGAGTTTGGTATCGGTATGGTTGCTCTTGGTAATAACAATCACTGGATGCGTGGTGGTAGCTACGGACGTCAAGCGGCTGATGATGGATGTATTGGTATTTGTTGGTCAAACACTATGCCAAATATGCCTACATGGGGCGGCGTTGAGAATATAGTTGGTAACAATCCTATAGTTTTCTCAGTTCCTAAAAGCGACGGAAATCACGTTGTTGTTGACTGTGCGTTGTCACAATTTTCTTACGGAAAACTTGAAACAACACGCTTAAAAGGTGAACAACTACCAGTAATAGGTGGTTATGACCAAGCAGGAAATCTTACTACAGACCCAGGTGAAATCGAAATCACAAGACGTCCAATTCCTATGGGATATTGGAAAGGTAGTGGTATTTCAATTTTACTTGATATGGTTGGTGCTGTACTTAGTGAAGGACATTCTGTTCCTCAAGTTGGCGAGTTAGGCTCTGAAGTTGGATTAACACAAATTATGATTGCAATAGATGCAAATAAATTCCATAATCAACAAATGACAGATGATATTATTAACGGAATTATCACTAGCTTAAAATCTGTAACACCTTCAGAGGAAGGCGGAGAAGTTCGCTATCCAGGTGAAAGAGAATTTAGACATAGAAAAGATGGTTTAGAAAATGGTGTTCCTGCAAATGAAGATAAATGGAATAGCGTTTTAGCAATGTAATTATAAAAAAACATTAAAAATAACTAAGTATGGGTTTTTGTAAAAATTATAAGTGCTCATACTTTAGTTGGTAATTTTTGCAAGGAGAACAAAATGAATATTTTTGACTTAACAGGTAAAGTTGCATTCGTTACAGGTGCAAGTTACGGTATCGGTTTTGCGTTAGCTTCAGGATTCGCTCAAGCAGGTGCTACTATCGTATTTAACGATATCAATGAAGAATTAGTTGCAAAAGGTATTGCAAACTATAAAGAAATCGGCGTTGACGCTCACGGTTACGTTTGTGACGTTACTGATGAAGATGCTGTAAACGCTACAGTTGCTAAAATCACAGAAGAAGTTGGCGTTATCGATATCCTAGTAAACAATGCTGGTATCATCATGCGTAAACCAATGCTTGAAACTTCAGCTGCTGAATTTAGAAAAGTTATCGACATCGACTTAAACGGTCCTTTCATCGTATCTAAAGCTGTACTTCCAGCAATGATCGAAAAAGGTCACGGTAAAATCATCAACATTTGTTCTATGATGAGCGAACTTGGTCGTGAAACAGTAGTTGGTTATGCAGCTGCTAAAGGCGGTCTTAAAATGCTTACTAAAAACATTTGTTCTGAATACGGTGCTGCTAACATCCAATGTAACGGTATTGGCCCTGGTTATATCGCTACTCCACAAACAGCTCCACTTCGTGAAAAACAAGCTGATGGTACTCCACACCCATTCGATAGCTTTATCTTAGCTAAAACTCCTGCTGGTCGTTGGGGAGATCCAGAAGATCTTGCTGGTCCTGCAGTATTCCTAGCTTCTGACGCTTCTAACTTCGTAAATGGACATATCCTATACGTTGATGGTGGTATCTTAGCTTACATTGGTAAACAACCATAATTTAAAATTAATAAAATTTAGGGTGGCTTTTTATAGGCCACCCAAAAGCAATATATACATCTTTTTATACAGAGGAGAATAATAATGGATATTCGTTATAGTGCAAATCAAAAAGACTTCAAAAGATACACTACAGAAGAAACTAGAGCTGAATTTTTAATCGAAAACTTATACATTGAAAATACAGTTCAAGTTGTATACTCTCACGTTGACCGTATGGTTACTTTAGGTTGTATGCCTGTTGGTAAATCTATCAATATCGAACAAGATATGGATATTTTTGCAAACTTCGGTACAGAATCTTTCCTTGAAAGACGTGAACTTGGTATTTTTAACATCGCTCAAGCTGGTACAGTAACAGTTGATGGAACAGAATACAAACTTGGAAACAAAGACTGTCTATACATCGGTAAAGGCGCTAAAGAAGTTGTTTTCGCTAGTGATGATGCAGCTGCTCCAGCTAAATTCTATATGGTTTCAGCTCCAGCTCACACTACATTCCCAACAATGTTAATCACAATGGCAGAAGCTAAAAAAGTTCCTCTAGGTGACGTTAAAACAGCTAACAAACGTGTTATCTGTCAATTTATCCACCCAGACGTACTTCCAACTTGTCAACTAACAATGGGTCTTACAATGTTAGATGAAGGTAACGTATGGAACACAATTCCATCTCATACACACGAAAGAAGAATGGAAATCTATACTTACATTGACATTCCAGAAGGTCAAGTTGTATTCCATTATATGGGCGAACCACAAGAAACTCGTCACATTGTAATGCAAAATGAACAAGCTGTAATCAGCCCATCTTGGAGCATTCACTCTGGTGGTGGTACTTCTAACTATAGCTTTATTTGGGCTATGGGTGGTGAAAACCAAGTATTCAACGATATGGATAATATCTTAAACACTGATTTAAGATAGGAGCATTGAAATGAGAGATAGATATAGTATGAAAATTAAAGGACCAAACGGTAAAACTATTACTACAAGCAGACCTTGTGGAAATGGCGTGTCTATGGTTTATAATGCAAAATATGTTGAAGGAGACAGCATTACTTTAGAAGTAGGCGCTGACTACGGACATTATTTCATTAAATTTGATGATGCACTACCAGAAGTTTTAGTATATATCCCACAACGTGATTTAGGTGGAGTTCTTAAATTCTTCGTTCCAGGTGAAAGAGAATTAGTATGTTTCAGCCCTAAATCTTTTGCAGGCGATATGCACGTTATTTCAGCGAGAAAAGCATCTGCCGAAGAACTTAAAGTATCAAAAAATCTTGCTCTTAATCCTTATGATGGTAGCAAAAACGATACATTCTTCCCACACGCTACAGCAAATGTTGAAACAAGAAATGAAGCAGTTTTTGAAGCAAGAAATGCTATCGATGGCTGTTTTGAAAATGCATCACACGGTAAATTCCCATACACATCTTGGGGTATCAACCGTAATCCTGAAGCTGCACATACTATCGACTTTGGTCGTGATGTTGAAGTTTCAGAAATCAGAATTACATTGCGTGCAGATTATCCACACGATAACTACTGGACTCAAGGCGATGTAATTTTCTCTGATGGTACAACAGAAACACTTAAATTTACAAAAACAGCTGAAGCTCAATGTTTCCCAATTGAAAAAAGAGTTATCAGAACTGTTGTTTTCACAAATTTAATTCAATCTGATGAAGCATCACCATTCCCAGCATTGACTCAAATCGAAGTAATCGGTGTTGAGGCTTAATTTGTTCGTAAGATTTTATAATGAGTGTAACCTTTTTGGGGTTACACTCTTTTTTTCGTAAAAAAAGAACCCGTTGTCAATAACGAGTTCTTTTTACATATATTTCTCTTATTTAGTGTAATCGAAGAAACCAACGCCTGTTTTACGTCCAAGTTGACCAGCACGAACTTTTTTACGAAGAAGAGAGTGAGCACGGTATTTGCTGTCACCAGTTTCTTTGTATAATACGTCCATAATAGCAAGACAAACGTCAAGACCGATTAAATCGCCTAGTGCAAGAGGTCCCATTGGGTGGTTAGCACCAAGTTTCATAGCGTTGTCGATATCTTCAGCAGTAGCGATGCCTTCTGCAAGGATACCAACACCTTCATTTACAAGTGGAATTAAAATTCTGTTTACAACAAAACCAGGAGCTTCTGCAACTTTAACTGGAACTTTGCCGATTTCTTTCATAAGTTCAGTTGTTTGTTCAGTAATTTTAGGGCAAGTTAATTGTCCACAAATGATTTCAACAAGTTTCATCATTGGTACTGGATTGAAGAAGTGAAGACCGATTAAACGAGATGGGTTTTTAAGTACTGAAGCGATTTCAGTGATTGATAAAGAAGAAGTGTTTGTAGCAAAAATTGCATCTTCTTTACAGATACCATCTAAAATTTTGAAAGTTTCGTGTTTAATAGCCATGTCTTCTGCAACTGCTTCGATGATTAAATCTGCATCTGCAAGATCAGCAAAATCTGTTGTTGTGCTGATTAAAGCCATAGTAGCATCTTTAACTTCAGCTGTCATTCTGTCACGAGAAACAAGTCTTGCAAGACCTTTATCAATTGTAGCGATAGCTTTTGCAAGTTTGTCTTCTGTACGGCCTTTAAATACTACTGTGTGACCATTTTGTGCAAATACTTGACCGATACCATTTGCCATGATACCGTTACCGATAATAGCTAATTTCATATTATATCTCCTTATATCATACATTTATTTCATTTGGCATATCAAAATCATGCCTCTATTTCTTTTTTATCTTTAAAAATCCCCAAAGCGCGGTGATAAATCCTATTTCCGCAGATTTTCCGTCGCGATAATGGGTCCAGCGTCACGCTGGTTATTTGTTTTTAAATATTTCTTTTTCTGTTCTGTTTACAAATGATGTCATCGCTATTTTTTGGTCTTCTGTTGCAAAACAAGTGCTAAAAGCAAGACTTTCAAATGCAAGTGCTGTGTCAATATCGCAATCCAAGCCATTATTTATAGCTTCTTTTGACATCGCAACTGCTACTGGTGCATTATTTGCAATAGTTTTTGCTATTTTCATTGTTTCTTCAAGCAGATTTTCTACTTCAAAAATATGATTAACTAAACCAATTGCTTTTGCCTCATCAGCTTTGATGATTTTTGCTGTGTAAATCATTTCTTTTGCTACAGCTGGACCTACAGCACGTGGTAAACGTTGAGTTCCACCGTATCCTGGAGTAATTCCTAAGCCTACTTCTGGTTGACCAAATTTCGCCTTAACGCTTGCTACTCTAAAGTCACAAGCAAGAGCAAGTTCTGTTCCACCACCAAGCGCGAAACCATTCACCATTGCAATTACAGGATATTTAAAATCTTCTATTGCTTTGAAAGCTTTGTTGCCTAAATTACCAAAAGCTTTAGATTCGACAACATTTTTATCTTTCATTTCAGCAATATCAGCACCAGCGACAAAAGATTTGTCGCCAGCACCTGTTAAAATCACTGCATAAACGTCTGATGGTATACCATTTGTAAAAAGTTCTAGTAATTCTTCAAGAACTCCAGTATTTAATGCATTTAACGCTTTTGGTCTGTTAATTGTAACAATACCAACATTTTCTATTTGTTCAAATGTTAAAAATTCCATATTTATTCCTTATTTGCAAAGTTCATCGCGTTCTACGATTAATGCTTCACCCATACCGCCACCGATACATAATGTTGCAAGACCAGTTTTAGCGTCTGAACGTTTCATTTCGTGAAGTAAAGTAGTTAGGATACGAGCGCCAGATGCACCAACTGGGTGACCGATAGCGATTGCACCACCGTTTACGTTTACTTTATCCATATTAAAGTTTAATTCTTTAGCAACTGATAAAGATTGAGCAGCGAAAGCTTCGTTTGCTTCTACTAAATCGATATCGTCAATTGTCATATTAGCACGAGATAGCGCTTGACGAACTGATTCAACAGGACCGATACCCATGATAGCTGGGTCACAACCAACTGAACCGTATGCTACAACTTTAGCAAGTGGTTTTAAACCGTTAGCTTTAACGAAGTCTTCAGTACAAACTACAACAGCAGCAGCACCATCATTGATACCAGATGCATTAGCAGCAGTTACTGTACCGTCTTTTTTGAATGCTGGACGTAATTTTGCAATACCTTCAGCAGTAACGCCTTTTTTGATAAATTCATCATCTTTAAATTCAACGTCTTGACGTTTAACTTTAATAGTTACAGGAACGATTTCATCTGCAAATTTACCAGCAGCTTGAGCAGCTTCAGCTTTGTTTTGAGAATTAGCAGCAAAAACGTCTTGTTCTTCTCTTGTAAGTTCATATTTAGTAGCTAAATTTTCAGCTGTAACACCCATGTGGTAGTTGTTGTAAACATCCCATAGAGCATCTTTAACCATTGTGTCAACCATAGCGCCATCGCCCATTCTTTGGCCCCAACGTGCACTTGGTAAAACATAAGGAGCAGCAGACATATTTTCTGTACCACCAGCTACGATACATTCGCCGTCGCCAGCTTTAAGAATTTGAGCAGCTAGAGTTACTGTTTTAAGACCAGAACCACATACTTTATTTACTGTCATACCTGGAACAGTTTGATCTAAACCTGCACCAATTACAACTTGACGAGCTACGTTTTGTCCACAACCAGCAGATATAACTTGACCGAAGATAACTTCATCAACTTTTGCAGCATCGATACCTGAACGGTCGATTGCTTCTTTAACAACGATTGAGCCTAATTTTGCAGCAGGAATGTCTTTTAATGAACCGCCGTAAGAACCAACAGCTGTACGAACAGCTTCAACAAGATAAATGTTTTTCATAATTTTTTTCTCCTTATTAATATAGTGTATTTTATTTAATTTACATTGTGTACGTTATAATTTTAACAATAGTGTATAATTTTATTTCGAAAAAATATTTTGTTATCCACTGCGACGAAGTAAGGGAGGGATCATCGCAGGGAAAACAATATAATTTATGTCATTTGAGAAATCTCAAGTGTCATTTATAATTTTTCTTTGAAACGTACTTCAAATTCTTTTTCTAGTTCTTCTCTGAAGTCCGGATGAGCAATATTTATAAGAGCTCTTGCACGTTGTTTTAGTGTTTTACCACGAAGTTCGGCTACACCGTATTCTGTAACGATATACGAAACATCAAAACGAGAAGTTGTAACTGCACCACCGTGATCTAAAAATGGAACGATTTTCGAGATTGTACCTCTTGCTGCAGTCGATGCCATTGCGATAATAGCTTTACCACCTTTTGACATATTCGCACCACGTACAAAGTCTACTTGACCACCAACACCTGAGAATTGTTTTAAGCCAATATTATCAGCAATAACTTGACCCATTAAGTCTACTTGGATACACGCATTAACCGAAATCATATTATCGTTTTGAGCGATAACATAAGGGTTGTTAGTATAATCAACACCGTAAACTTCAACATCTGGGTTGTTATTACAGAAATCGTAAAGTTTTTTCGTACCCATTATAAATGTTGTAACGATTTTACCTTTGTGTGTATTTTTAGCATTACCAGTGATAGCACCAGATCTAACTAAATCTACGATACCGTCTGAAAGCATTTCAGTGTGGATACCTAAGTCTTTTTTATCTTTTAAGAATTCCAAAATCGCATCTGGAATTGAACCGATACCAAGTTGAAGAGTTGCACCATCTGGTATTAATTTCGCAATGTGAGCACCTATTTGACGTTCTATATCTCCGATTTTTGTTTCGCCGATTTCAAATAATGGGCGATCAACTTCGAACATATAATCTATTTCTGATACGTGAATACTATTACCATCGCCTGCTGTTCTTGGCATTTGAGGATTTAGTTCGGCGATAACCATTTTCGCCTTTTTGATAGCTGCTAAACCGTAGTCTGCTGAAACACCAACGTTTATATAACCGTTTTCATCTGGTGGAGCACATTGGAAAGCAAAAACGTCAACAGGAAGATATTCTTCATCAAGCATTTTTGGTACTTCGTTAAAAAAGCATGGTGTAAAGTTTACCACGCCATCAGCGTAATATTTTCTTTGACCAGCACCCATAAATAACGAGTTGTCAATAAAGCTTTCTGGATATTTTAAATAGTCGCTATTTCCAAGGTATACTAGGTGAACAAGTTCAACATTTTTATAGTTATCGTGTTTATCGACAATTTCATTTATTAGTGCCGAAGGCTCTGCTACAGCGTGACCTAATAATACTCTGTCACCCGATTTTATTTTTGTTGCGGCAATCTCTGCAGTGATTAATTTTTCGTTGTAATTTTCTTTCAAAATCCACGCCTCCCAAATAGTTTATTTAATACAATTTATGTTAATTTTTAAAATTCGTTATTTTTCAAACAATCTTTATATTTATAGTATAGCATATTTTTTCACAAGGTCAAGTGTGGTGACTTATGGATATATTTATATTATTTCTTGGGTTAATTTTACCATTTTAATGTGTATATCTTTGATAGCATATGTAAATTTGATATTATTTATACAATTAATCAAGAGACAACCATAATATACCCAGAAATATTATTGAAAAAATTTTAACAAACTTGTTAAAATTATAACAGTACCTAAATTTTCATCAATTTTGGTACTGTTAATTGTTGAATTTTACATATAACTTACAAATAGTTTTACATTTTTAAGAACGCTTTTATTCTATCTGATTTTGGGTTGTCAAAAACTTCGCTCGGAGTTCCACTTTCAACTATGTATCCGTCGTCCATAAAAATCACTTTGTCAGCTACTGCTTTTGCAAAAGCCATCTCGTGAGTTACAACAACCATCGTTCTGTGTTGTTGTGCAAGCTTACGAATAACGTCTAAAACTTCACCTGTAAGTTCGGGATCAAGTGCTGAAGTTGGTTCATCAAAAAATAAAATTTTTGGATTTAATGCAAGTGCGCGAGCTATAGCTACACGTTGTTGCTGACCACCAGATAATTGGTGTGGATAATTTCCTAAACGGTCTGACAAACTCATATCATCAAGTAATTTTTTCGCTTGTTGTTCGATATCATTAAAAATTTGCTTTTTATTTTGCTTAAAATCAGCACGTTCTTTAGCTAAAAGTTTGTTAGCTAGCATAACATTTTCAAGTGCTGTATATTGTGGGAATAGATTAAAAGACTGGAAAACCATACCAAAATTTAGACGTTTTTTACGAATTTCGCCATCACTTTGAGTGCTTTTATCGTTTGCATCGAATAAAATTTCGTCATAAACCTTAAAATCGCCTTTGTCAGCAGTTTCTAGGAAGTTAAGACAACGTAGTAGGGTTGTTTTTCCAGAACCAGACGAGCCGATTATTGCCAAAACTTCGCCTTCTTCAAGCGTAAAACTAACATCTTTTAGCACCTGTGTAGAGCCAAAGCTTTTTTCTATATTTGAAACTTGTAATATTGACATTTTTATCTCCTCTACACTCTGAAATATTCCATTTTCTTTTCAATCCAGTTAAATAGAAGAGTTAAACCTCCACAGAAAACAAGGAAGAAAATTGCTGTTGAAAATAATGGCCAGATAAGACCTTGAGTTGAGTAATTTTTTGAAACCATAATAATTTCTTGCATTGCAATGATGTTTGCAAGTGCTGTATCTTTAATTAACGTCATAAATTCGTTACCCATTGGAGGAATAACACGTTTTACAACTTGAATTAGCGTAACTTTAAAAAATATTTGCGATTTTGTCATACCGAGAACTTGACCAGCTTCGTATTGTCCGCGTGGTACAGACAAAATACCACCACGGAAAATTTCCGAGAAATAACATGCGTAGTTTATAACGAAAGCTATACATACTGCGATAAGGCGACCTGTTGTGCCCATAGATGCCCAAGGATTTCCAAGTCCAAGTAGTGGTGGGCCATAGAAAACAAATACGATTTGCAACATTAAAGGCGTTCCACGAACAACCCAAATGATGAAATTTAGCAAGTAACGAAGTGGTTTAAAATGCGAAATGCAGCCTAATGCTAAAACGATACCTAAAGGTAAAGCGAGCAGGGCTGTTACTATAAAAATTTGAATGTTTATTTCAAACGCTTCAAATAATTTTCCAAAAATTACAGAAACCGATTGTGAACCCATAAGTTTCTATTCCTCTCTTTTGTCAAAATATTCTAATTTATTCTATTCTAGTGGTGGTAGGGGCGAACTGCGTTCGTCCGTTTATACGGTAGATTAATTTTGCACGTGTTATGTTAATTTATTGTGTAGGGGAGACCTGTGGTCTCCTTGTCATACCGATGCATTTGTTTTATATCGTATGTGTGCAAAATTTTATTGTCGGTAAACTCCCTCCGTCAAAATCAAAGATTTTGCCACCTCCCTCTAGGAGGGAGGCTTTTTTCCTTGGCTCCCTATCGAGGGAGCTGGCACCGCAGTGCCTGAGGGAGCTTACACCGTATTTTTATATTAGGTGCTTTATTTTGCACGGACGACCACAGTTCGCCCCTACAAAAGTGTCAAAATTTTCCACATAGCTCCATACATAACATAAGTCACTTTAAACACAGCGTTAAATACCGTGTTTAAAATGACAATTATTATTAATATTTAATATTATTCAGCAAGACCTAAGCCGTATTTTTCAGCTAGTGCTGGAAGAGTACCGTCTTCGATTAATTCAACCATAATTTCGTCGATAGCATCTTTTAAGTCACTGTCTTTACGGAAACCGATACCGTAGTTTTCTTCTGATAATGAAACGCCTTCAATCATCATTAAGTCAGCAAAGTCTGTACCTTCACCGATTACGCTTTTTGCAAGAGTCCAGTCAAATACAGCAGCATCAGCAGCGCCAGATTTAACTTCTAGTAATGCGTCAGTTTGTTTTGCAAGTGGAATGTACTCAGCAGTTGATAAATCAGCATCATCATAGATTGCAAGTTCGCCAGCAGAACCAGATTCAGCAACGATTGTAGCATCTACTAAGCTTGCAGTATCAGTATATTTGTCAGCGTTTGCAGTGTTGATTACTACAACTTGAGCATTTTTAACGTATGGGTTTGAAGTTGAGATGTTAGCTTGTAATTCATCAGTGATTGTCATACCATTCCAGATAGCATCAATGTTTTTAGAATCAAGTTCAACAACTTTTGTGTCCCAGTTGATGATAATAAAGTTTGGTTCTACACCTAATTTTTCGCAAACAGCTTGTGCAAATTCAGTATCAAAACCAGTAAGAACTCCGCTCTCATCTTCGTAGTTCATTGGTTCGTAAACTGTGTAACCGATATTCATAACGCCAGCAGCTTGAACTTCTGCAAGTTCGCCAGTAGCTTCTTCTTCAGAACTACAACCTGTAAGCATTGTCATTGCCATTAAAGCAGCAAGAGTAAGTGATAATAATTTTTTCATAATAATTTCTCCAATTTTTTTCGTTCTTTTTCTATCCGTGTATTAGTTTACCACTTTATCGCAATAAAGTCAAGGCTTTTTTTGTGATTTTTTCATAAATTTCGTATATTATTTTTATGCTATTTTTCTGAAAAGTAAAAATATGTATTTCAAGGCAAAAAAAGGCTACAACAAACGATTTTTTCGCTCATTGTAGCCTTTGATTATTTAGTTAATAATGACAAATTAGTCTATTAAAACATTAACTAAAGTTGTTGTGTTAAAATTATCTACTGGAGCACCTGATTCACCTAGGAAACCTAAGTCAGAAGGGATATCATCACCAGTTGGAATATCAGTAGTCATACTGATTGTAGCGCCAGTTAAATCGAAATCTTCAGTTACATCAGCTGCGATGTTTCTAAAGTAAACTTCTACTGTTGCATCGCCAGTTTCTTCATCGAATGTACGTACATTAGTCCAAGAACTACCTCTACAAGCGATTTCATCGCCAGCTTCAGTTGTAATAGTGAACCAATATGCTAACATATTAGATGTTAAATATTCGAAATTCAAGTTTTCAACATCAACTAATATTGATACTTCGTAACTGTCGTCACCCCAAGTATAATATTCAGCTGTTGCAGTTTCAAAATCAAATACAGCATTTTCAATTTCAGAAGTTGCTGTCATAGTTGAAACTGTGTTACCCATTTGGTCGATAATTTCATCAGATGATACTGTGTAATAACCATCAGTTGACATAAGGTTATCAGTAACTTCACGAGTCATTATAACCATTTCGCCAGAACCCCACCAGTGAGTACCGTTGCTGATAGAAGTAACTGTTACGCCTTTATCATTTGTGATAGTTAAAGAAGGAGTATAGTAGTTTATGATATTTTCTGCATAAGTGCCTAAGTACACACCATCGTCAGAATGAATAGCTGTAAGAACAGGTGCTTTGTAATCTTGTAAAGATATTGTTTCATTATCTCTGATATTGCCGTTTAAATCTTTAATAGCAGTGCCATTATAGTACATTTGAATTGAATCATATTCTGTAGGTATGCCAGATACAGTTAAGTATAGAACTAATTCATCTTCATAACTATCTGTAACGTTTTCATAAGCAGAAACATTAGTTACTGAGATATCATCAGAATCAACCCCATATACACCAAAAGAGAAATCTGATGCACTTGGTACAGATGTTTGATCTATGCCAGAACTATAATCATAAACCATAAGCATAATAGTTTCTTTATCTTCGCTAATAAAACCATCGTAAATATAAGGTGCTGTTTCATCTAACGCTTCAATCATTTCTGGAGTGAAAGTTAGTGTTGTAACATCAGTTGAAGTAGAATTTTCGTCAACTACTACTAAATGAATTTCATATGCAGAGTAATAGCTTGAAGAACTTTGATAGTAGCTACTATCTAATATGATAACTGTTTCATCTTTACCATTAACTGTAGCAAAACCTAAATCATTTTCATCTGCACCATCATAATCATAATATGGAGATAAACCATAGATAACTTCGTCTACAGAAACTGTATCTTCATCGTCGTGCCAAGTATATCTGTCAGATGCCATTACGTAAACGTCACGATCGATTGCATATTCATCGAATTTAACTGTTACATATACATCCAAATTGCCAGATTCGTCTGTAACGATGCTTGCTTTTGGATAACCAGTTGCAAAACGGTCGTCAGAGAATCCACCGATAGTTAAATCTAAATCATCAGCAGAAACAAATTCGAATTCAGCTGAAACATCAACATCGTATGCTGGCATTTCAAAAGTTGTACCTGTAATTGCAACACTATTAACATAGATAGCAACTAAATTGTAGTTTACTAAAGCAGTTGCAGTTAATGTGATAGTTTCACCTGCATAAGCTGCAGTGTGGTCTGCTGTGATAGAACCACCAACGATTTCTGTATCACAAGAAATTGTGTAGTCGCCTGGAGTATAGAATTCTACGAATTCAGCAGTAACTGTTACATTAGAGCCTGGCATTGTGAATTTACCGTCAACAACAGCAACTTCGTTTCCATCTGCATCTTTAACTGTTAAAGCTTCTAAAATATAACCAGAATCAGCAACTGTAGTGATTGTAACTTCATCACCTTGGTCAGCTGTAGTTTTATTAACGCTTACTTTACCATATACAGCAGTGTCAACAGTGATTTTATAGTCACCAGATGAACTACTTGAACTACTACCACTACCAGATGATGAACTAGAAGAACTAGAAGAACTAGAAGAACTAGTTGTAGTTGATGGAAGGTTTGTTGGATCTACATAAGAATCTGCTTCGTAAGTTTGTCCGTTTATGTCTGCAGTTGCATTCATAACGATTTCGCTGATAGAACCAGAAATTGTAAGGTTTGCATTTTCAACATTGTTTACAACTTTTGCAAATGTTCCTTGAAGATCGATGTATTCGCCACTATTAATTTCTACAGTACCAATTACACCACCGTCTAAGTCAGTAGCAACAATTATAACGCTACCATTAACTTCGACCATTGAAATAGTTGTTTCGCCACTTGCAACAATACGAACAACGCCGTTAATTTTTGCAACAACTAAACCACCATTTACAGTAACGCTGTTAAAGTAAACTGAGTTTTCACCGCCACCTTTAACATATACGTCACCAGTAACAGTGATGTTGTCAAGGTATACTTCGTCTTCATCAACACCTTCAGCGATAATTAAGTCGCCGTAGATTGTCATATCTGTAAGTGTAGCACCTGCTGCATTAACAACAACAATACCCTCAACGTCTTCGCTGTAAGTTGCGTCATCGTTTACGAATAAACCAATTGCATTGTCAACAATAGTGATAACTTCTGCTCTTGTGATGCTTGCACTAGGGTCAAATTGATTGTCGCCTTTACCATTTACGATACCAGCATCGCTTAAAGATTCAACAGCACCTTTAGCCCATGAGCTAATGCTTGCATCATCTGCAAAGCCAGTGCTTGTAGAAGTTGTAGAGCTGTCAAAGTTTAATGCACGAGCAATAACAACTGCTGCTTCTTCACGAGTAATAGCATCTGTTGGACGAATAGTAGTACCATCGCCTAGCATAATGCCAGCTGCGTTAAGTTTTAATAAAGCTTCTGTATAGAAAGCTTCGTCTAAGTCAGTGAAAGTGTTGTCGCCTTCAACAACATAGCCCATAATTCTTTCAAGAATCACAGCCATTTCGCCTCTTGTAATGCTATCATCTGGTCTAAACGCTCCGTCTGAACCTTGGATAACACCATAGTCGCTCCATTCTTCAATAGAAGCACTAGCCCAGTGACCTGCAACATCGTCGTATGTTTGAGAATCATCTGCAAACGCAACAACCATAGATTGACAAATCATCGAAGTAGCTAAAAGAGCTGCTAAGATTTTTTTCTTCATCTTGTTTTGCCTCCTTTTAATTTTCGCACCGTTTTTTATACAAGTATATTATACCACATTTCACACATAACTAAAAGGTTTTTTTACAAATAATTCATAAAAAATACACAAAAAAGTAAACAAAAATTCACATATGTAACTAGTTTTTGTGTGCATATGTAACAAAGAGTAAATTAATACGCTATTTTGATGGATTAAGATACATATATATGTAAAATATGCATAAAGAGGTCGAAATTAATCGACCTCTTTAAGTTTGTTCGTGTAAATTATTCTGGTTCAAACTGACTATTATATAAATCAGCGTAAAAACCATTTTGTTCAAGTAATTGTTCGTGGTTTCCGTTTTCTACTATATTACCGTCACGCATAACCAATATAATGTCAGCATTTTTAATAGTTGACAGCCTGTGTGCTATTATAAAAGACGTTTTGTTTTTTGATAAATTATCCATTGCTCTACCGATTAGTAATTCTGTACGAGTATCTACCGAACTAGTTGCCTCATCTAGAATTAAAAGCTCGGATTTTTTAATCATAGCACGTGCGATTGTAAGCAATTGTTTTTCACCAACCGACAACGAGGCATTTTCCATAACTGTATCATAGCCTTTTGGCATAGTTTGAATTGTGTGATGAAGACCAACCGATTTACAAGCCTCAATAACTTGCTCACGTGTTACATTTTTTTCGCAGTACACGATGTTATCAAAAATACTACCCTCAAACATCCAAGTATCCTGCAATACCATTGCAAACATATTGTGCAAATCCTCACGCTTGATATGGTCGATAGGAGTACCATCAATTAAAATTTCACCTCTATTAATTTCGTAAAAACGCATTAACAGGTTTACGATAGTAGTTTTACCAGCACCAGTAGGGCCTACGATTGCAACTTTTTGGCCAGCCTCGATTTTTGCACTAAATCCTTTGATTATCATTTTGCTAGCATCATATCCAAAATAAACATCACGAAACTCAACGCTACCATCGGTTTTCTTGTGTTCTGATAGATTTTTAAGTTCTTTTGGCAGTTCATCTTCTTCGAGTAGTTGGAAAACTCGTTCACTCGCCGCCGCTGCACTTTGTAAGGTGTTCGCTGCTTGAGCTAAGGTTGAAAGTGGTTGTGTAAACAATCTTATATACAGCATAAATGCAACGATTACACTAAATGATATGCTACCATTAACTGCAAGTAATGCCCCAACTATACAAACCACAACATATGAGAAGTTACCAACAAAACCCATAATCGGCATCATAAGACCAGACATATATTGCGCTCGCCAAGCTGCTTTATACAATGCTTGATTGCCTTTGTCAAAATCGTGTTTTACATATTCTTCACTATTATAAGCCTTAACTATTGTATGTCCAGTGTAAACTTCCTCGATGTGACCATTAATTACGCCAAGTGCTTTTTGTTGTGCTCTGAAATACCCTTGTGATTTTTTGATTATTGTACCAGCTAAAGCAAAACCAAGGAAAGTTGAGGCAAATCCAGCTATCGCCATAATCCAGTTTGTGCAAAGCATTAAAATAAGCGCGCCTAAAAACGTAAATAATCCACTAATTACAGATGATAAACTCTGGTTTAGACTTGTTCCGATGGTGTCTACGTCATTTGTAATGTGACTTAGCGTGTCGCCATAAGAACGACTGTCAAAATATGATAGAGGTAGACGGTTTAGTTTTGCCACTAAATCAGTACGCATTTTTTTGCATATTTTTTGCGAAACCGTAGCCATAACGCTACCTTGTATATAGCTGAAAATTATGCTTAAAACATAAATGGTAGCTAGGAAAATTGCGATAGATTTAACTGCAGATATATCAATAGTAGCGCCAGTCATTCCAACTAAAACTAAATCAGTAACTTCGGCAAGTTTTGAAGGACCAATTAACGAGAAAATCGACGCAAATATCGCAAGAAATATCGCAAAAGTGAAAACTGCTACATATTGTTTTGAATAAGAGGCTAATTTTTTTATACTTCCTGTGAAATCCTTAGGTTTTTCGACTATCGACATTCGAGGTCCTGGACCACCACCCATCGGTGGTTTTCCACCCATCGGAGGTCTTGAGTTTTCGGGTTTATTATTCATGGTCAAGTTCCTCCTTAGAAAGTTGAGATTCGGCAATTTCGATATATACTTCGCAGTTTGAAAGCAATTCTTTGTGTGTTCCAATTCCTGCAATTTTACCGTTATCTAAAACGATAATTTGGTCGGAATCTTTAACCGTGCTAATTCTTTGAGCGACCATAATTTTCGTAGCACCTTCGGTTTGTTCGCGAAGTTTTGTGCGTAGCATTCGGTCGGTTTTGTAGTCAAGTGCTGAAAAACAGTCATCGAATAGATATATTTCAGAGTTTTTGTAAATCGCACGAGCTATCGACAGACGTTGCTTTTGTCCACCAGATAAATTTAGACCACCTTGAGAAACGTGAGAATCGAAACCGATTTTATCGACGAAATCACGAGCTTGAGCGATGTCAACAGCTACTTCTAACTGAGAATTTTCGATATTTTCTATACCATAAGCAATATTTTCGCCAACACTTGAGCTAAATAACATAGCTTTTTGCGAAACAAGGCCTAATTTTTCTCGTAGAGCGTGCTGAGTATAATCACGAACATTCACTCCGTCTACTAAAATTTCACCTTGGGTGCAATCATAAAAACGCTGAATCAGGTTAATAATAGTACTTTTACCACTACCTGTAGAGCCGATAATAGCAACTGTTTGACCTTTTTTAACGCTGAAAGATATATCTTCAACTACAGCCTCTTCGCCATTTGGGTACGCAAAAGTTACGTTTTTAAACTCAATAGACATATCGTTTGAACTGTTATTATTATCAGTAATATTACCATCTGTAATACTGTTTTCGAAATCTATTACTTCTCTAATTCTGTTCATAGCTACGATACAGCGAGGTAGCATCAAGATATTCATAGTAAGCATCATAAATGCCATAATAATCATCATTGCATACGAAGAAAATACTACCATATCCGAGAAAATTGTAAGTTTTTCTGCTCCGTACACATTATTTATCATATAGGCACCGATGAAGTAAATCGAAAGTGTTAGCATTGACATTAAAAATGTCATATAAGGAGCCATAAAAGCAGTTGTACGGTTTACGAAAGTTTGTGTTGAGGCAACTTCTTCGTTTGTTTGTTCGAATTTATCTTCTTGATATTTTTCTGCGTTATAAGCACGAACTACTCGAACACCAGTTAAATGCTCACGAACAACGGTGTTTAATTTGTCAGTAAGAGACTGGATTTTCTTTGATTTTGGGATTGTAAGCGTTAAAATAGTTGCTAAAACAACTGCTAGGCTTAAAACTGCAACGAGTGCTGCCATAGAAAAAGTTACATTTTTACCGAGAATTTTTATAATTGCGAAGATTGCCAAAGTAGGTGCGCGAACAATGGATATATAACCAAGTGCGATAAACATTTGAATTTGTGTGATATCATTTGTTGTACGAGTTATTAAGCTACCAGTTGAAAAAGTGTTTAAGTCTGCCATAGAAAAAGAAATTGTTTTGGCATAAACTTGTTCACGTAGTCGCATTGCAACCGTTGTAGCGATTTGTGCTGCGAAAAATCCGACGATTATCGTTATAATAACGCTAATAATTGAACAACCGAGCATAATTCCACCTGTTTGTAAAATATCCGACATTAGACTTCCTTCAGTTTGTACGAGCTTTGTGATTTCACTCATATAATCTGGAATTTTTAGGTCGAAATATACTTGAAATAAAATCAGAACAAGTGTTATAGCGCCAAAAAGCCACTCTCTTGATTTTAAACTACCAAAGATTTTAGACATATTGCCCTCCTAAATAATAGTATGCTATTGAATTTTATATTAAAAAAAGCCTATTGGCTGATTATTTTTGCAAATTTTTCATTATTTTTGTAACAAGTTCTTTGAATAGAGTTTTTTCTATATCGGTTAACCCTGAAAAAATATTTTTCTCAACTTCTTTAAAGCTTTCGCGTATATAATACATAGCTGCTAGACCGTCGTCTGTGATTTCTATAATTTTTATACGCTTATCGTGCTCATCTGTATAAGTTTTAACAAAATTTTTCTTTTCTAAACGAGAAACTAGTCCGGCAGACGTTGATTGTGCAACATTAAGCTGTTTTTCTAGCTCTTTTAATGGACATCTTTGCCCCTCGTACATTTTTAAGCAACGTAAAAGATGACCTTGTGCAAGAGTTAAATCCTGTTCTTTTAGTTTTGCATTAGCATATTTTTCGATAGATTCCGTTAAAATTTTTACCGTATGTAATATATGTTGACCGTCATTCATATTATAACCTCCTAATTTAATAACTAAACATAGTATAACATATCAATCGCTAGCTGTCAATAGTATACAATTGATAATTTTTAAATATTGAAAATAAAAATAGGTGGGGGATTGTTCTTGTCACTAATAAAAATATGCAGACTGCGACTAGGTCAAAGGGTATATCATCTTTTAAATACCTTTTTCGCATCGCTTAAATATTCATTTTAAATTAATGTCTAGCATTATAATCGGCAATTAACAAATCAACCATTCTGCCATAACTATTAACGCCATCGGCTTGGTCATTTGCTCTTAAATAGGTGTCATTAACAGAAGTTGAAACCTTACCAATGTTAGTATCATGAGCGTTGTAGTATTCGCTATGAGCATTTATGTCCATAATTACTTCGGTTGACAACAAAGACATAACTTCGAAATATTTTTCAGGACTTTTACTATATAAAGCATTTCCAGAGTATAAAAGTGCGAGCATCGTACCACTGTAATTTAAATATTCGTTATCGCTGCTGCGACACACCAAAAACGATATAAAATTCGCCTCATCTTCTCGCATAAATCCAGCTACATGTGCCAATTCGTGACAAACAGTAGATGGAATATAAACAGCAGAAGTGTGAGTGTTAACGTTTGCCTCGCCGGTTAAACCAAAGAAAAAGCCGTTAATTTTGAGATACGACATTATTTCTGATAGGATAACAGGTTTTGCAGTTGCATTTTGGACAACATCGAAAAGTGAAGTAAATTCTGGATAATCTGAGGTAAAGTCGTTGTAAGAATCAGTACAAATTTCGAACAATTCGTTATGTGAAAGCTCGTTTGAATAGCTAAAAACTTGATTTTCTTGCTCTAAAATTTCGCGATAAGCAGTAGCATTTTCGGCTAGTTCTACGCAGAGTAAATATAGATTATCAACGGTAGTTTCGGTGGTTTCTAGTTCGCTATAGTGTACAAAATTGTAGTTATAATAATTTGGTATATAACTAATACTAAACATAAAATAAATTATAGATGCAGGGAAAATTAGCAAAATTAAGGTAGAAACCAGTTTTTCACGGTTGAAAATTAGTGTTTTAACTAGTAAAATAACGTAAAAAACCACGAAAATACCAAAAAGGACAACTAAAACTTCGGCAATAGAAAAAGGTACTAGTGAATTTATTTTTGATAAAAAAGTTATGTAATATTTATAAAAACCGAATGTGTAAAAATTTGTGGTGGCATCTATATTAATTTGTGCCATTTGTTTTACAAAATATGCTAAAAAGAATAGCAAAGCACTTGAAATTAGTAAAATTGTTTGTTTTTTCGAAATGAGTTGACGAATTTTTAACTTCATAAAAGCCCTCCTTGAAATATGTATAATAATATTTTAGCATAGAAATGTGATTTTTAAAAGAAAAAAAATGCCCTCGAGTATTGAACTTCAAAAAAATCAACAACGAGAGCATATTTTACTATTTCGCTATATTTTCTGCCATATCACCGAGTGAATGGAGCGTTTTACCTAGAGTTTTATGTGTTTTTTTGCTTGTTTTATCCGTGCCGTGCATACTATTTACAACCATAGAAGTCGCAGAGCCGACAACAACGCCAGCAATCATTCCATTAATAAATTTACTCATAAAAATCCCTCCTTTGTTTACAATAATAGTATCGGTAGAAATTTTAATAAAAAACGTGGAAAAGTTTTGAAATGTGCAAATTCTTTCGGTTTCTGCAGTGACAGAATGCAGAAAACATATTACACATTTCAAGGAAAAGTATAAAAAAAGAATTTTTGACAAGCGAAAAGGACGGAAAAACCGTCCCATACGCATATAATTTATTTTGATTTTTTAAGGTATTTGATTCTACGATTTGTGGATTTGATAAACAACTCTTTTAGACCTTGTTCATCGTCATTTGCGAGTTTTGTGCGTAGATTTTGAAGTTCTTCGATAAAACAGTCTATATCAGAAATCAAACCTTCTTTGTTGCAGAAGAAAAGTTCGCTCCATAAATGCTCATTTATCATAGCAATTCTTGTTAAATCACGGAAAGAGTCACCGGTATATTTCACGAAATTATCATCGTGTTTGCAGTTCATTAAAGATACAGCAATTGCGTGAGTGAGTTGCCCAAGAGAGTA
>JAWXUP010000037.1:0-24733 GCA_044426345.1 Clostridia bacterium | reverse complement strand
TGTTATGGGTGTAAATATAGAAAATACAGCCCGTCATCCTTCAACTATAGGTGTTGCAGTAAACGTTGGTTGCTGGTCACATCGTCGTGGTCACATCATTTTTGAAAACGATTTAAGCTATAAAATTCTGTCACATTCGGAGGTGCAATTATAATGGAAAAGAAAATTTTAACCACTCCTATCACGGATAAAGACCTTGAAGGCATTAATGTTGGTGATATTATTTACCTTAACGGACACATTGTAACTTGCCGTGACGTTGCTCACCGTCGTTTGGTTGAGGCTAAACGTGAACTTCCTGTTGACTTGAACGGAATTGCAATTTTCCACGCTGGCCCTATCGTTAAAGAAGTTGAAGAAAACAAATTTCAAATGATTTCTATTGGTCCTACAACGAGTATGCGTATGGAAAAATTCGAAAAAGAATTCGTTGAACAAACTGGTGTAAAACTTCTTGTTGGTAAAGGTGGAATGGGTCCGAACACCGAGGCTGCGTGCAAAGAACATAAAGCTTTACATTGCGTTTTCCCAGCTGGTTGTGCAGTTGTTGCGGCAACTCAAGTTGAGGAAATTGAAGATGCGCAATGGCGTGATTTGGGTATGCCAGAAACTTTATGGGTATGTCGTGTTAAAGAATTTGGTCCTCTAATTGTTTCTATCGACACTAATGGCCGTAATCTTTTTGAAGAAAATAAAGTTGTTTTCAATGAAAAAAAAGAAAAAGCATACGAAGAAATCATCAAACACGTTGGTTTTATCAAATAATTTTACTAAAATACACAAAAACACCTTTGATTTTAACGTCAAAGGTGTTTTTTAATGATTTATATAGAGGAGAATTAACTTATACTAATGCAGTCGCAAGTGCTGCAAGCTCGTCTTGAGCTGTTCCGTCTGGTGATTCTTGACAGATAACGTTGCCAACAACATTTAGGTTTGAACCTTCAGCTTCGTCAACCCAGTTACGCATCCATTCGCCGTCTCCCCAGCCATAAGAACCGAATAAACCGATTTTTTTGCCTGATAAAGAGTCTTTGATTCCTTGCCACATTGGTTCGAATTCAGATTCTTCTAAAACTTCTGCGCCCATTGATGGACAACCTAAAGCTACGGCAGTGTAATCAGTTAATGAACCTACAGCGTCTGGTGTCATTGTTACAACTTCAGCGCCTGCGCCTTTTGCTGCAGATTCTAGACAAGATGCCATAGCCTCTGTGTTTCCTGTTCCACTCCAGTAGATAATTGCAATTTTACTCATAGTTTTTATTTCCTTTCGGTTATATATTTTTTTATTTATGTAATTAACAGGCTACAGTTAGTCTGATAATATCGGTTCCTTCTGCGAATTTTTTACAATACACGTTTGTGCATTTTTTAAATTTCTCAGTAATTTTTCTTGCGCAATCTTCGTTAGAATAAGCTTTCCAACAGCCTACATACTTTGGATTTGCTCCTTTAAACTCGATAAAAGCTTTTATATCAGACAACGGATAATCCAAAAAAACGCCAATTTCATGTGGAAAATCGTTAGCTTTTAGGTTTTCTTCTAAAATTTCTAATGCTTTTTCTAAATCAAAAGCATAGTATCCGTTTTGCGATAAAAAATCTCTAATTTCAGCATTTTCTAAGATTTCTTCAAGCTTTTTTCTTCTGAAAACATATATTAATGCGAAATTATCATACATTTTAAGGATTTTAAAGTAAATTCCACGCGAATTTAAAAGTTCATTACGTTTTTTTATGTCGTCTAAAATTTCTTTTTTGCAAGAAAATCTATATGAAAATAAGCTCCCAACCTTCATTCCAGCAAGTGTCGGCGCGCAATGTCTTATTATCGTTTCAAATGGCATTTGCAAAATCCTTTCATCAAGATATTAGTTAGTTAAAGCTAACTTCAAGTTTAATAAAAACACTTCTTTCAAAGTGTAGTGATTTAGTATTCGTTAGCATTTGCTAACTTAACTATATTTAATATACACCCAAAGAGTGTATATTGTCAAGAGCTTTTTTTAATTTTTATAAATTTTTTTGTGAAAACATTCCATCTTCATTGCTACTATAGTTTGCATATAGATGCCTCCCTCTTTATTTAGTGGGAGGCTTTATTTTTTGTTAATATCGACGAAAATTGTATAACTTTGCAAGATTTTGTTAAATTTTCTCGAAAGCAGCAGTTAAATCTTCAATTATATCATCAATATGCTCTGTTCCGATTGATAAACGCACTGTATTATCCTTGATTTCAGTTAATTCATCACTTGATAGTTGCGAATGAGTTGTAGTTCTCGGATGAATTACTAAACTTTTAACATCGGCAACATTTGCTACTAGTGAAAAAAGTTTTAAGTTATCTATGAAATCTTTTGTTTGACGTAAATCTCCATCAAGCTCAAAAGTGAAAATCGTTCCTCCACCATTTGGATAGTATTTTGCGTATAATTCTTGCTGAATTACATCATTTGTTACTGATGGATGGTTAACTTTGAGAACTTTAGTGTGATTTTCTAAAAATTTCACTACTTTTAACGTATTTTCAACGTGACGCTCAACGCGAAGTGACAACGTTTCTAATCCTTGCAACAATAAAAATGCATTGAACGGAGATAGGCATGCTCCTAAATCACGCAGTAAAATTGCACGAATTTTTGTTACAAAGGCAGCTTTTCCACACGCTTTTGTGAAACTTACACCGTGATAACTTGGATTTGGATCTACTAATGATGCAAATTTCCCAGATTTTTCCCAGTCAAAATTACCAGAATCTACAATAACTCCGCCGAGTGTTGTTCCGTGACCACCGATAAATTTAGTAGCCGAATGAACCACTATATCCGCGCCATACTCTATCGGACGAAGTAGGAATGGCGATGCAAACGTATTGTCAACTATAAGTGGAATATCGTGTTCATGAGCGATTTTTGCTAGCGTTTCTATGTCAGTAACTAAAGAATTTGGATTGCTAAGAGTTTCGACGAAAATGGCTTTGGTATTGGGTTTAATAGCATTTTTTACTTCGTCTAAATCAAAAATATTTACAAAAGATGTATTAATTCCGTAATTTGACAGTGTGTTTTTTAATAGGTTGTGCGTACCACCATAAATGTTTTTATCCGACACGATATGGTCGCCAGCTTGTGCTAAATTTTGGATTGTATACGAAATTGCAGCCGACCCAGACGCCACAGCCAGTGCCGCTACGCCCCCCTCAAGCTTTGCAATTCTTTGCTCAAAAACATCTTGTGTAGGGTTAGTAAGTCTGCCATAAATATTTCCTATATCTGTAAGATTAAATCTAGCCTCTGCATGGTCACTATTATCAAAAACATATGAAGTTGTTTGATAAATAGGCACTGCGCGTGCTCCTGTTACTGGATCTGGATTTTCTTGACCTGAGTGTAATTGTAGTGTTTCAAAACGATAGCTCATAATTTTAGCTCCTTTTCTATATTTTCAGTTTATTTAAGTTTCTGTTTTATCGTAATTTTATTATAACAGCATAAACAAATTTTGTATAATACCGAAAACCAAAAGATAGCCATAGTTTTTACCTATATCAAATTATTTATCTCATTTATATAACTTTTTGCGAGTTCACTAAGTTCAGTCTGCGATTTTTTTATGTATCCAATCAACATTTTTTCATCAGAATTTAACGGAATTGCTACATATTCATCACCATTCAATTCCTGAGAAATAATTCCTGAACAAAAGGTGTAACCATTAATCCCTTTCATTAAATTCAGCATCGTAGCACGGTCATTTGCCTTTATTAATCGCTTATATTCATATGTGCTAAACACTTCTTCTGCATAATAAAACGCGTTTTCTTGCTCAAATGATAGGCACGGAAAGTCCTCAAGTTGACTCATTTCAATGATAGAATTTTTAGCTAACGGATTGTTTTTTGCCATGTAAACATAAATGCTACAATTTAACAAATCTACAAATTCAAGGTCGTATTCTTCGAAAACCCTCCCCAGAACCCTCCTGTTAAAATCGTTAAGATACAGCACTCCAATTTCACTACGATTAAAGCGAACATCATCTATAATTTCATGCGTTTTGGTCTCTCTGATGCAAAATTCGTACTCGTCAAGATTAAATGCGTTTACCATATTAATAAAAGATTTCACTGCAAACGAATAATGCTGAGTTGAAACTGCAAAACGTTTTTTAATTGTTTTTTTTACAATATATCGGTCCTCTAATAGGCCATATTGAAGAATTACTTGCTTTGCGTAAGTTAAGAACTCTTTTCCGTCAGATGTAATAGCGAGACCCTTATTATTTCTTGTGAAAATTTGAAAACCTATCTCTTTTTCTAAATCTTTAAGTGATGCAGATAAGCTAGGTTGCGACAAAAAAAGTTGTTCGCTCGCCCTACTAATAGAGCCATTCTTAGCTATTTCAATCACATATTTTAATTGTTGTAATGTCATTGTTTTCTCCCTATAAAAAGAAATTTTGAGACATTTTTCAACATCTCAAAACTCCCTTGATTTTAATTTACACTGCGTCAAAACCCAAATCGTCAAGCTCTTCAATAGCTTGTGCAACTTTTGCCTCATCAACGCTAACTGTTTTGTCCTCAAGACTGATTTCAAAGGCAATACCAGCCTCTGTAAGTGCATTGTTAATTCTTTTTACACACATTTCGCAGTGCATATCTTCCACTTTTAAAACTTTCATAATAATCTCCTATTTCATTAATTTTTTTATTGTTTTTACTAGATCCTCAACGACCTCTTCTTGACCATTTTTTATGTCCTCAACCACGCAAGTTTGAATATGCTCGACTAAAAGTTGCTCATTAAATGCGTGAAGTGCTGATTGTATCGCCGAAACTTGCGTTAAAATATCTGTGCAATAAGCATCTTCTGCCAACATTCTTTGTACTCCTCGAACCTGTCCTTCGATACGTTTTAAACGATTTTCAAGCTTTTTTTGCTCCTTTTCATCACGATGTTTGATTTTTTTACAGCAATCACTCATATTTTCTTACCTCTAAGCCTTAAAGCGTTCGAAACCACGAAAAGCGAACTCATACTCATCGCAAACCCACCTATCATCGGTGATAATAAAATACCGAATGATTTATAAAGCACGCCAGCTGCCACCGGAATGCACAAACAATTGTAACAAAATGCCCAAAATAGGTTCTGTTTTATGTTTTTTATAGTCAAACGACTTAAATTTATCGCTTTTGGCACATCTAATAGGTCATCTTTCATCAAAATTATCTGCGCAGACTCGATTGCGATATCACTACCACCACCAACAGCGCAACCGATATCAGCTTGAGCAAGTGCTGGTGCATCATTTATGCCATCTCCAACCATCATAACTGTGTGATTTTCATCCTGATAACGCTTAACAACGTCAGCTTTTTCAGTAGGAAGTACTTGTGCAATGACCTCGTCAACGCCAACTTGTCGTGCTATGCAGTTTGCTGTATGCTCGTTGTCTCCAGTTAACATTATGGTTTTTATATTCATTTTACGCAGATTTTCCATAGTATTTTTCGCATTATCTTTCACAGTGTCAACAACAGCAATAAGCCCTAAAAACTCACCATTCCGTGCTACGTACATAACTGTTTTACCTTCATCGGATAGTTTATCGGCGAAATTTTGATCTATATCAGCACCCACTTTTCGCATAAGTTTTGCGTTACCAATTGCTAGTGAATTTTCCTCTGAAATTTTCGCGATAATCCCCATTCCATCTAGGTTTTCGAATTGTCCTTCGTATTTTGAAATAGTTAAATTTCGTGCAAATTCTTCCTCACAAATCGCTTTCGCAAGTGGATGACTTGATAATTTTTCCACAGATATAACTTCACTCAAAAATTCAATTTCATTCATTTTTTCGCAAAAAACATCAGTTACAGTAGGTTTTCCTTGCGTAATAGTTCCTGTTTTATCAAAAATCGCTACATTAACTTTGTGCGTATTTTCAAGTGATTCACCACTTCTTATTAAAATTCCGTTATTGGCGCCCAGCCCAGTTCCTACTATTATAGATGTCGGAGTCGCCAACCCTAGCGAGCAAGGACACGCGATAACCAGCACCGATGTGAAGATTTTTAGTGCAAATGAAATGTCGCTACCCATGATGATCCAAATGATAGCCGCTACGCTCGCAATGCCGATTACCACTGGCACGAAGACACCTGCAACTCTATCTGCAAGTTTCGAAATTGGAGCTTTTTTACCTTGCGCATCTTCTACAAAACGCACAATTTTCGCAAGCATTGTGTCGTCGCCTTGACGTGTTATTTTTACGTAAATCGCACCGTTAACGCATATACTTCCACCGATAACTTCACTGTCTTTGCTTTTTTCGACAGGCATACTTTCACCTGTCAACATCGCCTCATCTATACTGCCACTGCCGTCTATAACTTCGCCGTCAAGTGGTACACTTTTACCCACTTGCACTAATACAACATCGCCAACTTTCAGTTTGTCAGTTGGAACTTCCCATTGACCATTTTCATCTACTAAAATCGCTGTTTGTGGTGTCAATTGCATAAGTTTTGCTATTGCACCTTTTGTTTTATCTTTGTTTTTGCCTTCCATATATTTTCCAACAGAAACCAAAGCCAGAACAATCGCTGCCGATTCGTAATACAAATTATGCACCGTATGAGCATTCGTGTCAATCATAAGTGTCATCACAAAACTATACGCAAACGAAGTAGATGCACTAACAGCCACAAGCGTATCCATATTCGGATTTCCATGAAAAAGCGACGTAAAACCACTGATGAAAAATCGTCGTTCAAGAAACATAACTAACATAGTGATACTTAATTGCAAAATAGCAAAATTTACTGGGTGTTGGTTCATTGAAAAAATTTCAGGCATAGGTATATTTGCAAAAAGCATCTGCCCCATCGAAACGTAGAGTAAAATAGCAGACAATACAATAGATGCGATAAGTGTAGCTTTTTCTACCTTCAAAGCCTCCGAATTATCCTTTATCGTAATTTCTTCTTTTTCCGTCTTTATGTGCGCCGAAAAGCCAGCTTTTTTGATTTTTGAACAAATTAACTCCTCATTTACCAAGTTTTCGTCATAAACTATCGTCATTCTGTTCATCGGAAGGTTAACTTCGCTGCTTTCAACGCCTTTCATTTTTCTTGTAATTCTTTCAATAGCGCTTGAGCATGCCGCACAATGCATACCCTCTATATCATAAACTTCAGTTTTCATAAGCACCTCTTTCCTTTTATATTATATACCCCTATAGGGTATTTTGTCAATTAGCAATTTTAACTAGAATAATTTTCAAAAAAGCTATGACTAATCGCTAATTTTATGTTACAATATAAAAAAGAACTATTTCAGAAAGTGATAAAATTTATATGAAAATTATAATTTCTCCTGCAAAAAAAATGAATATCGACTCAGATTCACTTGATACAGGTGGTTTACCTGTATTTTTAGATAAAACTTCAACGATTTTAGACACTCTTCGTAGTTTATCCTATGACGAACTAAAAGCCATTTGGAAGTGCAACGATTCCATCGCTACCTTGAATTTTGAACGCATTCAAAAGATGGATTTAACCCGAAACTTAACGCCTGCAATACTATCTTACGAGGGTATCCAGTACAAATATATGTCACCTGCAGTGTTCGAAAACTCAATGTTTACCTACATTTCCGAGCATCTTCGTATACTATCTGCATTTTACGGTGTTTTAAAACCAATGGACGGAGTGGTACCGTATAGGTTAGAAATGCAAGCGTCAGTTAATATCGAAAATCACGCTAATTTATACGACTTTTGGGGCGATAATTTACATCTCGAACTTAATGATGATGTGATATTAAATCTAGCATCAAAAGAATACTCAAAATGCATAGAAAAGCACCTAAAACCTACTAATACGCTTATAACTTGTGTTTTTGGTGAACTTTCAAATGGTAAAATAACACAAAAAGCTACTTTTGCGAAAATGGCACGTGGTGAAATGGTTCGTTTTATGGCTTGTAATAACATCGAAAATTTAACTGACATAAAGAAATTTAATGCATTGAACTTTATATTTAGTTGTATACATTCCACTGAAACTGAGTATGTTTTTCTACGTAATACACAAAAATAATTCTCTATTTATAGCATTTAAAAACAAACTTTTTAGCATTTTAAATATATTTTATGAAAAAATATCCAAATTTAACCCCTGTAACTTATGCATTTCTACTATTGAATATTATATAAAATAGTGGTACACTAGTAGTAACGTATATTATAAACAAATATGGAGGACTAAAATGAAAAAATTTACACTTTCTAATAGCACAAACAGCTTAGAAGTTTCTCAACTTGCTTTGGGTCACCTTTTTATGCACACACCAGCAAGAACTGAATCTTCTTGGGCTTATATGGAAGAATTCTTAGAATTCGGCGGTACAACTTTTGATAATTCACGTGCGACTGCTGACGGTCTTAGCGAAATTTTCTTAGGAAAATTCCTTAAAAAAACTGGCAAAAGAAAAGAAATGGTTATCGCTACAAAATGTGCTCATCACAATAGAAAATACTTTACACCTCGTCTTGACGAAGCTAGTATTAATCTTGATTTAGACACAAGTCTTACTTCTATCGGCACTGATTATATTGATATTTTATATCTTCACAGAGATGATATTTCTCGCCCAGTAGAAGAAATTATGGTTGCTCTTGACAAAGTTGTTAAAAGCGGTAAAGTTCGTGTTTTAGGTGCGTCAAACTGGTCTGCTCCTAGACTTCAAAAAGCTAATGATTTTGCAAATCAATTCGGTTTAACTCCATTCTCAGTTTCTCAAATCAACTACTCAGCTGCACTTTCAACTGCAGTTGCTACAGAAGATTTAACTCAAGTTGTTATGGATCAAGCTGAAAAATCTTGGTATGAAGAATCTGGTATGTTGGTAATGCCTTGGGCTCCAAATGCTCGTGGTTTCTTCTCTCAAGTTATCAACGGTGGTGCTCCAAACGCTAGAACTAAAGAAATGTATGGCTGGTTCCCAGAAAACTTCAGACGTGCTGACAGAATTAAAGAACTTTCTGCAAAAACAGGTTATGAAGTTGGTGAAATCGTACTTGCTTACCTTCTTTGTCAACCAAAAGTTAACGTTGCTCCTATCATCGCTTTCACAAAACGCGAACAATTTGAAGAAGCTAAAAGAGCTCTTAACGTTAAATTAACTCCAGAAGATATCGCATTTATCGATGGTAAATACGCTGATTTCTCTAGATAATTAACGCTTGTTAAATTAAATATTATAACGGACGGATTTATAATTCGTCCGTTTTTAATTACGACAAGTAAATTAATTGTTTTATTGACACGGAATTATATTTGTGATACACTGACGTTAGTTATAGCTAACATTTATATGAGGTGATTAAATGAATTTTATTGAAAGCGAACTAGTTCTCGGTTTAAACGTTGAATACGTCAAAATTTTCCATACAGATGATGTAATTAGCGACAAAGTCGAAGGAAAAGACTGCATCGGAGTAATTTCAGATGGCAATATCGCTGTTTATTCTATGTCTCTTGAGGGTAAAGAAGTTTTGCTAAATACCCTTTCTAAAAACGATTGTTTCGGTATTTCAAATTTATTTACAGCCTGTTCTTTACAGACAACGCTAATTGCAAAAAAAACTACTACTATAAAATACATACTGAAAGAAACCATTATTAAAGAAATGGAAACAAACCCTAGTTTTGCTATAAAATATGCGAGTTATTGTAATGAGAAAATTCAATTTTTATTAGAAAAAATCGAATTTCTTACCGTACATACCTCTAAAAATAAGCTGATTTTTTATTTTTTATCACATATGGATGATAATAAGCAAGTTCAAATAGACTGTACTCGCGAAGAACTTGCAGAAAGACTTGGAATTAGCAGAGCAGCTCTTTTCCGTGAAATTTCCTACTTGCAAAAGCACGAAGTAATAGAAATTCATAAAAATTACTTTGAAATTAAAGATAAAATCAAGAAATTTGCTTATGACAATGCTGAAACATAAAAATACCGACTATAAATAATTTATAGTCGGTTATATTTTTTTATTTTACAACTTGTAATTCAACTTGTATTTTATGTTCTTTTTGTTTATTTGTTTTCCAAGTAATATGATATTGCTTGTCAAATTCTTGCCATAAAGGTCTGTTTTCTGGTTTTCCGAAATCTACTGGAGTTTCAAACTCATCTGTAACGTTAGCATTACCGTCAACGCCAGATTTAGGCATAACTTTCAGAGTTTTACCATTACGATTAATAGTCAAGCAACCTTCGCTGATTTCAGGTTCTGACAAGCTGTGTAGTAACCAAGAAATTTCCACATCATCTTTTGCCAAAATATCATCAGTTACAACTATTTTACCGTCTTCTGTCATAGAAATATCACGGATATAGTGTTCTAACATTGGATATGCTTTAGATAAATCCATTTTTGCTGCAAAAGTACCATCAACAAGGTCTTCACATTGTAAAATTTGACCTGTCGCTTCGTGGCTGAACGATTTTTGACCAACACCATCAACTAAAATACAGTTGTGTGCTTTAGTTTGATTTGTCCATTCACGATGGTGGGCAGTACCAAATTCGTAACCGAAATAGCCCGATGGACCTACAAGAGTTGTACCGTCACAAATTATCGCAAAGTTACCTTGATCGGCGTGCTGATGACTAACGCTACCATAACGGCTTGCACGTGCAATAAGTGCAATATCGTTTTCTGGCTCGTGAATATTTGTGTGATGACTTAATACGCCAGCAACTTTAAAGTGATATGAACTTGTAACATCGCCAGTTAAGTGTTTTTCTGGTGGTGTGCCTTCTGGAATGAAAATATCTAACAAATGCAGACGGAAAATTTCAGGTAAAGGCAATTCTTTGGTCCATTTTTGAATTAATTCAGGACCAAAACGTTGTGCATAGAAACGATATGGATTTTGTGCAAAGAAACCAGGCCATTCTTTATCTTCACTTTTGCACCAATATCCGTCTCCGAATGGGTGATTTTCCCAGTTTGGTGGACAGAAATGCATAAAGAAATGAGTTAATCTTTGATAGAACGGACGGTCTAAGAAACGATATCCTGCAAGTCTTTCAACTGCCATGAAGAATGGGAGATACCATTTTGTATAAGTTGAGCTGTAGAAAACGCTTTCTGCCCAACCTCCGTCTTGACCACCATAGTGTGGGAAGAAACTACCGTAAATATCAACAGAACATTGTAACCAACTTGCAAGTTCTTCGTCATTTGCAACTGGAGAACCTTTTAAAATCATCGCAATTTCGCCTAAATATGCAGGAATTCTACCCGAATGTGAATGTCCCGGATTTTGAAGGAAATCACGTATTGCAAAGTTTTCATTAATTTGCGTACCGTAAATATAAAGCGTACGTTCTACGAAAATACGTTCTTTTTCTGTAAGGATATCCCAAATAAGGTCGTAAACCGATGGCAAGCAACGACAGTTACTAAGACCGATTTCATCTCCCCAAGGTCCGTTTATTGAACAAGGACCTGAAGGATTCCAGTTACAGATTGTAAGTAATAATTCTCTTGCGTATTGACCAGCCTCTTCATCGCCTAAAATAGCGTGACCCAACGCACAAGCTACAAGGTTTCTGTCACAAATATCACGATATCTGCCGAAAAATGCACGATAATCAATTTTATCATTTTCGTGACCAGGCATATGGTGTATAGGTGCATCAGGCATACCGTCTTCAATCGCAAGTTTTATGTTGCGTTTTAAAACTTCAAGTTCGCCAGCTTTGTTAGCTTTGATTTTTTCAATATCTTCTTTAAAGAAAAGATGTCTTGGGTGCATAGTTGGCACTTTATCGTAAATTTCACGGCCTGTTGGACGTTTGAAAGAAACGGTATCTTTTGCCATTTCAAATGAAACCCAACCCATTTCATCGGTATTTGTGTATAAATTCCAAGAATAATTGCCAGCTGGTAGGTCTATCGGAGAAATCGCATACGATTTTTCAGTTGTAACCTCTGCTACAATTTTATCACTACCATCTTTAATAGCAACGCGATATACTTCTTTTGTATCTTCTGTTTTCCAACAAAAATGTGGTGGATTTTCTTCAACTAACTGTCCATTCTCTGGAAATCTAAAAATTTGCGCAACTTTATAAATTCCTCTACTTGCATTCATCATTTTCCTTTTCCCTCCCATATATGTTCACCAGTGTCTTTGTCAATATATCCCATAACTCTAGCAGGTGTGCCAGCAACTATAGCATAGTCTGGAGTTGATTTTGTAACAACTGCGTTTGCACAAATAAGATTTGCTTTACCAACTGAAACGCCAGCAGTTACGATAACGCCACTTGCAATCCAAGTTCCATCACCGATTACAATTTCGTCGTGACTTCCCTCTACTGTGTTAGTACGTGCACTAAACCATCCAGTTTCAGGGTCAAATTTGTGATGTCCTGCAGTTAACGAACACGAAGGTCCAATCCAAACGTTGTCGCCGATGGTAACCGCACCATTTACGTAAGAATAAAGTCCGATGAAAGAATTTGTGCCAATTCCACCTGGTTTATTTATTCTAACGCTAGCTCCTGGGGCAATTTGTATACCTCTGCCACCATAACCTAGAATTTCGGCTCTTTTTTTGTTGTCTACCCTATTATTGGCTGAGTTAATATACCTAGTAAACAGCTTCATAAAATAATTGTAAAACATTTTCCCCTCCATTAATTACAGTCTCTATATGGGTTGATTTTGTATACAAGCAAATTTCCCCTTATACTTTTATCATTAATTAAATTATACCAACTGTTTAAAACTATTGCAATCGTCAAAATTGCTAGAATTTTATTCAAAATATTGTATAAAAAACTATATCTTTATTTTGAGCGACATAATCTTTTCATATTTTTCACAAAAAATAAATACAAATTCTTAACAATTATTGATGTAATTTACTGTAAAAAAAGGAAAAAGACACTCACAAAAAACTTAATCGTTGGGGTGAAAAAAGTTTTTCTAGAGTGTCTTAACGAATTTATTATATTTATTTTAACATTTATTCACAATAAAAAGTAGTATCAAGTGAGACCTTTTAAGTTTTATGCGTAAATTTGTCATTTTTGTCATATTTAGGTATCATTTTCTATTCAAAATTACCAAATAAAAAGTTATTCCTACATTTCTTAGTTCTATCTAGTCACAAAAAGGTAATATCATTTCATTTATTTTACAAAAATCTTAATTTTTCATCTAAAATAATTGACATTTTAAACAAAATATTATATTATTTAAGTAAGGTTGTATACAAAGGAGAAATTGTAATATGAATAATAATTTTGACGTTTTAATAATCGGTGGTGGCGTTGTTGGTAGCGCAATTGCACGCGAATTATCTCGTTTTAAGCTTAAAATTGCCGTTTTAGAGAAAAACGAAGACGTGTGCTTTGAAACTAGTGGACGAAATTCTGCTGTTTTGCACGGTGGATTTGCTTATGACAAAGGTTCTCTTAAAGCGAAATTCTGTCTCGAAGGAAATTTAGAGTTCGACCAAGTTGCCAAAGAACTTGATGTGCCTTTTTCAAGAACAGGCAAGGTTTTAGTTGGTAATACCGATGAAGATATGGCTCAACTTGAACGAGTTAAAAAACAAGGTGAAGAAAACGGAGTTGTTGGGCTTCGCATCATAGATGAAAAAGAACTTCACAAATTAGTTCCTGCTGTTGTAGGAAAATTTGCACTTTTCTGCCCTTCGAGTGGTATTTTAGATCCTTTTACTTACACAATTGCACTTGCTGAAAATTCCGTTTCAAATGGCGCTAAATATTTTTTAGCAAGCGAAGTTTTAGACATTAAACACGAAAATGATACGTATACTTTGAGTACAAAAAAAGGCGAATTTACATCAAAATGGGTTGTAAATAGCTCTGGTTTAAATTGTGGAAAAGTTAGTAAAATGCTAGGTTTTCCCGAATATAACGTCATTGGTAGCAAAGGAACGTACATAATTTTAGATAAATGCACAGGTCCTCTTTTACCTATGCCAGTCTACCCTGTTCCAAGTAACACATATATGGGCATTCACGTTACGCCAACAGTTGATGGCAATGTTACCGTTGGTCCTGACGCTGAAAAAGTTGACGTATATGGCGAAATAAATTACGGTGTGCCACAAAAAAATATGGACTATCTTGCACAAGATGCTAACAATTTATGGCCTTGCATACAAAAGAAAGATTATATTCGAAATTATTCTGGAATTTTACCAAAATGGACTGACGAAAATGGTACTATTCAAGATTTTAAAATCGAAACTAGCGAAGAAATTCCAAATTGCGTGAATTTAGTCGGTATCGAAAGTCCAGCACTTACTGGTGCATTGCCAATTGGTAGATATGTTGCAAATATCATCGCAACTCGTGAAAATGCTGAAAAAAATGCTGATTTCAACCCAATTCGTCACGGAATCGTTAAATTTAACGAGCAAACTGCAGAAAAACAAGCCGAACTTATAAAAGAAAACCCAGATTACGGTGAACTTGTTTGTCGTTGCGAAAAAGTTACAAAAGCAGAGCTTTTACAAGCTGTAAATAATCCACTTGGAGCAAAAACTTTGATGAGCGTAAAATATAGAACTCGTGCGATGATGGGTCGCTGTCAAGGTGGTTATTGTCAAATGAGAATGGCAGAAATGTTGCTTGAAAACCAAGAGTTAACTGATGTTTTATATGCTCGCGAAGGTTCAAATCTGTTTGTTGGGAGGGTTAAATAATGAAAACTATTGATGTAGTAATTGTTGGCGGAGGCCCTGCTGGTTTGGCTGCTGCTGTTAAACTTTTCGAACTTGGCACTACCGATATTTTAATCGTTGAACGTGAAAAATCTTTAGGTGGAATTTTACGTCAATGTATCCACGATGGTTTTGGTGTTGAACGTTTTTCAGAGGCACTTTCTGGTCCTGAATATGCACACAAATTTATTGAAAAAACGCTAGAATACGGTATTCCTTACGTTACAAATAGCACTGTTTTAGATGTTACTGATGATAAAATCGTAACTATTGTATCGCCTAATGGAATGGAAAAAATCCAAGCAAAAGCTGTTGTTTTCACCACTGGTTGTAGAGAACGTACACGTGGTGCGCTTGCAATTCCTGGTGAGCGTCCTGCTGGTGTTTTCACTGCCGGTGTTGCGCAAAGTTACATAAATCTGCACAATATTATGATGGGGAAAAACGTAATTATCCTCGGTTCTGGTGATATTGGGCTTATTATGGCACGTCGCTTGACTTTAGAAGGTGCAAAAGTACACGCTGTTTTTGAAATTCAACCATATCCAAGTGGTCTTCCACGAAATATTCAACAATGTCTAAACGATTATGACATTCCACTATATCTAAGTCATACCGTAACAGAAATTCACGGAAATAGTCGCATAAATGCAGTAACCGTGAGCCAAGTTGATGAAAAATTCACTCCAATTGCTGGAACTGAGAAGAAATATGACTGCGACACGCTAATTTTATCAGTCGGCTTAATTCCAGAAAATGAGCTAGCAACAACTGCTGGTGTTTCGCTAGATGCACGAACAAAAGGTGCTATCGTTGACGAAAATTACCAAACAAATATTGATGGTATGTTCGTGGCAGGAAATGCTCTTCAAGTTCACGATTTGGTTGATTTCGTATCTGAAGAGGCTGAAAGACTTGCATTTGGCGTTGAAAATTACCTAAAAACTGAAAAATCGCCTATTTGCCAGTTGAAAATCAATACTGATGCAAATATTAGTCATACAATTCCTCAAACAATTAGTGGAGAGAAAGAGGTAATTTTGTCAATGCGAGTTCGACGTCCTATGCAAAATTGCAAAATTATCGTTACTCAAAATGGCGAGCAAATTTTCACAAAAAAAATGGTTAAGGCTTTGCCTGCTGAAATGATTCAATTCAAAGTTGCAAATTTAAAAAATCAAGGAGATTTGGAGGTTTTTGTAGAATGTTAAAAGAATTTACTTGTATAATTTGTCCAAATGGCTGTGCAATTCAAGCACAATTACTCGAAAATAATGAAATCGGTGAAATTTCTGGTCAAATGTGTCCTCGTGGCATTGAATATGTTAAGCAAGAACTTTTGGATCCAAAACGCAATATTGCAACTAGCATTGTTGTAGAAAACGGTGAACTACCTCTTGTAAGCGTACGTTTGAGTGGTGCAATTCCAAAAAATCGTATTTTTGACGTAGTTGCAGAAATTAATAAGCAAAAAGTTTGCGCACCAACCAAAATTGGTCAAGTTGTTATAAAAAACGTACTTGATTTAGGCGCTGATGTAATAATTACTAAGGAAATTGCAAAAATTTAATTTTAATTGTCCATTTTTGATAAATCTATTTTAAAAATGAATTTTCATACAAGCCGACCTGTATCTACAAAAAGATACAGGTTTTTTTCGCAAATTTTAAAAATTCACTTGACATTTTTTCTAAAAAGTTATATACTCTACCCATACCCCCTATGGGTATAAATTTTCTAATTTAAGGAGAGTTATTATGAAACAATGTATGGATGTCAATGCTATAAATTTACGACTAAAAAAAATCGAAGGTCAGGTTCGAGGAATTCAAAAGATGGTGAATGAAGACAAGCCTTGCGAGGATATTTTAGTGCAAATCGGCGCTGTAAAAGCTGCTTTACACAAAACTGGACAGGTTATTTTAGAGGGTCATATGCACCACTGTGTTTTAGATGCAGTTAGTGATGGTCATGGCGATGAGGCTATTGACAAATTAATTTCTGCCCTTAATAAATTTTCTAAAACGTTATAAATAAAGGAGTTTTTTATGGAAAAGAGAATTTTAAAGTTAAATTCAATACCATTTTTATGGGTTTCTGGTTTAGCATTACTTACAAGTTTTATTTTAGAGTATATTTTTCCAATTTTATCAATAGATTTTACATTTTTTATAAATCCTGCAATTATTTCTTTGCTAATTTCTGGAACACCACTGGCTTATTACGCAATTCAATCTATCAAAGAACGCGTTATAACTTCTGCAATTTTAATCACGATAGCTATGATTGCAGCTGTCTATATAGGTGATATTTTTGCTGCCGGTGAAATAGCTTTCATTATGGCGATTGGCGAGTTTTTAGAAGAAAAAACCGTTGAAAAAGCTAAACAAGGCATTGAAAAATTGCTAAATTTAGTTCCTAGCACAGGTAGGAGAATCACAAAAACATCTAACGGCGAAATCGTTGAGCAAATCATTAATTCTGAACAAATTGCAAAAGGCGATATTTTACGCATATTCCCTGGCGAAAGTTTTTCTGCAGACGGCGTTATTATTGATGGTAGCACTACCGTTGACCAGTCTATTATCACTGGCGAATCACTTCCTATTGATAAAATTACTGGAGATGAAGTTTTCACAGGCACGATAAATCGTTTTGGTTCTGTCGATATTGAAGTTACAAAATCTTTTGAAAATTCGTCACTGCAAAAAATGATTAAACTAGTTGAAAACGCTGATAATAACAAAGCTCCAACGCAAAGAATTGTTGATAAATGGGCAGGTTATCTTGTTCCTGCAGCTTGCGTCATAGCTATTATAACCTACATCATCATCGCTTTTTTCCTAAATCAACCTGATATCGCACTCGTTCGTGCAGTTACTGTTCTAGTTGTATTTTGTCCGTGTGCATTGTCCCTCGCTACTCCAACTTCGATTATGGCGGCAGTTGGTCATGCGACAAAAAACGGTGTGTTAATTAAATCTGGTGAAGCTCTTGAGCGTATGGGAAACATAAATGTAGTAGCTTTTGATAAAACTGGTACATTAACGCACGGAAAACTTGAAGTTTCAGATATTATTCCACTGGATTGTGATGAAAATAGCTTAATTACACTAGCTTATGCAGTAGAAAGCCGCTCAGAGCATCCAATTGGCAAAGCAACTGTAAATTATGCAAGAACTAAAGGTCTGACTTTATCTTCAGTAGAAAATTTCGAAATGATTGTCGGAAAAGGTGTTTTAGGTAATATTTCTGGTGAAAAACTCCTATGTGGAAACGAAAAACTAATCACAGAGAACTCTAACGCTGAAATTTCTGACCAAATACAAGAAAAAATCGCTAATTTGCGTAAACAAGGCAAGGCAGTCATTATAGTAGCTTGTGACGATGTTATTTCTGGTTTAATTGGATTATCTGACAAGTTGAAAGATACGTCTGCTAAATCTATAGAAAAGCTTAATTCTGCAGGCATACAAAAAACCGTTTTACTTACAGGTGACAACGAGCAAAGTGCTAATTTCATATCAGAACAAATAGGTATAACCGATGTTTATTCATCACTTTTACCTGAAGATAAAGTTCACGCAATCAACGAGATGAGCGTAAAATATGGTGATGTTTGTATGGTTGGTGACGGAGTTAATGACGCACCAGCACTGAAAACTGCAAGCGTTGGTATCGCTATGGGTACTATGGGTAGCGATATCGCAATTGATGCTGCCGACATCGCTATTATGGGTGATGATATTTCTAAAATTTCGTATATCAAAAAACTTTCAAATGCAACAATCTTCTCTATAAAATTCAACATCACGCTTTCTATGGCTATTAATATCGTTGCAATCATTCTGTCAGTTACTGGTATTTTGACTCCAACAACTGGTGCTTTAGTTCATAATGCTGGTTCTGTTTTGGTTGTACTTAACGCGGCTAAGCTTTATGATAAAAACATTGATTAATGCTTGATTTTTAAAATTAAAACCGACATCATACGAGATATTTCATCTCACTTTTGATGTCGGTTTTTTATTTATTTTGTCTGGATTAAATATTAAGTGACTTTAGTTTTTTCTAACAAAATACACCGTGTCAATTCCTTTTGCTCTGTCATCAATCAGCCTTGAGTGTAAATTATACCCTCGTTTTTGCAGAATATGAATATGTGCATCATTTGTAGACCACGTTCTCGTTGACGTTATATCATACATCGTCTCAATTAAGTCATACATTTTTCTTGAAATAGAACTACCTCGATATTCTTCAAAAACGCAAATTGTTGTAATATACGTTGAATTTTCGACTGATTTTAACGCATCACAACTATATTTTTCTTTAAAAGTCATAAAACCTACGACTTTTTCATCTTTTTTTGCTAAAATGAACTTTTGTTTAAGCATTTCTGCAAGATATGAATACGGTTTTTCTTCGCTGATTAAAGCACCTTTCATATCGCTTAAAACAGAACTATTTCGCTGGCTAAGTGGAGGGAAAAATTCATCGGAACACGCAAATAAGACTTCACGAATTCCATCTTTTTCGACATCGCTCAACACTTCTTTTGCCACTATTTCAATCATTTTGCACCTCTTTTTGCATAAATATATAATCTGTGCGTATGTGTGTCAACTTCCATACTATTGCAAAGTTGAATATACTTAACTTCAAGCTTTTTCTGATCGCTTTCATTAGGTAATTTTTGGTAATAAAAAATTAAGCTTGCTTTTGCGAAGTTTTCGATTAAATTATCATATTCTTTACCAGTAGTTTTCTCGCTGATTACTTTTATATCAGTAAATCCAATTTTTTTAAGCATATCTACCATTTTTTCATTACTAGGATAGAAAACTGGAAATTCCCAATCTTTAAAATAATGCTCAAAACCAAGCTCACTAATCGCTCTTTTTGCCATATTATGCAATCCAAAATAGCTTTTTTCGCCACCTTGATGAATTGCAATTTCGCCGTTTGGAGTTAGTGCATTGTAAATTTTTGTATACATTTCTTCTGCTGGCAAAACCCAGTGTAGCGTTGCATTGCTAAAAATAATGTCGTATTTATTTACTGAATTTAAATCTAATGCATTTTGTACGAAGAAATTAACTTGTTTTTCTGATAAATTTTGCTCAACTAGATGTTTTTTTGCTACGTCAATCTGCTTTCTAGACATATCAAAAGCATCTATTTTAAGATTTGGATTTTTTCTCAAAAGTTCAAGCGTTGTCTTTCCGTTTCCACAACCAACATCTAATAAATTGCTATATTTTGTAAAGTCCACACGGTCAATAAGGTTATTTCCTTGCTGAAATTGAGTTTGGGAAGACTTATCGTAAGCCAAACCGTTGTAAATATATGGCAAATCTATCTCCTTGTCTATTTTTGTAACTGCGATAATATCTAATATATCCTCGATTTTTTCGTCTGTATTATTTTTAAAGTTTTCAACTATTTCGCCCAACATATAAAGCAAACTAAACAAAGAATTGCATCTATTTTGTAAAACTTCATCTTTTGAGGCTATTTTATAGATAACTTCCTTCCATTCCTCGTCAATTCCTAAAACTTCTTTTGCTTTTTCAGGAATTTCATCGTCATCAAAGATAATATTATTTTTCCAATCTAAGTACGATGTGCTTGTTTCTATCAATGTGTAAATTTGAGGGTATTCAAGTTGCATTGCTATTAATAAAATCAGCATAATTTTATAGTCTTGCGAGGTTTGAAGAGGGTCTTTAAAATCTATAATATTGGTTAAATGCACAATATTAAACAAACGTTTTATCGAACGTGGATTATTCCCCATTGTAAGCGAAATTATTTGTTTAACCTGTTCTACAACTTGCTCTTTATTGTCTTTTTCAGATAAATAATTGATTTTATCGAGCTTATCTGCAATCATTTTTGTTGTGTCATATTTTCTAACAGGCATAACAAACGGTACTTGAATAACTTTGTCGAAATAATCATGGCACAAATTTCTGCTACTATAATTAGAAAGCTCATACTTTTCTGCAACACCACGCGAAATAATGTCATAATCTACTGCTAAAATAAACACGCACCCAGGTGTGTCAAACAAGTTTTTCAACGCCTCGATAATAGTTAATGCTAGTTTTGGATCTATCCTGTCAAGGTCGTCCACAAAAATAATAAACGCTTTGTTAGATATTTTATTGTGCTTATCTTCGAGCAAAAGTGTTACTAATTTTTCAAAACGTTCCCTTAGTTCGCGAACTTTTAGCTGACCGTCTTCTTCAAAAGCATCAGTTGCCGCACTTACCATTTCATCACCGTTTAGGTTAAGTGCACCAAGTGTTATTTTGGTAATCGCTAGGCAATATCTTTTAAATTCCTCAGCAACGCTATCTATTAAATTCAAACTGCTAACGCCTTTTTCTTTAGCGATTTTTTTTATTTCGTAAAACATATTCATAATAAGCTTACTTATAGCTACTTCGAAATTATCGTCTAAATACAGTTCCCAGGTGTGAATCCATACGCTTTCATATGGTTCAAAATTTGAAAGCAGTGATTTTTTTATGCAAAGTTTATTTTCAAGTAACTTCATAAAAGAAGTCTTGCCACTTCCCCATTCTCCTTGAATAGAAATGGTCATAGGTGTGTCGCAATTTTGTATAAATCTCGCCATACCATCAACGTATTTTGAAATCATAAGCGTATCTTCTTGTATATTACTAATTGGTAAATCTCTGTTCATAGGCCCTCACAAAATTAAATTTTTAGCATAATAGATAATGTTTATTTGTACTTATGACATTATTATACTATATTCGACAGACTTAGTAAATAGATTTAGAATTTTTAGTTAAAATTTATGTTTCAACTCACCAAAGCAAAAAAAAGACCTAGATGTGCTAAATATCTCGGTCTCAGCTTATCCGAAAACTCATTTTCAAAATAGACTTTTTATCAAAATATGCAATTTTTTTATTTTCAGCCTCTACCTCTTTCTGCTAGTTCTATCTTTTTACTCGGCAGTCGCTCGCCGCGTGGCTGATACTTTTGTGCGTACAAAAGTATCCAAAAGACGAAAACACAGCTTGTTTTATCAGCGAGCCGTTTAAGTCCGCTGCGTAAATAATTTTTCTCTGAAAAATTTTTACTTTGCTAGTGCGTGCATTCAAATTTTATTTTAAGGTTAAGGTTAGTTTTTGTACTATATTTTTTAGAATGTCACTTTTTCGACAGAAAAAGACCGAGATGTTTAAAACATCTCGGTCTTTTGTGAAGTTTTATATTATTCTAAGCCCAAAGCAAGAAGCGCTTTTTCAAATTCATAATATGCTGCACAGATATCATCTTCGATTTTTTCTTTTTCTTCGTCATATGGTAAACCAGTTTTGTCCCACCAATTCATAACGATTTTCATACCTTCTTCTAGTGTAATTTCAGGTTTATATTCTGGTACTGCTTTTTGGAATTTTTCATTAGAAAGCACTGCAAAGTGTACTTTTTCGTAATTTAAATGAGTACAAACTGTTGGATACGCTTTACGAAGTAATGACGAAGGAACATATACAAAGTTTGGTTCTTTACCAACAATTTTACCGATAGCACGGTAAAGATCTTCCCACATTACAACTTCTGTATTTGTTACGTGGAAGTGGTCATTGTATGTGTTTTCGTTACAACAAGCAAGAACATATGCTTTTGCAAGGTCTGGTGCGAAAGTAAATGACCAAGGAATTACACCTTCACCAAGCATAACAACTGGTTTTCCTTGTGAAATACGACGTGCAATATTTTTATTTTGTCTAAACATACCAACCGTAGCAGTACCTTCACCAAAAGTTAAACAAGGTCTGATAATTGTAATACCAGCGCTATATTTTCCCATTTGAGATTGTAAATATCTATCCATTTCTGCTTTGTTGAAACCATAAGCAAAAGAATCGTCAAAAGTTAAAACTTCTTTGTCTTCTGAAACTGGGTAACTTTTATATGGTCTGTCATACGCAGAACTACTTGAAGTTACGATGATTTGTTTACATCTTTCTCCAAATAAATCTAATAGTTGTTTAACATCTGGAACGTTAAATGAAATCATATCAATAACAACATCAACGTCGATTGCTTTCATTTTTGCTTCGAAATCTGCTGTGTCTTTACGGTCGCCAATAACAACTTTTACACCTTCTGGAATTTCAACGTTTGCTCTCATACCACGGTTGAAAACTGTTACATCGTATCCTGCCTCTACAGCTTTATTTACGATTTGTCTGCTAATAACGCCTGTTCCACCTAAAACTAAAATTTTCATATTTGTTTTTCTCCTTACCACTTCACAACAAAAAAGCACTCTTCCTCATTGTATTTTATTAATATACACTAATGATATCACGATTAATTTTAAAAAACAATCTTTAATCTTACAAAAAACTCTACATTTTTTTGTATAAATCGCTACATATTTAAAATATCTTTACGAAGATTTGTTGTAGGGTACACATTGTATGCTCACCTAAAACAGAATGCATACAATACATACCCTACTACGCAATGGAAATATGTTTTATTTAATAAATTCGTCGTCTATAAATTGCAACTACACCAATTCCCAATGCTAATATTCCCGCTGAGTATAACATTAAAAGTTGCGTATCGGACAAATTGAATGTTTGCGAAATTTCAGAAATTTTACCATCAACGTTTACATTGTCTATCATTCCTGTAACTCGGTCACCCATCTGAGACATTCCTCCCATCATTTGACCCATTCCGCCGCCCATTTGACCCATTCCTCCCATTGATTGTCCTCCACTTTGGTTTCTACTAGGACTTTGGTCGTTACCGGCAGCTTTTTGTACGCTTTCACTACCAGTATCTGTAACGTCAACATCACCTGCTGATATCAAATTAGCATCGTTTTCTTGTTCGTCAAAAGTTGAACCAATTGTTCCATCGAGTTGTCCTTGAATACTTTCAACACGCAAAGCTACGAAATCTTTCAAAGCTTGCACGCCTGTAGTAAATTGTTCAAAAGTACAGAATTTTGATGGGTCGCTTTCAACGTCATCATAAATTAATGTTTCAACGTCATTTACCATATTTTCAAAATAACCACTTACGAAAAATTCGTCGATAAATTCTTGGAATAATTCGTGGTAAAGCTCGGTGTACTCTTCATTTGAGAAAATCCACGCTAACATTGGTCTGTCTTCAACGGTATTTCCAGAAACTGGCTCGTCAATTGGGAAGTTTATCATTTCTTCTGTTGTGTAACTTGTTTGGAATGCAACAAAAGATAAATTATAATCCCAAGGTAACATTGTCATAACTCCATCTTCTTCATAAAGATAGTAATTATGCATTATACCACCTGTGTAGCTATCGAAATTCAATAAGAAATTATGCACTATAAAATAACGAATCAATTCTTCTACATCGACAACTTCTTCTAGATTTTCGTATTCATTTAGTTGTTCTATAGATTCGATTATTGCAGTTTGGTCTGTCTCTGTAAATATAGTTACAGCGTTATCGAAAATATAACTATAGCTATCCGGGTCATCGCCATCATAACCAAAAGACTGCTTAATCCAGATGAGCCACCAGACATACCCATTCCACCACTGCGACTAGATTGTTGAGAAGTTTCACGCTGTGCGTTTTGAGTAGCATCTTGAGAGAATTGTTCGTCAATTTGTGGTATTTCTTGCTCGGTTTCATCAGAAATTCCATCTTCATCGACAGATATTTCTCCTTCAACGGGTGCTGACATTTCACCACCTGCATTGCTTGTGGTTTCTGGTTTATAAAGAGTGCCATAATCAGTTCCGTAATTACGTTGCAAAAACGCATCTTCGATAGCTTCAACGGCTAGGTATAAACCAAAAGTTTCGCCATTAACACTAACGCTAGCGTAGTTTGTAAGTGGAGAGGCTACGCCAAATTCGTTCATCAAGGTATACGCGA
>JAWXUP010000138.1:0-3921 GCA_044426345.1 Clostridia bacterium | reverse complement strand
ATACATTTGCTTTAATTGGTCCTTCAGTTAGGTATATTACCTTATCTGTTGGATCTCCTACAAAATGAACTGGACTGCCAGATGTAATACCTTTTGTTTTATCTACACTAGAAAGCCACATATAACGGCGCTTACTTTCTTTCGGATTATCCAAACGTATTTGTGCTCCTTGTATTTTACCTTCAATAGACATAACAGGAACAAGTATTCCTGAAGAATATTTGTTGATGTTTACTGTCCATTCTCCATTTTTATCAATGTAAAAACCAGGTACACCTTCTAACTTACAACCTTGCTCTATTAATGTTTTAACAATTTTTGTGTATCCAAAAGCAGGAGTTGTTTTGTAACCTTGCTTTTCAATATCATCTTCATTAAGACCTCGTTCTATAAGGTTTTCCTTATGCGTTTTAGCCAATGTCAACATTGAAAAGAAGTAGGAAAAAGTTTGGTGAACATTCTCACTACCAGCAGGCTCTATTATCTCTATATCTTTTGAAATATTTTCAAACTTAGGTTTAATTCTTGTATGGTTATAGTTATAGGCATTATCTTTTTTATATCCTAAATTAAGAGCGTCACAAATTTCTCTGTAAGCGTCTGATTGTGGAATTCCATATACTTTGGCGTAAAGCTGGGTTACTCCACCAGCTTCGCCACAGTAATTACAACGGAAAACATTCTTTTGAAAATTAATATTCATCTTGCCTTTATCGTGATTACAAAAAGGACAATCTACATAAGCACTTGTGCTAGATCTTCTGCGAACTCTAAGATTAATTAAATTACATACGTCTGCAATGGTAAAAGGCATATTATAACTACTCATTATATAGACCTCCTTTTATTTTGATAAATTTACATAGCAGATACAAAACATCGTGTCTGCTAAACCTTTATATATTTATTGGTGATTTTTGTCTAAAACTTCGTTGTCGTCAATCGCAATACGGAAGTATTACTCAATCCTCCGCCTTGTTTTAAACAAAAATCCCTCAATACTTATTATAAATCTTTAGCCGACGCAATGTTCTAATAATTTCTTTGCTCCAGCTCTTAACAAATTGTTTTTGCCTCTGTATGAATCGGCGTACCAACTTAAATCTTTTGGACTATTAACAGCAACTTCAGCTAAAGTTCTCCCTTTATAGTTACCTATATTTACAATAACTTTTTTTGCATCATTAACTGTCATTATTTCCAATAATTCTTCACAAGACATAGTAGAGAGCAGTTCTTTATGTTCAGCTTTTACTGGATTAATATTTTCCTTTGTTTTGATAATATTTTCTCTTTGAGGTTCAATATTATTTTGCATAGGAACATTTAATACTTCTCCCGTTTCAGGATTATACTCAATAGGTGCATCTACAACATTTTCATCATTAGCTTCACCTTTTTCACAAAATTGAATTCCAAAGCCTGCATCTGCAAGAGCACGTCCTACCGAAGCTGTTTCAGCTAATTCAACATATTTATCGCTGTATCTATCTTCTGAAGAAGCACTTCTTTGAGCTAAGGCACTTGCAATATAATTATCCTCAGCATCATTTTTATCCAAATAAATATAAGACTCAATAATCGCAATTTGTTCATTCAATTTTACAATTTTTTTCTTAATTTTGCCATTAGGATATTTGAGCCTAAACCATAATTTGCGAAATTTGACATCTAGGTAATATTGTATTTTTCCATTATCATTAATTTCACGGATGAAATTTAATGGGTCAAACCCATCTACACGATTTAGCTCGTTTACTGCTGGTACACTATTATATATTGTTTCTACATTCATTCTATTTTCCTCTTTCTAAGTTTTTATACAGATTTACCACTTTGGTGGCAAGCTCTAATTCTTTCTGCAAGCATTGTATTACGTTTGTCTATATCATTTTTATGAATAGCTGTAAATAGTGCTTTTTTCTGTCCTACCAAAATCACTTTGACTTTTGCCCTTGTGATTGCTGTATATATAAGATTTCTTCTCAGCATTATGTAATGACTTGAAAGTAAAGGGATTATAACAGTTTTGTATTCACTGCCTTGTGATTTATGAATAGTCATAGAGTAAGATAATTCTAGTCTATCTGTATCTTCAGGAGAAAATTCCACTATTCGATTATCGGAAAATTCCACTATAATAGTAGAATCGTTATCTTCGTCAGTGTAAATTCCTGTAATATACCCAACATCACCATTACTTATATCACCCTTGTTTTTAGTTTGCATAACTCTGTCACCAACTCTAAAAATGCGTTTCTTAATCTGAAGTTCAGCTTTTGAAACATCTTTTTCATTAATAATTTCTCTTAATGTGCTATTCATCATATTAACTGAAGTTGCACCACGGTTTTTAAACGGTGCTAATATTTGTACATTATCAAGACCAATATCATTTACCTCTTTAACATACAAGTCAGTAACTATTTGTGCAGCATCACTTTCATCTAAAGCATCAATAAAATCGAAGTCTGAACCATATAGGATTTTGGTATCATTCTTTTTGATTTTTTCTGCATTTAATGAAATCCTACTGGTTTTACTCTGTCTAAAAACAGTGTCCAAAACTACAATAGGAATTAATCCACATTTAATTAGTTCTCGAAGTACATTGCCAGCACCAACTGATGGAAGCTGTTCTGTATCACCTAAAAATAATAATTGTGAACCTGTTTGCGTTCTTGAGAATAGTTCATTAGCTAAAAACATATCAACCATAGACATTTCGTCTGCAATTATAAAATCTTCATAAAGTATATCTTCTGTTGTAGAGTTATCTTCATCACCACCCATAAGCCCTAAAGCTGAATGTAAAGTTTTAGCCTCTAAAACACCTGTGCTTTCTGCCATTCTTCTAGCAGCTCTACCTGTTGGAGCAGTTAATAATATTTCCCCTTTGTTTAGCTGTTTATACACATCAAGAATAACTTTTAAAACCGTAGTTTTACCAGTACCAGGACCACCTGTTATAACAGCAAGTCTGTTTTCAAGACAGGTTTTTACACCCAGTTTTTGTGCAGTTGATAGGGTTATTCCAAGCCTTTTTTGAGAAAGCTCAATTTCTGCGTCTACATCTTTATCGTACTTAATCTTTTTACCAATAAACTTAGAAATATTTTCAGCAGTTTGCTTTTCAGCATTTAGGCACTTGTAAGAGTAAATGTTTTTATTATCAACAAAAATAAGCTTTTCTCTAAGCATTGTTCTTAGTTCTTGTACAACTTCATCCATAGTAACAACTTGATAATCAAAGTTTTCGCAAAGCAGTTGCAATGTGCGATTTTTATATTCATCAGCAGGGATAAACAAATTACCATTCATTTGTGCTTCATCTAATATAAAAAACGCAGCACCTCTAATTCTCATCGGGTCATTTAATGCGGTGTTAGTTTTTCTAGCAATAGCATCCACAGTTTTAAAACCAAAGCCACTGATTGAACAAAGCATAAACGGTTGTTCTCTAACAATTTTAGCACTGTTTTCCCCAAACTCATCACGAATTTTATATATCTTATTTACTGAAATTCCATAAGGAGTTAGATACGATAAAATCTCACGCATATATCTGCTTTTGTTATAAGAATTGATAATCTTATTCAGCTTCTTTGGTGTAATTCCTCTTATCTGGGTGAGTTTGTTCGGTGCTTCATCGAAAACTTTTAGTGTATCTACACCAAAGGTATCAACAATATTCTTAGCTGTTTTTTCACCAACGCCTTTAATTAACCCAGAACTAAGATAAGCCGTAATGCCTTCTTTTGTTTGTGGTATTATTTCTTCAAATGAACTTATAGAAAATTGCAAACCGTATTTACTTTCTTCCCATTCACCTTCTAAATTAAGATTAATTGCAGAAGTTTTTGGAATGTCGTATCCTTTGGCTGTGAAATGTATTCTGTTATCTGTTACCTTTTTATTTCT
>JAWXUP010000036.1:0-24790 GCA_044426345.1 Clostridia bacterium | reverse complement strand
AATTTTTAAATGCAACAATTTTTGACATCGACGAGGACACAAAAAAATGTCGCTCAGTCGAAAACTTAACTATTATAGGTGATTAATAATGAATAAAAAAGTAATTTTAGGGCTTTCTGGGGGAGTCGACTCTGCCGTTGCCGCTGCTCTTTTAAAGCAGGACGGATATGAAGTAATTGGTGTATTTTTAGATGCAGATTTAACTCCAAGCGCCGATGCAAAAGCTGTCGCTGACACTGTCGGAATTGAATTTATTTGTCACGATTTCAAGGAAACTTTAGAACAAAATGTGTGCAAATATTTCATCGATGAATACCTAAATGGTCGCACGCCAAATCCTTGTATAATGTGCAATCCTACCTCAAAATTTGCTACTTTATGCGACTATGCCGACAAGCTTGACGCTGATTTCGTAGCAACAGGTCACTATCTACAAACTGGGATTTTGGCAATAAAAGAAGGTTTAGAACCTCAAAAAGTTATAATTAAAGCTAATTCTGACAAAGATCAATCATATATGCTATGCCGTTTAACACCGGAAATTATTGCAAAACTAATCTTCCCTCTTGCGCCGTTTACAACTAAAGCAGAAGTTCGTGAAAAAGCACGTGAACTTGGTATCCCTGTAGCCGATAAACCTGATAGTATGGAGATTTGTTTTGTTCCTGAAAATCATACCAAATATATTGAAAGTCGTGGTTTTTCTATGCCAGAAGGTAATTTCGTTGACCTAGAGGGCAATGTTTTAGGCCGTCACAAAGGTATTCATAACTACACAGTCGGTCAACGTCGTGGTCTCGGTGTGTCAGCTAAAACTCGACTATTTTTGCACAAAATTGATGCTGAGAATAATAATATAATCCTATCTGACAAAGATATTTTTATGGATAAAGTTACGATTTCTAACACAAGTTTTGCCGTTCTTGGATTTAAAGGTACTGAATTTAACGCTGGTGTGAAAATTCGTTATTCCAAAGAAGAAAATATCGCTCTTGTTCGCTCAAAAAATGACGGAACTTGCGAAATTATTTTCGAAAAACCAGTTCGTGCACCAGCTTCAGGTCAATCTGCTGTTTTTTACATTAATAATGTACTAATCGGCGGTGGTTTTATAGATTAATTGCAAAAAGGAGTAAAAATGGCTATAAAAATCAGAGAATTTGAGCCTGATGACCTTGATTTCGCAATCGAAATATGGAATCAAGTTGTAATCGACGGTATGGCTTTCCCTCAGACCGATTTGCTTGACAAAACCACAGGATTTGAACTTTTCACATCACAATCTTACACTGGAATTGCTATCGACACAGCGTCAGATACTGTCGTGGGATTGTATATTTTACACCCAAATAATGTAGGTCGATGTGGTCATATTTGTAATGCGAGCTATGCTGTTAAGCGAAATTTGAGAGGAAACAACATTGGAGAGAAATTAGTTTCACACTGTCTGATACAAGCAAAAATCCTTAATTTTTCTATACTCCAATTCAACGCTGTAGTTGCAAATAACCACGTTGCACTCAATTTATACAAAAAACTCGGATTCACTCGCCTAGGAACAATCCCAAAAGGTTTTCTAACTATCGACGGAGTTTTCGAGGATATAGTTCCACATTATATCGAACTTTAGAAAAGAGGTAAAAATGCGAAAAATCGAACCAAAACGCCCATATAGGCACTTTAAAGGCAATTTATATTATGTTCATGATATTGCTATGCACACTGAAACTGGCGAATTTGTGGTGTCATACCAATCACTTTATGCACCATACGAAATGTTTGTACGCCCTTTAGATATGTTCGCAAGCGAAGTTGAAGATGGACATCAAGGCAATGTAACAGGTCAAAAATATCGTTTTGAACTTTTCGATTGTACTCTTTAAAATACATATATTTATATGAAATATTCTGTAAATATAAACTTTTTCGTCAGCTGTAAAGCTTTTAAACTTGACATTTTCTTCAATAATTTTTTAAATAAATTTCCACAGTAGGTAAAATCTTATTTGCCTGCATTATACCTATTTTCAATAAATACATTCCAAAAATCAGCTTTTTTGTAAGGCTCGTTTACTTTACAGTCTGTATTTTATAATATTTTTTTCACAAAAGAACGGAGACTTTATGACTAATCATCACAATCACGATTGTTGTTGCAATCACGGACACGACCATAATCACGGCGAGCAAGGTTGTTGCGGACAACATAAACCAGTAAAAAACGAAGCGAATTTAACTCAAAATGAACGTGATTTTTTACATCATTTATCGCATATCAAATACTTACCTCTTGCTAGTTTTGTAACAAAAAGTACAAAAGAATCAAGCTTTGCAATTATAGCTTTGCAACCTGTTTTCATTCGCTCTGTAGCTGACACAATGGACGATATTCGTGAATGTGGAGAGTTTCTACTTGGTTTAGAACAAAAAGGATTTATCACGCTAGATTACGATATTCCTCTAGACGGATACGCTTATGACGAATATAAAAATAGCGAACTTTTTGTACGTTATAGCGAGGTTGTTGCTGAGGGTGCTAAACAAGAAAATTTCCTAGGTGATATTCCAACTATCGAATTCGGTAGTATTGCAATCGTTGAAGACTAATAAATTTATCCCTTGCAACTTGTGTTGTAAGGGATTTTTTCTACAAAAATTTAACTATATGACTTGCTACAACAAATGCTACAATGTCTGCTGTCAACGCTGCAATTATCGTATATCTCATTTTTGAAATCCCAAGTGAACCGTAGTAAACTGACATAGTGTAAAAACTGGTTTCACTTGAAGCTAATATCACTGCTGAAACCTTACCAATATAGCTATCCACCCCATAAACACTCATTATCTCGCTACCAATTGCCAATCCTCCACCTGCACTTATCGGCTTTAATAATACCAGCACGGTACATTCTTTGGGTATTCCTAAGAGAGATGTTACAGGTTGTAAAATATTTGAAAATATTTCTATAGCACCAGACGCTCTTAGCATATAAATTGCTGTTATTAAACCGAGCATTATTGGAAAGATTTTTATACAAACATCAATCCCTTTTGACACTCCAACTACAAAACTTTCATAGACATCAATTTTTTTAAATAGTCCAAAACCAATTACGTAGATTATAATAATTGGTAATATATACTCGCTCATAAACCACCTTTTTTGCATATTTTAGCAACTATTATTCCACTTAAAACTGATACTAATGAAGTTATCCAAACTGCTGGCATAATGTCGAAAGGATTTTGTGCGCCATAATTCGAGCGTATTGCAGCTACTGTAGTTGGTATTAATTGAATCGATGAACAGTTAATCACTACGAGCATAATTAAGTCATCCGAAGTATGCTTTTCATTATGTAAATTATGTATTTTCTCTGCCGCCTTTAAACCCATAGGAGTTGCTGCGTTCGACAAGCCTAATAAATTCGCTGTAAAATTTGCAGTAATATATCGCATAGTTTGCTTATCTTTTGCACATTTATCAAAAATTTTGGACAAAAACGGATGAAATAACCTCGACAACACCTCTCCAAGACCTGATTTCATCAAAATCTCCATAATTCCAGACCAAAAACACATAATTCCACAAATTGACAATATCAATGTCACCGTTTCTTTTGCTCCAACGCTCACGCTTTGAGTAACGTTAGCTATATTTCCTGTTTTCGCTCCGAAAATTAAGCTCAAAATAATCAGTGTAAACCAAACTATTGACAGCATAAAATCACCTTATGTATGCATTTTTTTGTATTTTTCTCGTGTAGCAACTCCACCACGAATATGTCGCTCAAGCTTATTTGTATCTAGGATTTCTCGCACTTCGAGATATAATTCCGGATTTAATTTTTGCAAACGCGTCGTAATATCTTTATGCGCTGTAGACTTTGAAATGCTAAAAACCTTACCAGCATCACGCACCGTAGCCTTGTTATCTATAATGTATCTAGCAACTTTTATTGCTCTTTCCTCTGGAATTCCTATCAAAAAATCAACCCCTTTTTGTTTGTTATTAAAATCTATGCGGTTTCTCTTTTTTTTAGTACAAAAACCGTGTACGCTGATTATTCAATTGTACATTTATCCCAAAAAAGGTAATATTGCCACATATATTTTTGTTTAATTTAAGGTATATTTAAGGTTTATACGTCAAAATATAAAAAACGAGGTGATTTCTTGCATAACTTACAACGCGAATTTTATGGCGAATATGAACACGTGCTAAATCGTGCTATGACCAAAATTATGAGATTTTCTGTCAATATAACAAACCAGAAAAACTATATCGAACATATTCGTAGCCGTCTCAAAGACCCAAAAAGCATTGAGCAAAAACTCGCAAATAAAGGTCTCGAGTTCACCTTAGATAATGCAAAAAACGAACTTCACGATTTAGTTGGAGTTAGATTAATTTGTAATTTTTTAAGCGATATTTACATTGTTGCAGACCTTTTACAGCAAAATTACACTGTTTTGGCTATAAAAGACTACATTAGTCAACCTAAATCAAATGGATATCGCAGTTTTCATATAATCGTTTCTGTCCCTGTAGAGGGTCAAAATATACCTGTTGAGATTCAAATTCGCACGATTTCTCAGGATTCTTGGGCAAGTTTAGAGCATAAACTTAAATATAAAAAAAATATAAAAAACGAAAAACTAATTCGAGCTGAACTTAAACGTTTTGCAGATGATATGGCAGGAACAGACCTTTGTATGCAGACTATAAAAGAGTTTATCGAGGATTTAGACTGATTTTTTAATTTCCACCTTTTTTATACACAGCCTTTTATTTTCATTCAAGGCAATTGAAAACGACTGTCACAAATGATTTTTTTCGTTTGCAACAGTCGTTTTTAATTTACATTTGTATAGCTATATCTTCCTCAAAGATATAATCACCGTGGACAATTTCAATAATTTCTCCAGCTGTATATTTAAAATTGTATCTGCCATATAAATCCGTAATTTTTTTCGGAAGATAATTATTTTGTGCGTGAACATATTTATCGCCAAATCCACTATCAATTTCTATCCATTCTGCAGTATTTTCTACAAAAACCGATGATTTTATGTTTATAATTTCATTTTCTGAGTTAGTTTTTATTAAAACTCCAATTTTTTCTTGCATAGTTTCTCCTTAATATAGTCTAGCATCAGCACGCCAATGGTACGTTCTATTACTGTATCCATTTGTACGCTCTGACATTTTTGTTTCAAAACTATTTTTCGTAATGTTAACAACCGTTAATTTTACATTAATATCTGCAAGCGAAGTTCCTCCCAAAGGTGCGGTGTAATACTGCATTTCTTCTGCTTTGTCCAATGGAGAATAAGTCGAGATAGTCGGAACTATTCTTTTGGGTAATGCAAACCTTATTTTGTGGTTTTCCTCAAGCGAAGTAATCTCTCTATCATCTAAATTTTCCTGACCTGCTGTCCAACTTCCAACCCAACTTTGCTCAAAATATGGTAACACATCTGAATAAGCTTTCGCATAAGTTTCGCCGATATACGGTGTTGCAACATCGCCATATTCCACTTTTACTTGTGCAATTTCAAAACCTTGACCCGATGCTATTGTGCCTGAATAAATACTAAATAATCCGTCATACGAATAAGTTTCATTGTGTTTGTAATTCATCACAAAACTAACTTTTCTCCATGTTGTAGTTAACCCACTAATAGTTTTTGACCCTGAAACTAGCGTAGAATTAACACCTAATTCTGCATATAAAGTTAAGTTATCGCTTTTAATACTCCTAATCCAAAAACTACACGCTAAGTTTTTCCCTACTAGTAAATCCAAAAAGTCGTTATCCTGTTTTTGACAAAGACGCACACTATGACTACCTGTCGCTGTGTATTTTAGCGTTTTCCCAAAACCACTGTACGAGCTTTGTGCAACTGTACAAGTTGGAGAATAATTCCACCACATTGTCGCAGTGTACTTCGAATTTGCTGTATTAATCACGCTTGTTCCATCTAACCAGACCTGAAATCCACTGTCAATTATCAAATTTTCTTGAGGAATATTTTGTATTTTGACATTATTGCTAGCCATTGTAGTGTCAATTATATCAAAATTGGAACTTATTTTCTCAATATCGACAACATCTGTAATCTGTGGCTTATTCATATTATAATTTGTTGTGTATAGCATTCAAACCTCTTTCTACACGTATCGTGTGAAATTTATAATACAGCAACATTCCGTGTTTGTCAATAGTTTATCCCAAAATAATAAAAAAACTGCACTACCATTAAGGCAGTGCAGTTAAGTTTTAATTTGTAAATTAACCTGCTGTTAAACGAGCGTAAGCTGAAATATGAATTTCTTCAACTTGGTCAAGACCCATAGATTCAACTGTTGCTACGTAATCGTCCCATTCGTTTAAGTCACGTTGACCTGTTAAGAATAAAGATAATTGTTCAGATACGTAGTCGATAATTGGAACACCTACAGAGTCCATAACTTTTTGTTCGTCAGCACTCCAGATGAATTGAGGTTGTAAGTCTAATTCGTAAGTTTGAGCTATTGCATTTGCAGAAGCTTGTTCTTCAGATGCATATGCATCAGTTGGTGTACGGTCTACAACTTGATAGAAACCACTAACACCGCCGGCGCCTGTTGCAGCTCTCCAAGCATTAACGCTTTCGTATTCGTTAAGCATTACGCGTTCGTCGCCTTGCCATTCCCAGTCAACGCCTTCAACGCCATAGCTACCAAGTGCGATACCTTCGTCAGTGTACATATAGTCAACAAAAGCTAGACATTCATCTAAATATTCAGTAGAGCTTGTGATGATGAAACCGTATTTACCATTTTTACCATTGTAAAGACCAGTTGTATCTGATGTGCCACCGTAGAATGGAGGTAAGTAAGTTAATTGATAATCATCGTCAAATTCAGCAGCTGCTGCATTAAATACGTCAAGTCTGCCGATGTAGTCTGAAGTAACGAACGATACGTCACTTAGCATTAATTCTTGCCAGCTAGTTTGGTCACAAGATAAGAAGTTTGGAATGATAAGACCTTCATCGTATAACTGTTTAAAGAATTCAATCATTTCTTTGTAGTTATCTGTAGTAGGACCAAATTCCCAAGTACCATCATCTAATAAACCAAACATTCTGCTTGATTCTTGGAAGAAGAATGAGTTAGTTCCCCAACAAGGAGCAAATGTTGTAAATTGTTCTAAACCGTTACGGAATGCTAATGGATAGCTTTCTGGATAAGCTTCTTTCATAGCAACTAAAACGTCGTATAATTCGTCGCTTGTAGTTGGAACTTCCATACCAATTTCGTCAAGTATATCTTGTCTAATTAACATACCACGTTTTTGACCTTCTTGAGCACCTGATGATGGGAATTGATATAAAGAACCGTCCCAAGATTTGAAAGAAGTGACGATATTTTCATTTTCTGCAGCCCAAGCTGAGAAGTTTGGAAGTTGATCCATATAATCTAGAATATTAATAAACGCACCGTCATCGCCATAGTCACGAATAATATCATTTGTGATTGGGAAAATAAGGTCAGGTAAATCATCAGAAATCATTATTGTAGATAATTTTGTTGCAAATGAGTTATCAACATTTACGATGTCAGTTACTGTGTAAGGTATTCCTGTTGCTTCGTAGAAACCATCTACCAATGGCCAATCTGTTGTAAATGGGTAGCTTGCTTGAGAGTTAATGAATAATTCGATAGTACCTGGATCTTCGATTCCGTTATAAGAAACATTTTCAGAAGAACTTTCAGAACTTGAAGAGCTTGAAGAGCTTGAAGAACTTGAAGAGCTTGAACTATCGCTTGATGAATTTATCACACCACTACAGCCAGCCAACAGGCTAAGAATCATAGCAGCAGATAAAGATGCACTTAGTAATCTTTTCATAAAATCAAAACCTTTCTACTTTTTTAATATTGTGTTAATTTGCTTATAAAATTATAATATACCTATGTATACCAAAATGCAATATATATTTTATTTTTTTATGCAAATACTCTATTTTACACAATATTACATACCACTTTTTTGTTAACTATTCACAAAAAGTTTGTATTTGTTATGATTTTTCATTGTTTCAAAGTAAACTTCGTTGTATACAACCTGTTTTGTTCTGAAATATTGTTAAATTTAAAATAAATAAAATCTCTGACGATTAAAAAAGTGGTAAACAAAAAAAATATAGCACAAAAAATCAAGCTCACCATAAACTCAATTTTTAAAGATGAACGCACAAACTAGCAAAGTAAAAATTTTTCAGAGAAAAATTATTTACGCAGTGGCAAGGCTGTGTCTTGCTGATAAAACAAGCTGTGTTTTCGTCTTTTGGATACTTTGGGACGTCCCAAAGTATCAGCCAAGCGGCGAGCGTACTGCCGAGAAAAAAGATAGCACGAGTGGTAAATGGTAGATGCTGAAAATATGTTTTTTCTACAGTCTGAAATTAGCTTTATTTTTACACAATATTTTCACCATAAATATGTGAACTTTATCAATTGACAATTTGTAAATATTACTGTTATAATTTATAAAGTGGGTTTAAAAAATACCATTATTTACACGGTGTTTTTACATAAAAGAGGGAGTGAATTTATATGTTTTACAATTATTTTATGAAATTATTTACAAGGTATATCAACTCAGCCAACAACAAAATCGACAATGCAAAGCGTGCCGAAATTTTAGGTTATGGTGGACGAGGTATACAGGTAGCTCCTGGTGCAAGCGTTCGAATTAACAAGTATGGTAGTATCGGTAGCAACACTTTTATAGGGTTATATTCATACGTAAACGGCCCTGTTACTATCGGAAATAACATCTACATAGGTCCAAACTGCTCTATTACTGCAGGACACCATAAATTCGACCCAGAAACTGGTTGGTTTAGTGCAAGAACTAGTACAACAGAAGAACGCCACGATGATATTTCAATCGGTGACGGTACTTGGATTGCAAGTGGTGCTATAATAACTGCAGGCGTTAAAATCGGTAAAGCGAACTTAGTTTGTGCTAACGCAGTCGTTACAAAATCAACGCCTGACTATGCTATATTAGCTGGTACTCCTGCAAAAGTGATGGGTTTTATCGACAAAGATACTGGCGAGCATATTTGGAATAAAAAATAATAATTTACCTCTCGTTTTTTACGGGAGGTTTTTTCATACAAAAAAAGCACCGACCTCAAAATCAATCGAGTGTCGGTGCTAATTTTATTTAATAAAAGCCTACCATTTCAGCAATTCTCATAATAACTGCCGCAACTTCTGCTCTGTCTGCTGTGCCTTTTGGTTTAATCTCGCCATCTGTGTAGCCTTGGATTATTCCTGCATCGCAAGCCCAAATCATAGCTTCTTTTGCGTAGTCATAAATGTCGTCGCTGTCTTCGAAATTATCTAGGATATCTGGGTTTGATACCGTTACATCGTAGTCTATGAAGTTCATATAACGATATATTATCGCTACTAATTCTTCTCTTGAAACTGCTTTTTCTGGGTAATATAAATCGTCTGCATAACCTGTAACGATTCCATTTAATTCGCCCCAACGAACACCCTCTGTGTACCATTGATCATTGATAATATCGTCAAATGTCGTTGCGTAATTTACAAAGCCTTCACCGTCTAATCTGTGCATAACTGTTACAACCATACCTCTTGACATTTTAACGTCTGGGCCAAATTCGGTGTCTGTTATACCGTAGAACAATTCTTTTCTCATAACGTAGTCGATTGCTTCGTAATACCACGCGTTTGAACTTACGTCGCTTAGATAATCAACAGCTGTAAGTTCTGTGAAAGTAACTTCGATTGTAACTTGTGTTTCTGGCATTTCAAATACGTAGCTATCATCAGATTTTGTATATTCGATAACATTTTCTTCTTCGTCTGTAATGATAACTTCGTCTACTTTATAGCCTTCGTCTGGAGTTACTGTAACTGTAACTTCTTCGCCAGGTTCAGCAGTTGTTGTATCAATTTCAACTTCGCCATTTTCAAATGTATCTGGCAAGCTTATTTCTTGTTCAGTAGTTGTAGTAGTTGTTGTTGTTGTGCTACTTGATGAACTTGATGAACTTGATGAGCTTGATGAACTAAATGATGCAGTTACGTCGATAGATGCATCTTCTAAAGCGTAGTTTAATGTTGAAACTTCAGTTAATGTCACTGTGTAAGTTGCATTTTTAGAAAATGTACCGTACAGTTTGATATTTACGCTGTCTGTGTCTGTTTCTACTGTTGTAACTGCAACTTCGTTTCCTGATGCATCAACTACTGTATATGTGTACCAATCTTGGTCTACAATTTCACTTAAAACAAGAGTGATAGTGCTAGCATTTGCAGAGGCTGAAGTGATTTCAACCGTTGCAGGCTCTACAGTTAATGTTGCGCTTGGTTGGAAAGTTACGTTGTAATTATCTAGCGAATCGTAGCCATCAGCGTATGAAACTGTGATAGCATAGTCGCCAACGTCTGAATCTGCTAGTGCTGTTGTTGTTATTTCAAAAGCGTCTGCTAAATCATCATCGTCATCGCCATAAAATCCCGCTGTTTGATATGTTAGCTCTGGAACTTCTGCTCCATAAGTTTTTGTAACATCATCTGGAGTGATAGTTGCGTCTGCTTTTTGCATTATAACTTCACCACTAAATGTTCCATTCATTGTAGTGCTACCATCGATAGTTGCTGTGATATTATATGTGCCAGCGTCTTTAAATTCTGTAACGCTCGAGTCTGTTGTCAATTCGTAAGTTATTTCAACATCACTGCCTATGCTATACGAATCTGTCAAAGTGAAAGTTACTTCTTGAACGTCACCGTTGTAAGTAAATACGTTTGGTTCTGGAACTATTTCAACCGTGCTTGTAACAACGTTAATGGTTACGCTTTTTGTAATACCGTCTATGTAATTATCGTCATATATCGTCGCTGTGATTGTCGCTGTACCAGATGAAACAGCTGTGATAACATCTGTGTCAACCGAAATTACGTAAGAATCGCTAGTCCATTCGATAGTAGGATTTAACGCATCTAATCCATCATAACCAGCTGTAAGTGTTGCTGTGTCGCCTACTGTTAAAGTAATTGGTGCATCGAAAATTTCAAAATCAACAATTGTTATGTCGCCATTTTCATACTCAAAATAGTAGTTATCTGCAACGCCACCAGAATATACAATTGCACCTGTGTAAGTTCCTGCATCAGTGGTTTCATCATAAGTAGAAGTTGTTATTGAAGTTACCTCAGGTGATGTAGTAATAACAGCTTCATTTTCACTGTTTACAAAACCATTGATAACATAACTAAATGCTTCATTTCCTTTATAACCATAAGCCCAAGTTTTGTCTACTGCTGTTACAGTTAGTTTTGCTGTTTCTATGATTAGATTTCCTAAAGAAATTGAGTTTTGATCTGCTTTAAAATTATCTGATAAAACTGGAGTATAACTATAGCTTATTGCGTAAGTGCCTACTGATAATTCAGTAGTATAACTTGCTTGTCCGTCAGTAATTGTTAGTGCTGTTCCCCACGGTGAACCGTATTTATAAAGATTAATCGTTCCTGTTGGGTAAATATCTCCATCATCGCCTAAACCCTCGAACTGGATTACAATTTTCACCTCGTCACCGTAAGTTGCAGTGTTGTTATCAACCTCAACATCATCAACATAAAATTTCACTGTCGCCGATGGTGTTGCCTCCGTGATTACTAACGTTCCTAGTGATACTTTTCCAGTTGTTTTGAAATAATCCGATGTAGCTACTTCTGCATATACATAATATGTGCCTACATCTGTTGGTTCAGTTTCAGTAGCACTATTAGGTTCATCATTTGTTTTATTATAATAAACAGTAAACGTAGCACCTGAATCATCTACAAGACTTGGAGTAGCAGTTTGTCCTTTGCCGTCATATTCAACAGTTGTGTCAATGTCATTGAAATCATCTTCTGTAGCTTCTACTGTTGCAATGTAAATACAGCTATCATAAGTACGATAGAAAACATCACCTTGACCACTTGTGAATTTACTTGAGTAGTCTGTAGTATATGTAGATACGATTTTTGCACCAGTACCGTCTTCTGCTGTTACGTAAATACTGCCATCAGCACCAGTAAGAGCACCATTGATTGTGATGGTTTTAGTGGTTGCAAGGTAAATACCATCACCATCGTTTGAACCAATGCTTGGACTTCCAGAAACTTTCATCGTACCATCCTTAAAATAAACTGCGTAACCGTTAGTCGAAGCTGTATTTCCAGAAATTTCTGCTGTATCAGATATATTTACTGTACCAGCATTTAAGAATATACCACCACCATTACCAGAGGCTGTATTTCCAGAAATTTTAGCTGTTCCATAAATATTTACTGTGGCCCCCAAATACATACCACCAGCATTACCAGATGATGCTGTATTATTTGAAATTTCACCACTTGAGAAATTAAATGTACCACCACTAACTTGCACGCCACCAGTACCACCACTTGAGGTGTTGTTTGTAATTTTTGTGCCAGCTAAAGTAGTTGTACCCGTTGTGTACATACCTGCAGCGTAGCCACTACTTGTTGCATTATCTGAAATAGTACCACCATTTAAATTAGCATAACTTGATGAAAATACAACTAATCCACCACCAAAGGAAGTTGCAGTATTTCCTATAATTTAGCATCGTCAGACATAGTGATTGTACCACCATTATTTACACATACACCACCACCGACAGCTCCGGAATTGCCTACTATATTACCACCTTTTAAGTTCAAAGTACCTACATCTACATAAACACCGCCACCGGCATTACCTTGTACGTTAGTATTATATGTAATAATAGCACCTGTACCACCAGTAATCATACCACCAGTGATTGTGGTGACTACTGTTCCGTCGCTAAAGGTTGGTTCTGTGCTATCAGTGGTAACTGTATACGTGTCGCCACTCCAATAGCCATAACGAGTAGTTGCTGTATCACCTTCAACTTTGCTATCTAAAATTGTCAAGTTACCACCTGAATTTACAGTGATAACACTCACATTACCTGTGCTGTCACCTGTGTATTTAATGTCGTAACCGTTCAAGTCAATAGAAACTGTACTACTAATTGTAATTGATGTTTCTGTTTCTAAATCGCCCGTCAAATAATAACTACCCTCTGCTAAAGGACTAGAAACACTAGTAAGTTCCGTTACACCTGTACCACTATAATCTGCTAACGCTGTTCCCATAAGCAACGTTGACATTGCGAGCGTTAGAAAGGCTTTCAGTATTAGCTTGTTTTTTGATTTTTTCTTCATAAAATTCGTCTCCTTTTATTCTGAATATTAAGGGAAATCCCATTCTTAAATTGTTCCTTGGCAATCCTCCTTTGGCTTGTTTTTTTATATCTTACTCGTTGTATTATATTTTTATATTAACATCTTTAAAAATATTTTTCAACATAAATTTTAAATTTTTTTAAAAAATTTTTAAAAATCGATTAATATATCGTTAATATTCATCGAATTACACTCATAAAATCCTAATTTATCAACACACAGCCATTCCCCGTAATTATGCTTAATATTTACACTTTTTTCGGAAATTTCTTTCATAAAAATTACGTCATAAATTACATCTTGAAAAATAATATTTTTACATACTTCTCTCATTATTTTCTTGCTTTATGTATTGTCATATGTTACACTGATGTTAAGGTAAATATTCACAAAAAGAACATATGCCTTAATAATTCTCACATTAGATTTATGTGTCAATTTACAATTATTAGAAAGGACTTGATATTATGAATGATAGTAAAAATATCTCTTTAGCATCATTAATTTGTGGTATTTTAGGAATCGCTGGTGGCTGGATTCCAGTTGTGCAAAATTTCACTCTTGTTTTAACAGTTGTTGCAATCATTTTCGGAAACAAGTGTTTAAAAATGCCTGAGGCAACTCCTAACGAAATTCTTCAAGCAAAAATCGGTAAATATCTTGGTATCGCTGGCATTATCGTAACTATTTGCGTTTACATCTATACTTTTGTACTAATTGCATCTTATATGTAATATTAAATTACTCAATTTCAAGATAAGTCTTGCCGAGTTCAAAAAACCGAGCATACGCAACCTATCTTGATTGGGAAGTCAAATTAATACAATAATTTAGATTTCTGCGAAAATTAAATAAGCCTTCTCGCATCGAAATTCTGATGTGAGAAGGCTTTTTTTGTCCTAACTAACTTAACGAAGCCTAGTTATGTATCGTACTTGACATATCACCGATGTGTAGACGTTGTATATGTTCCGTTTTCTGTAAATATACAAAACTTTTTTCGTTTTTAATATAGTCTTATTTATAATATTTACACACAAAAAACATCATAACTACTAGTATTTTTGGCAATAACCACACTTTTATGTTACTTTTGTATTAAAATATTTTTGTTGAAAAAAATATTTTTTTGTGATATTATTATATTATCTAATATTTGGTTTTTATGGCTATTTTTATGTTTAAGGAGGATTATGCAATGAGCACTGAAAAAAAGTACAAAAAAAATTATATATATATATATATATATATATATATGCAAGTTGAAAAAATTTCTAATGTTTAAATATTTAAAAAGTTTAATTATTCTTACAATTGTTAGCGTAATAATTTTTGGATTTACGTTGCCATCGAACACAACGAATTTCAAATATGTTGACAAACAAAATATAAATAATGGTTGGACCCAAATAATAGATGGCGAAAGTTTTTTCATCGACTCTTCAAAAAATATCATTCCAGTTGAGGCTGGCGAAAAAATTATCATAGAACAAACTTTAACTGCTGACAATACAAACCTCGATTTATTGTTATATGCAAAACACCAAGAAGTTACTATTCTTGTAGACGACGAAGTTATATATTCGCTTGAAACTCCGGAGAATATGGATTTCTTTGCAAGTCCTGGTAAAATTTGGGTGAATGCTACAATACCTAAAAATTCGATTAATAAAACAATACGCTTTGAGTTTTGTAGTCAATTTGAAACTTATCAAAACGTGCCTAATTATATATATTTGCTTGATGCAAGTGACATTCATAGTGTACAAACAAATTTAACGTGGCTCAGAAATTCATCAGCTTTCGTTATCGTAATTCTAGCTTTTATGGCTTATATAAATGCCTTTATTTGGAAAGATAAAAAACGAAAACGTTTTCTTTTTACTTTAGCAGATTTTTATACGATAATAGCTCTTTGGATTTGTTCCGAGCTAAATATTTTAACCGCTATTTTAGGACGCACTTCAATTACTTCTTTGCTTGCTATGATTTTTATTCGTATGATACCAGTAGCTTTCTATCATATGGGCTCTGCTACAACCGAAAAAAATCCTCGTTGGTTTGATGTCATAGGCATAATTTCATGGTGTAGCTTAATTTTATCTCTAGTTTTACAATTTATTTTCAAAATATCTTTTATCGCACAACTTCCACTCTTCACGTTCTTTATGTTATTAAGCAGCGGGATTTTCCTAATCAGTATTTTATATCAATATATCGCAGACCCTTTAAGAAGATCACAGCAAGTAGTACTTTTTTCATCTGCAGTACTAGTTATCTCTGGTATCTTTGAGGCTAATTGCTATATAAATCATTACGATCATGGTCAAAACAGTGGTCTCGCAGTTTGCGCTGCGTGTATAACGTACGCTTTTATTATTCACATTTACTTGGCTAACAGGGAGTCAGTAACTAATCTTGAAAAACGCGAACTTGAAAAACATTTTAAACTTTTACAACAAAAACCATTAACTCAACAAATTAATGCACATTTTTTAGGGAACACGCTTAACACAATAAGTGCATATTGTAAATCCGACCCTAAAAAAGCCGATAAGGCTGTTCATTACTTATCAAAATATATGCGAGAGTATATGTATTTAGTTAATTCCAGCGATTACGCAACTTTCGATGAAGAACTATATGTTGTGCAATTGTATTTAGACATAGTAAATATGCGTTTCAATGATAGTGTAACTTGTAATATTATAAATAATTTTGACGACTTTCTTTTACCTCCACTTTGCTTACAGCCACTAGTGGAAAACGCTTTGAGACACGGAATCAGACAACAACTAGAAGCTGGTTACATTAGCATTACAAGTTCAAAAGTTAAAGATATGGCAGAAATTAAAATTTTTGACAACGGCATAGGGTTTAATCCAGATAAAATGGATTCATATATGGGCATTAGTTTAACTAATATTAAATCTCGTATAGTGCAAATGGGTGGTTCTATGGTAATTAATAGCAAACCTAACCACGGAACTGAAATCACTTTGCTAGTTCCTATAAATATCGAAGACAGCGAACCAATTAAGGAGTTTTTATGAAATTAATATACGTAGATGACGAACAAGGTTCTCATATTAATTTTGCTTTTAGCATCGAAGACAGAACCGACATTTCTTCCGTTATGCATTTTACCAACGCCCAAAAATGCTTAGACTATGCAAAATCCAACAAAATAGACTGCGCCATTTTAGATATAAATCTTGGTATGTCAAGTGGTATAGATTTAGCTAAAACCTTAAAGGAAATTCATCCACACATCGAGATAATTTTCATCACGAGTTATGATGAATTTGCAAGAGAGGCGTTTAGAGTTGGTGCTCGTGGATATTTATCAAAACCATATAGTACTGACGAATTAGACGAGGTTTTGAGTAGAGTTTCAAAACTAATAAAATATACCGACAAGCCTACTGTTCAATTGTTTAATACCGAACTTTCAAAAGATACTCCACATATTTTCGCAAGAACCTTTGGAAATTTTGATTTGCTAATAGATGGAAATACCGTTCACTTTAAAAACGCCAAAGCAAAAGAACTCTTAGCTTTTCTGATAAACCAAATAGGAGGAACCGTTTCAAATGCACAAATTTTCTTTGCATTATGGGAACGACAAGAATATTCCTCAACCACCTCTACTTACGTTAGACGAACTATTCGCAGTTTAAAAGACGAGCTAACTAGTCACAAAATCGAACATATACTAATTTCACAGAGAAATAGCATTTGTATCGATGCAAACTCTATCGAATGTGACTACTATTCGCTACTAAATGGCGATAAGCAATTTCTTCGTACTTTTAACGACCAATATATGGCTCAATATTCGTGGGCAGAAGAAACAACGCCTATTATAACGCGAATGTCTGAAAATTTACAAAGTCAGTAATTTAATATCAAAAACCCAAAACATACCGTGTAACTTTAAAAGTTGCATAGTATGTTTTTTGTTGTATTTTAAGATATTTTAAACAGTTTTTTTATTAAAAATTTATAAAATTTTATAAAATTTGTCATTTTTTGTTCATTTTGCTCTTTTTTTGTCCGTTTCGTGACCTTTGTGTGTTATCTGGCTCTGCTATAATAAAATAAAAAAAGAGGTTATATTAAAACATCATAACCATTAATAAATTATTTGTAAAGCGAGATGAGGTGACTTTATGAACCGAAAATTTGATTTAAACAGGTTTAATAGATTTATCTACGTAAAAATATTAGCCGTGATTTTATCTTGTGTATTCTTTTTTAACCAATCAATGTTTGCTCTTCTAGTTATGGCCGATGACATCGACCTAGTGGACTATTACAGCATAGGAAATTCCGAAGAGGTTTACGAAGTTACTGATGACTCAATTAACTCTTCATCAAGTTCTTCTTCAAGTTCTTCTTCAAGTTCTTCATCGAGTTCTTCTAACTATACACAAGGTTCGGATACGGTAGTTGTACCTGATGTAACGGTTAACAATTATACTATATTACCAGATACGAATGGACTACTAACAAATACAATCATTTCCCCTGCCTATGCAGATTTCACTTTCACAATGCCTACAAGCACAAGTGAAAACGACCCTACATACGAAGTTAAGATTTATATCCAACGCGAAATCGATGGTAATTATTATATACACGATTGGAACCATACTGAAACTTACGATGTAACTTCTACGAATAATTCAAACATAACGTTAACTCAGGGTTGGGTTGAGATTGAAGGAAATAATGCTAGTACAATGAGTGGTACACTTTCAAATGTTAATTCTGGAGAACAAATAACTATAAAAGATATTCTTGTAGCTGACTGTAGTTCATCTGACTCTTCAACCTACGCATTTGATACAGCACATATCACACTTTACATCACAAGCTCTGATGAAAGCGAAGTAGTTACAGTTACACCACTCACTTCTGCAGTTACCGGAAATACTACTTTACCTACAGATGCAATACAAATCACCGAAGCTGTCAGCAGTACAGTTCTTACATATGGCGATTTAACTTTCACAATGCCAACTACTGCTACAGATTATAACAATGATACAGTTGAGATAGATGCTGAAACATCTTACACCGTATCAGTATATCTACAAAGAACACACGACGGCTATGAATTCACTCAAAGTGGATATGAAGACTACGCTGTTTCAATAGAAAATAAAGACGACCGTGCCTTTCGTTTAATTTCTGGCAATTTTGATATTTTCGAAGACGGTAGCTCATTATATGCATATTATGGTTTCTTAATAGATATTGCTCCAGGTGATGTCGTAACATTAGAAGACCTTTTGATTTCGAAAACAGATGAAACCAATAAATTAGAGTGGGTGGAAAAATTTGACACAACATTTGCAACTATCGTAATTGAAAGTTCAAATCCTTATGAATCTGTTGTAGTTGAAAGCGTTAAAGTACAACTTAACGATGGCATCACAACTATTTCAGGCATAACTTCAACTATTTCAGACACTCTTATCCAAGAAAATATACAACAACTAACCGACGATACATTATCTCCTGAGGGAAACGATATTCTATTCCTTTTAAGTAATTATAATGTAGTATCTCTTAAAGATATCGAGGCAACTCACATCGTAGGTCCTATCATAGCTCAAGAAGGTGCATATCGTACAGGTAATGAATATGCAAGTGGAGATACTTCTGATGATTATAACGCAGACTATCTAATAGCTTCCGATTATTCACGTGGCGTATCATCTTATGTTGGTGTTTTACAAGCTATAGACCATTCTCCATTTGATTCAACTTTCAAACTAAACTACGGTTTTGAAGTTGTTGAAACAGATTCAAGTGGCACTGAATGGGCGACAGATTTTATCCCTCCTAATTTTTACACAAGAGAAACAGATTTTTATGACAATAGCATTCTAGTTGGTGTATCACAAGAAAATCTCGATAATGAACTTCGTGATGTGGTATATTTATATAGCGAAGACCCTGTAATTTCATTCTTCTCACCAAGCAACGAAGGTCGAGTTGATAATTATACTGCAAACGGTGTATTACAAGAAGAAAAAACTCTTACTTTGCAAAATGATGATTACATTAATTTTGACACTTACTGGGAAGATATCATATCTGCAAGTGAATTTTTACTAGAAAATGGTAGTTTCACCGAGGATATAAGTGACGAAGTTATCGTTATCAATGCATATCAAAAAACAAGTCTTACACTAGATGCTGGATATAGCTATTTAATCCAAAATGCAAATGTACTACAAACTGTAGATATCGACTTCCCTGAAAATGAAGAAGGAGAAGAAATTTACGACTTCTTCACAAACCCTTATCCAGAAACTACCGTTATAAACTTCGACGGTCAAACAATAAACCCTACTACTATAGATGGTAAACAAGTATCACAATTCCCAGAAACTCTTGTCAATGGCGAAGTTTTAGAAGCTTTAGCTGGTGACGGTGGTGAATATAGTGAATTTGGTAATAAAATTATCTGGAATTTACCTAATGTAGTAACCACTTCTTCTGGCACAAACCGTTTGGTATTTTCAACCGTAGGACCAAACGTTGCAGGTCATATCATAGCACCAAATGCAGAACTTTGGAATTATTACCAATCTGAAAGTGGCACAATCACTTGGGGCGGTGGTAACTTAAATGGTACTGCAATCGTTGCCGATTTCCATGGTGGATATATGGAAATGCATATGTGGGCGTATAGTGGTCTTGAAGAAATAAGCACTTCTGTTCGTCTATCAGCAACAAAGATTTACACAAACGGTAACTTAGCAAATCAGTCTTTTGATTTTGTTTTAGACACAATAGACACCAAAGACTATACAGGATTATCAGACAGCGTAGACTTCCCTTATACATCTACAAATGATGAAAGTGGAAATGTTCGTTTCCCTTCTATTCTTTTCGAGGTTGACCATTCTGTAGATTATCCAAAAGAATATGTCTTTACAATTCAAGAGGTAATTCCTGATCCATCTCGAGACGATATAACTTATGATGAATCAATTTACACAATAACAGTAACAGTAACTCAAGAATCAAGCATTGTTAATGATATCAGCTACTACTCTTTAACTAGTAGCTATACTATATCAAAAAATGACAACGGAACTATCCCCTCTACTGACGACATAGTTTTTACAAATGTTAAATTAGCTGGTGATGCAAGTTATAGTTTTACTAAAGTTTCTGACAGCGGGAATACACTAAACGGTGCAGAATTTTTATTAAGCACTAGCTTAGAAGATTGGTCAAATGCAACAACTTACATCAGTGGTTATGGTAAAGTTGAAGATGTCGCATCTATTGATTCTTCTATTCCTGCAAATGGTATCATTACATTTGAAGGCTTAAAACCTAGCACCACTTATTACTTCAAAGAAGTTGCCTCTCCTACTGGTTATCAACTAAGCGAAGGCTATTGGAAACTTGAAGTAAACGAATATGGTGAAGTTTTCATAACTGCTTGTGACGGTGCATTGGAAATTACAAACCATGAAATTATAAACTACGTTATAGACGAAGTTTTAGTAGATGTAACTCTTACAAAAGAAACAACTGATGGAATAACTCTTTCAGGCGCTGTATTCCGTGTTGAACGTGTGCTTTCGCTAACTCAACATATCGTAGTTGAAGGTGGCTATCACGGTGAGTTTACCAGTGGAGAAGATGGACAACTTTTAATAACTGGTTTAATGCATTCTGGTGTTTATAAAATCACCGAAACCATCGCCCCTGACGGTTATATGATTCCAAGTGAAACACAATACTGGATACTAGATGTTCACGCTGACGGCTCTACCGAAATTTATGCACCAGTTTTATATGAAGTTGACCAAAACGATGATTTAATCCCACAAGAAGGATTTATACTTATTAATGAGGTAGGTTATATACTTCCAGTAACTGGCAAAAACGGTGTCTATAGATATCATATCATTGGCGTTTTATTAATACTAAGCTCACATATTTATTATTTACAAGACAAAAAGAAAAGAGGTTTCAACTATGAAAAATAAATCTTCAAAAATTCTAACGGCAAGTATACTTTCTATTGCAATGATGTCTAGCATATTTTCAAGCACAGCTTTGGCAGATGACAGTTGGAGTGCCACAAAAGGTGACGGCAAATTTTCAATCACCATTATTAATGAATCTGACACTGGTATTTCTATAGATGAAAACTGGTTCCATGCTTATCAAATTTTAGAGGCAGACAGTTTAACCTCTTATTCAGTTCACGCAGATTTTATTGATTTCTTTAAAGGATCTATGACTGGTGGAGATGGCAATACTTACGACTTTGAGACAGCTTTAGAATCTATTGCCGACGCAAAAGCTGACGTAGACGCGACCTTAGGAGATAGCCCAACTGACGATAAAAAAGAAGAGGCTTATACTAACGATTCCACGGTTCAAAACGAAATAGCTGATTACAGCCAACTCGTTAGTCAATATATTCAAAGCTTTAACAACGATTTATATGATTTAGCTATTGCTTTACGTGAGTACATTCAAATTGATGGTGACAATGAAGGCTTAATTGAGTGCATTGCACATGCACAAGCATCAAAACTAGAAAATGGTGATGAATCTGTTACTTTAGAAGGACTTACAGAAGGTTACTACTTTGTTCTTAACGAAGAGAGTACCCTACATGGTCTTGGCATTGCAGCAAGTGGTGCTTTTGTTCCTGTCGGTAATGATATAGATTCACCTCATCCAACAATTTATGTTAAAACTAGCGTTCCTACAGTTGATAAAGATATTTTGCACAATGATTTAGACGGAACTGTAACCGTGCTAGGCGATAATTTAAATGGTCAATGGGATACCGTTGGTGACTATCAAATCGGCGATAACGCATATTTCCGCGTAACATCAACTTTACCAAACAATATTAAAGATTATAACTTTGATGACGATGGTAATGATAACTCTTACACTGATTATTTCTATGTTTTAACAGATACTATGAGCAGTGGTCTTTCATACAACGAAGATGTAAAAATCTACACTGACCGAGATGCAACGCAAGAACTTGACAAAGTTTATTACAATGTTATAAGTAGTAATTCCAATGGTTTTAAAATTCAAGTAAATGTTAAGGCTCTTATGAATGACGACCTAACAATTACAGCTCTTTACACTCAATACTCTGCACTTATAACCTCTAATGCCGTTGTTTCTTCTAACTTTGAAACAAATGAAATAGAACTTGAATTTAGCAACAACCCAAATGATTCTGTTCATACTGGTACAGATGATGATATCGTTTATTCATACACTTTCGATTTAGAAATCACTAAAATGGATGAAAGTGGTAATGGTTTAGCTGGTGCTACTTTCGGAATTTACGACGGTTCAGAATGGCTACCTGTAAAATGGATAAAAACAGTTAATGGTGTTGACTATTATAGCGTAACATCAAAAGATGAATTAGGCAAAGATGGTGGTTACATAGTTACACGCGACAACGATGGCGTTGTTGGTCAATTTGTAATTTACGGACTTGACGACCAAGTTACATATATGATTAAAGAAGAATTTGCTCCTGAAGGATATAACACAATCGATCCATTTACATTTGTAATAGATGCTACCTATAATAGCACAACAGGTAAATTAAGCACATTGACAGATAATAGTTCTTACATATCAAACTCTAGCGATTTATCTGGTTTTGAAGCTGATATTATCAACCGTAAAACTGTAATCCTTCCTGCTACTGGTGGTATCGGTACTGTTATTTTCCAAGTTTTAGGTGGTTCATTAATGCTAAGTGCTGCAGCCTTTCTTGTTATTAGTTCTAAAAAGAAGCATCATAAGGAGTCTTAATATATTATGAAAAAACGTGCTCCAATATTTTTGTGCTCGCTAATTTTTCTGCTTGGTTTTGCTACGATGTTTTATCCAACTATTAGCAACTGGGTTCATGAACAAACAGCCTCATATGTTATTTCGGATTATCTAAACACAATAAGCACAAAAACTACAGATGAAGCACAAGAACAATTTTTAAAAGCAAGAGAATATAATCAAACATTAACTGGCACTGTAAAATCTATTATGATAGCCGATGAAAATGTTGCAAATGGCATTAAAGATGAACTTTATTACAGTACTTTTGATGAAATTAGTGGAATAATCGGAGTTATCGATCTTCCAGCTATAAACGTAACATTACCTATTTATCATGGCACAGAGGAATCTATCTTACAAAAAGGTGTTGGACATCTTGAAGGTTCTGCGTTACCTACTGGCGAAATAAACGAGCATACTGTACTTACAGGTCATACTGGTTTACCAGAAGCTGAACTTTTCACTGATTTAGACCAACTTAGCACAGGTGATACATTCTCTTTGCAAGTACTAGACCGAGTTTTCACCTATGAAATTTGCGATATCAACGTGGTTTTACCATCTGAAACCCAAAGTTTAAAAGCAAATGAGGATAAAAACCTTGTAACCTTAGTAACTTGTACACCATATGGCGTAAACTCTCATCGTTTGCTTGTAACTGGCGAACTTTCAGACGTTTCAATTATAGATTATACTGTACAAACTGATAATATACCAATAGTAGCAAACAATCCTTTGAAAAATTTACCTATTTTAATTATAATTTCGGTAATTTTACTTGTCATTTTCGTTATAGTTGTTGTAATAACAATAATTACTAACAAAAAAAGAAATAAAGAAGATAAATTATAAACTAAACTAAGGAGGCGGCTATGTTTAATAGTGCTATCAAAAAAATTATAATATTATACGGTCTTCTCCTTTGTTGTTTCGTGCAATTGGTTGCAGCAGATTCAATTTCTAGCAATGAAGATGGTAGTATAACATTAGAATGTGTATATAGCGATTCTACATTTAGCGATGTTGAAATTGATATTTACCAAGTTGCAACTTTAAAAAGCACTGGTTTTGTATTAACTGAAAAATTCGCAGACTCTGATGTATCATTCAATATTTCAAATACACGTAGTTCATCTGAATGGATAGAAATAGCTAAAACTTTAGAACTTTTTATCCACGATGTAAGTTGTGAGTGTGACGAATGTGTGCTTACTGATTCTCAAGGTCTTTCAGTTTTCGAAAATTTAGAAAACGGAGTATACTATATTGCCATTGAAACTATTGACATTGAAGACGGTGTTTTAATTTCAGACCCAATCATTGTCACACTTCCCTCTTATGACAATGAAAATGAAAATTGGTATTATGATATAGTTTCACAACCAAAATTTGCATATGTTAGCGACCCTGACGTTCCTGAAATACCTGAGATTCCTGAAGTTCCAGAAGTTCCTGAAGTTCCAGAAGTTCCAGATGAACCTGACGTTCCAGATGAACCAGATGAACCTGACGAACCAGATGTTCCAGACGAACCAGATGTTCCAGACGAACCAGACGTTCCAGACGAACCAGACGTTCCAGACGAACCAGATGTTC
>JAWXUP010000137.1:0-3938 GCA_044426345.1 Clostridia bacterium | reverse complement strand
GGCTACATTGCAGTTTCAGAACTTTCAGATGATCCTACATACGACGTTTTCGAAAGCGTACACGTAGGCGATGAAATCGAAACTATCGTTGTTCGTGTAAACGACGTTGAAGGTATGATTAATCTTTCTAAAAAACGTATCGACGCTCAAAAAGGTTGGGACGTTGTTGAAGCTGCTGCTGAAAGCAAAGAAGTACTAGAAGGTATCGTTGCTGAAGAAAACAGAGGCGGTGTTATCGTTATCGTTAATGGTGTTCGTGTATTCGTTCCTGCATCTCAAACTGGTGTAGCTCGTGGCGAAGCATTATCAACTATCCTAAAAGACAAAGTTAAACTTAGAATCTTAGAAGTAAACCGTCAAAGACGTAGAGTTTTAGGTTCTATCCGTTCAGTTCTTAACGACGCTAGAAAAGAAGCTGCAGAAGCAGTTTGGGCTACAATCGAAGAAGGCGCACGTTTCACAGGTACTGTTAAATCAATCACTAGCTACGGTGCATTCGTAGATATCGGTGGTGTTGACGGTATGGTTCACGTGTCTGAACTTTCTTGGAACAGAATTAAAAACCCAGCTGAAGTACTAACTGTAGGTCAAGAAATCGACGTTTACGTTCTTTCTTTAGACAAAGAAAACAGAAAAATCTCTTTAGGTTACAAAGATCCAGATGCTAACCCATGGAAAGTTTTTGAAAACAACTACCAAGTTGAAGATGTTGCAACTGTTAAAATCATCAAATTTATGCCTTTCGGCGCATTTGCTGAAGTTGTACCAGGTGTTGATGGTCTTATCCACATCAGCCAAATTTCTGAAAAACGTATCGCTAAACCAGACGAAGTTTTAACTGTTGGACAACAAGTTGATGCTAAAATCATCGAAATTGACAGTGCAAAACAAAAAGTATCTCTTAGCATCCGTGCTATCGAAGGCGTAATCTTTGATGACGATGCTGAAGAAGCTGCTGAATAATTTTAATATTTAGTTCAAAAACTGTTACCAATTTATGGTAGCAGTTTTTTTGTTTTTGTGGTAAAATAGAGATATGATTAATAGATGAGAAAATCGATTGCAAGATTTTAATTTCAAATTTTAGATAGGGAATATTTATGAGAAGAAAAATAATGACAACGAAAGAGACGATGTCGTGTTTGATACTGTATTTTTTGTGTTATATGGTGTTGATGAATGTAGCATTAGAGCTATTATCGCAAGTTGTAGAAAATGTGAGCTTGCTATATATGTTGCAGTTTAGTGCAGAAATTATACTTTTGTGTGCTTTGATGTTTTTATGCAAAAAATTGTTTAAAGATGTATCATACGGAATGGATTTTAATATAATTTTAAGTATACCTGCTTATTATATTATGATGATTGTTGCAAGTTCTATGGTGACGGTACCGATTATACTTATCTCTGATACGTATACTAGCAATAATCAAATTGCGATTGAGTATATGTTTGAGCAGAATTTAATTTATTCGGTATTTGCTGTTGCGATTTTTGCACCAATTGTTGAAGAATTGATTTTTCGTGGAGTAATTTATAAAAATATGCGACGTATTTTCACGGTTGGAGCATCTGTGGCAGTGAGTTCTAGCGTTTTTGCACTGATGCATTTTATAATATCGCTTGCGATGAATGATTTCTCTGATATTATTTTTTTACCAACATATATTGTACCATCAATTTTTTTGTGTTTGATTTATGAGAAATATGATAATATTTTTGCTCCGATATTTTTGCATTTAGCGAACAATTCGATAGGTTTAATTGCGATAATTTGGGGTATGATGTAATTAACAAAGTGTAGATAAAATATATGGAATTTGTTTTCAAAAAATTCACTGTACAAAATAGGTAAACTGTGGTATCATAATATGGTATGTAAAATTGTTTTTTATTGTGTTTGAATATATAAAAATAAAAGCTTATCGCTTAAAGAAAGGATCGTGATTATACTTAATGTCGGAAAAATTAAAAATCGTACCACTGGGTGGACTCAATGAAATCGGCAAAAATATGACAGTAATAGAATATGGCGAGAACATCGTCATTGTCGATTGTGGACTAGCTTTTCCAGATGATAGCATGCTTGGTGTCGATTTGGTTATTCCAGATATAACTTATCTGAGAAGAAATGCCTCGAAAATTCGTGGTATTGTTATAACTCATGCGCATGAAGATCATATCGGAGCGTTACCTTATGTACTGAAGGAACTAAATGTACCAGTGTATTGTACAAAACTTGCAGCTGGGATTATCGATACAAAACTTCAAGAGCATAAAATGAACAAAAAAGTTAAATTGTATAGAATAAAAAGAAGCGAAACCATTCGCGTTGGTTGCTTTAATATCGAATTTATACCAACAAATCATTCTATACCAGACAGTGTAGCACTAGCAATTACAACTCCTTTGGGGGTTATTATACACACAGGTGACTTTAAAATTGATACAACTCCAGTAGCGACAGGCGACGTTATCGACCTAACTCGTTTTGGTGAACTTGGTAAAGCTGGAGTATTAGCACTAATGTCAGACTCAACAAATGTTGAACGTGCTGGATATTCAATGTCAGAAAAAACCGTAGGTGAGTCGCTTGATTATCAGTTTAAAAATTGTGATAAGAGAATTATCGTGGCAACTTTTGCATCTAATATATATCGTTTGCAACAAGTTATAGATGCAGCGGCGAGATACGGCAGAAAAGTTGCTGTATCGGGAAGAAGTATGGAAAATATCCTAGGAGTTGCAATTAGTTTAGGATATATTAAAATGCCTGCTGATACACATATTCCACTTACAGATGTTAAAAAATACTCAAAAGACCAAATTGTAATTATCACTACAGGAAGTCAAGGAGAGCCACTTTCGGCGCTTGCGAGAATGGCAAATTCAACGCATAAGCAAATCGAAGTTGGTGTTGGTGATAAAATTTTAATCGCAGCATCTCCAATTCCTGGTAATGAAAAATCGGTATATAACTTGATTAATGAGCTTTTCAAAAAAGGTGCAGAAGTGGTTTATGAAAAACTTGCTGAAATGCACGTTTCAGGGCATGCGTGTCAAGAAGAGCTTAAATTAATGTTAGCACTTACAAAACCTAAGTATTTCATACCTGTTCACGGTGAGCATAGACACTTAAAAGTTCATGCAAAACTTGGTGAATTAGTTGGCGTAAAACCTAAAAATATTTTCGTAACAGAAATTGGTAGACCGATTGAAATTACTAAAAACACAGCAAAATTAGGGAAACTTGTACCAGCTGGTAAGGTTTTGGTTGATGGTTTGGGTGTTGGTGATGTAGGAACGGTTGTACTACGTGATAGAAAATTATTATCGCAAGATGGTATTATCATAGTGGCTTTTGCGGTCGATGCGGAAGCTAAAAAAATAACTGCAGGACCAGACATTTTAAGCAGAGGATTTATCTTCGTTAAGGGTGCAGAAGATGTGATGGACGGAGTTAAAACTGCAGCGCAAAAATCAATACAAAAAAGCATCTCGAAAGGTGCGAAAGACTGGAATGTCATTAAAAACAACGTAAAAAATGATATGTCAGACTATTTATACAAAACAACAAAAAGAAATCCAATCGTTATTCCAATTATGATGGATATATAAGCTTTAAACAAACACATAAAATAAAAGGGCAGCGACTTCGTTATGAAGTCGCTGTTTTGTATTGTGTGAGTTATTATATAAATAATGTATTTGTAGGGGCGAACAGCGTTCGCCCGTTACCGAATAATAAAATATCATCACGAAAAAATCAACGCGCTTTGCAGGGTACGGCGTCCTCGACGTACCGTTAATAAAATTTGCAATAGTATATTGAAAATGGACGCATTGGTATGACGAGCGAACACTGTTCGCCCGTTACCGAATAATAAAATATAATCACGAAAAAATCAACGCACTTTGCAGGGTATGGCGTCCTCGAC
>JAWXUP010000136.1:0-3995 GCA_044426345.1 Clostridia bacterium | reverse complement strand
TTATCAATCCGTATTCATATGCATTTTGAATGCCCGGTGTGTACCACATATCATCTAAAACATCTGAATAAACTCCAGTTTCATAAGTATTCACTTTTGTGAAGTTGTCAAGCGATGCTGATACAGCCAAAGCTGTAGTGTTAGCAAACGTTAAACACGCTAGTCCTATCGCTATAATCTTTTTCATATTAAATTCCCCATTTTTTTACGTTAATATGCCACAAAGTTTTATGTTTAGTCCTTTAAGTTTTAAGAAATGGATTACATTTAACTTTACTCATCACGCAACTTCTTCGAATTGGCTATTATAAAGTTCGGCATAAAAACCTTTTTTCGCTAAAAGTTCATTATGATTTCCGCTTTCTATGATATTGCCATCTTTCATAACCAAAATTACATCGGCATTTTTAATGGTAGACAATCTATGCGCAATGATAAAAGATGTTTTGCCTTTTGATAGCTTATCCATTGCTTCACCAATTAATAGCTCAGTTCTTGTATCAACCGAACTTGTAGCTTCATCCAAAATAATCAACTCGGATTTTTTAACCATAGCACGGGCGATTGTAAGTAATTGTTTTTCGCCAGTTGATAATATAGCATTACTCATAATAGTGTTGTATCCTTTTGGCATAGTTTTAATTGTATGATGAATACCAACGGATTTGCAAGCTTCAATAACATCATTTTCACAAACGTTTTGATTATATGCAATATTGTCCATAATAGAGCCTTCAAACATCCAAGTGTCTTGCAAAACCATAGAAAACACATCATGTAGACTTTCTCTTGTTATAGAACTAATAGGAATTTCATCGATGGCAATCTCACCACTGTTAACTTCATAAAAACGCATAAGTAGATTAACCATTGTTGTTTTGCCTGCACCTGTAGGACCTACAATTGCAACTTTTTCTCCAGCTTTGATTTCTGCACTAAAGTCTGTGATAATCATTTTTTCTGGGTTATATCCAAATGTTACGTTTTTGAAACTTACAGCACCTTTGATATTTTTAATATTTACTGCATTATTTACTTCTTGTGAAAGTTCTTTTTCTTCTAAAAATGAAAAGACACGTTCGCTTGCAGCAGCTGCTGATTGTAGAGTAGTCACCGATTGTCCAAGTGTTGCAAGTGGTTGAGTAAATGTGCGAATATATACCATAAACGCTACGATAACACCAAAAGAAATGCTTCCGTTAATTGCCAATAATGCACCAACGATACACACAATAACATACGCAAAATCGCCTGTGAAGTTCATAATAGGCATCATCATACCTGATAAGAATTGTGCCCTCCACGCTGATTGATATAAATTTTCATTTTTTTCTTGGAAATGCTTTTCTACAAATGCTTCTTTGTTATATGCCTTTATAATTGAATGACCTGTGTAAGTTTCCTCAACATGACCATTTAAATCGCCAAGCCTTGTTTGCTGTTGTATAAAGTGTTTTTGAGATTTAGCTATGATAATTCCCATAAGAGAAAATCCAAATATTGTAGAAATCAAACCAGATAGTCCCATAATCCAGTTTGTGTATACCATAAGAATTAACGCTCCAGAGAAGTTTAAAATACCACTGATAATAGAGGACATACTTTGATTTAAACTTGTACCTATTGTATCAATGTCATTTACAAAACGACTTAGCGTGTCACCGTATGAAGTGCCATCAAAATATGCTAAAGGTATACGATTTATTTTATGTGTCATTTCCGTACGCAATTTTTTGCAAATTTTTTGAGAAACAACAGCCATAATACTACCTTGAAGAAATCCGAAAACTAGGCTTAATCCGTAAAGAATAGCTAATAAAATCCCAATTTTTGAAACAGCCCCTAAGTCTATGCCTTCCGACATTCCTTCTAAGATTAGATTTGTAATTTCGCTTAATCTGCTCGGTCCCATAAGGGAGAATACCGAAGATGAGATTGCAAGAGCAATTGCAAGTACTATGAAAAATCTATATCTACCACAATATGCGAATAGTTTTTTAAGACTTCCTGTAAAATCTTTTGCTTTATCTCCTGGATTGCCACCTGGAGGGCCTCCTGGAGGACCTCCTGGAGGACCAAAACTAGGTGCTGTATTTTGTGTTTTATTTTCTTTGTTATGCATAGCTTAATTCCTCCTTAGAGAGTTGTGATTCTGCAATTTCACGATAAAGCTGATTTTTTGATAGCAAATCTTTATGTTTTCCAATTCCTGCTACTCGTCCTTTATCTATTACAATAATTTGGTCAGCGTCTTTAACTGTGCTTATTCTTTGTGCAACAATTAGCTTTGTAGTTCCTGCTGTTTCTGTTCTAAGTTTTTCTCTTAGATTTCTGTCAGTTCTATAGTCAAGTGCAGAAAAACAATCGTCGAAAATATATATTTCAGCGTTTTTATATAAAGCACGAGCAATTGATACCCTTTGTTTTTGTCCACCAGAAAGATTAAGTCCACCTTGAGATACTTTGCCATCAAATCCAATTTTATCTACAAATTCTTGAGCTTGAGCTATTTCTACTGCTTTATTTAATCTATCTTTCGATATATTTTCTTCTATACCAAAAGCAATGTTTGAAGTAATATCACCATTAAATAATACAGCTGTTTGAGAAACAAACCCGAATTTTTCACGAAGTGCGTGCTGTGTATACTCCTTAACATTAATTCCATCAATTAGTATTTCACCTTTAGTTACTTCATAATTACGTAAAATAAGTTTTGCAATTGTGCTTTTACCACTACCCGTAGCACCGATAAATGCAGCTGTTTGTCCTTTTGCAAGACTAAAAGAAATGTCTTCTAAAACATTTTCATCGCTTTCCCCATAAGAAAATGATACATTTTTAAATTCAATTGCAATTGGGAAAGAAGTATTTCCACTCATTTTTGCACCATCTTGGATTTTGTTTTCAAAATTAATAACTTCGTCTATACGAGAAAGCGCAACAAGTGTACGAGGCATCATCATGAAAATTGTTGTAAGCACCATAAATGATAAGATAATCATAATCGAATAAGATGAAAATACTACCATATCTGAAAAAATTGTCAGTGCAGCATCAGCACTTCCAGACTCATTGATTAAAGCAGCGCCAACCCAATAAACGGCAAGTGTAATACCTGACATGATGCTTGATAAAAACGGACTTAAAAATGACATTGTAGCATTTACAAATGTGTTTGTATGCGACACTTCTTGGTTTGTTGTTTCAAATTTGTCTTCGTGATAAACTTCTGCGTTGTAAGCACGAATAACTCTAACACCAGTTAAGTGTTCACGAACAACTGTGTTTAGTCTATCAATAATTTTTTGTAATTTTTTTGATTTTGGAACAGTTAGCGCTAAAAGAATTCCTATTACGCATAAAAACATTATTACTGCAGTAAGTGTTATCAAAGAAAATGTAGGATTGTCGCTTGATATTTTCCTTATTGCAAACAAGCACATAAACGGCGCTCTAATTAATATTGTAAAACCCATGCATAGGGTCATTTGAATTTGGGTGATATCATTGGTTGTGCGTGTAATTAAACTGGCAGTTGAGAAATTGGTCATGTCTGCCATGGAAAACGAGTTGGTTTTTTTGTAGACATCATCTCTCATTTTCATACATACTTTCGTTGCCATTCTTGCAGAAGTAAACCCTGTTAAAAATGTAATTAGCAAGCTTGAAATTGAACAAAGTAACATATAGCCACCAACTGTCAAAATTTCTGACATTGTGCTACCTTCTGTTTGTACTAAGATTGTAACACTGCTCATATATTCTGGAATTTTTAAATCTAATAATACTTGCATAATTACAAGTACAATAGTTATAGCTAAAAAACGCCATTCTGTTTTTGTAAAACTTTTAAATACTCTAGACATTTCGTCCTCCTAACCTTTTATTTTGCCATATTGTGAGTTTTCATCTTTACTACGCAATGTTTTGTAAACTTTAAAGAACAAAACAATTGTCAACGCAATAGTCAATACGTCCGAGATTGGCTGTGC
>JAWXUP010000035.1:0-25033 GCA_044426345.1 Clostridia bacterium | reverse complement strand
TAAAAAACAGGAGGTTTTTTATTAAGAATTTGCAACCGATATACGGTTTAAAGCTTTTTTAAGTTTCATTTCTAGGTAAAGATGATTAGTTTCATCAGTTTTTTTCGCAAGATTAGTTTGTGCATAATCACGAGCTTGTTCAGCTCTTTTTGCATCAATTTCGTCTTGCCATTCGAAAAAGTCAGTCAAAATTGTAACTTTTCCATCTGATACCGTTAGAAATCCGTCAGCAAGTGCTGCATAACGCTTTTCCGTTCCGTTTATCATAATGAATTTACCAACGCCCAAACCTGCTACGTAGTCGATATGATTTGCATAAATACCAACGTCACCTTCGGTTGTTCTAGCGATGATTTTTTCTACTTGACCCGAATAAGCCTCACGCTCTGGAGTTAAAATATGAACTTCATAAGTAGCCATAATTATTCACCTCTTGCAGCTTTTTCGATTGCTTCCTCGATTGTTCCTACCATTAAGAACGCTGATTCTGGTAAATTATCGTGTTTACCTTCGATAATTTCTTTAAATCCACGGATTGTTTCTTTAATTGGAACGTATTTACCAGCCATACTAGTAAATTGTTCAGCAACTGTAAATGGTTGTGATAAGAAACGTTGAACTTTTCTCGCACGAGCAACGATTAATTTATCTTCGTCAGAAAGTTCGTCCATACCCAAGATTGCGATGATATCTTGTAATTCTTTGTATCTTTGTAGAATTTGTTGAACTGCTTGCGCTACTTCATAATGCTCATTACCAACGATTTCTGGTGTTAAAATACGAGAAGTCGAGTCAAGAGGGTCAACCGCTGGGTAAATACCCATTGACGCGATTTGACGAGAAAGTACAGTTTTCGCATCAAGATGGGCGAAAGTTGTAGCTGGCGCTGGGTCAGTTAAGTCATCGGCTGGCACGTAAACTGCTTGAACAGACGTGATTGAGCCTTTTTTCGTAGACGTGATACGTTCTTGAAGTTGACCCATTTCTGTTGCAAGTGTAGGTTGGTAACCAACGGCAGATGGCATACGACCAAGTAACGCTGATACTTCCGAACCAGCTTGTGTGAAACGGAAAATATTGTCAACGAATAAAAGTACGTCTTGATTTTCTTCATCTCTAAAATATTCAGCCATTGTAAGACCAGAAAGTGCAACACGCATACGTGCGCCAGGTGGTTCGTTCATTTGACCGTAAACTAGAGCAGTTTTATCGATAACGCCTGATTCAATCATTTCGTGGTAAAGGTCATTACCCTCACGAGTACGTTCACCAACACCAGCGAAAACTGATAAACCACCGTGTTCTTTTGCGATATTGTTGATAAGTTCCATAATAATTACGGTTTTACCAACGCCAGCACCACCGAATAGACCAACTTTACCACCTTTTGAGTAAGGTGCGATTAAGTCTACTACTTTGATACCAGTCTCTAAAATTTCAGTTGATGTTTCTTGTTCATCATAAGCAGGAGCTTCACGATGAATTTCCCATTTTGCACATTCTGGATCAGCTTTGTTATCAACAGCTTGACCTAGTACGTTGAAAATTCTACCTAGTGTGTCGCGTCCAACTGGAACTGAAATCGCAGCACCTGTATCTAATGCATCTGTACCACGAACTAAGCCGTCTGTAGATGACATCGCGATACAACGCACAGTGTCTCCACCGATATGTTGTGCTACTTCGGCAACGATTTTTGCATCACCATTTTTAATTTCTATTGCATTTAACAGCTTTGGCAGATTGTCATGACCGAATTTAACATCGACAACCGGTCCGATAATCTGAACAACTGTTCCTATATTTTTCATAAGCATACTCCTTAATTTAATGAGCCAGAACCTGCAACGATTTCTGAAATTTCTTGCGTGATAGCACCTTGCCTAGCTCTGTTATAAAGCAGACTTAGGTCGTCAATCATATCTGACGCATTGTCACTTGCAGATTCCATTGCAACACGGCGTGCTGCTTGTTCTGAGGCAAAAGACTCAATTATTGCACCGTATAAAATTCCCGAAATGTACTTTGGAATTATCAAATCAAAAACATCTTCCGGAGACGGATCGTACTCTGTAAGTGTTGTTGATTTTGCATTTTCTTGTCCTTCGATTGGAAGTACTTTTATAATGTTCGGAGTTTGAACTAAAGGCGAAGTAAACTCGGTATAAACCACGAAAACTTCATCAATTTCAAACTTTTTATACATTTCAGTGATGCGTTTTACTATGCTATTTACTTGTGCTAAATTCACATCTTCTGCTAATCCATCGTGTGTTGACACGATTTTACAGTCACGTTTTGCAAAGAAATCCGAAGATTTTTTGCCTATTGTAACTACAGATACATCTTTATTTTCCATACTTTGAACAGCCATTTTAAGTACGTTTGAGTTGTACCCACCAGCTAAACCACGGTCACCTGCAATTACGATGTACAAACTGTTTTTTATATCACGTTTTTTAGTGTAAACAGATGAAAAATCCTTGTTAGATGACGCAATGTCAGTCATTGTAGTATAAATCGCTTCAAAATAAGGAGCAGACTGAGCCGCACGCTCTTTTGCACGACGTAATTTAGAAGATGCAACAAGTTCCATAGCTTTTGTAATTTGCATAGTACTAGAAACACTTTTAATACGGTTTTTGATTTCCTTCATATTAGCCATATTAAAGCCTCCTAAGCTATGAATTTGTTTTTAAATTCATTAATAGCTGACACTAATTTGTCAGAGTCTGAAATTTGCTTTGTAGTCTGAATATCTTCGATAATTCCAGGGTAAACTGCATCGATATATTCTAAAAGTTCTGATTCAAAACGAACAATATCTTCTACATTAATATCGCGTAGTAAATTATTCATTACAGCAAAAATTACAATAACTTGGTGCTCTACAGATAGAGGCGAAGAAAGGTTTTGTTTTAAAACTTCAACGATACGTTCACCTTGTGCAAGACGAGCTTTTGTATCAGCATCTAAGTCAGAACCAAACTGTGCGAAAGCTTGTAATTCTTTATATTGAGAATATGCTTGTTTAAGTGTACCAGACATTTTTTTCATAGCTTTAATTTGCGCCGAACCACCAACACGAGATACCGAAATACCAGGGTTTACAGCAGGTTTAATACCAGCATTGAAAAGTTCTGATTCTAGGAAAATTTGACCATCAGTAATCGAAATAACGTTAGTTGGAATGTACGCAGAAACGTCACCAGCTTGTGTTTCGATGATTGGAAGAGCCGTGATAGAACCACCTTTTGCAAGGTTTGCTGCACGTTCAAGAAGTCTTGAGTGAATGTAGAAAACGTCACCTGGGTATGCTTCACGACCTGGAGGTCTTTTAAGAAGTAAAGACAGTGCACGGTAAGCAACCGCGTGTTTTGATAAATCATCATAAATAATAAGCACGTCTTTGCCTTGTTCCATAAAATATTCAGCAATTGTACAACCAGAATATGGTGCGATATATTGCAGTGGAGCAAGTTCTGAGGCAGTCGCAGAAACTACACAAGTATAGTCCATAGCGCCAGCTCTAGTTAATTCTTCAACCAAACCTGCAACAGTCGAACGTTTTTGACCAATTGCAACGTAAACGCAGATAACATCAGTGTTTTTTTGGTTAATAATAGTATCAATAGCGATAGTTGTTTTACCAGTTTGACGGTCACCGATGATAAGTTCACGTTGACCACGACCGATAGGAATCATCGCATCAATTGCTTTAATACCAGTTTGCAGTGGAGTATCAACTGATTTTCTTTCGATAATACCAGCTGCAACTTTTTCAATTGGACTGCTTTGTTTTGTATCGATTGGACCTTTGCCGTCGATCGCTTGACCTAGTGAGTTTACAACACGACCAAGCATAGCGTCACCAACAGGAACTTCCACGATACGACCTGTACGTTTTACCGTGTCGCCTTCTCTGATATTTTCATCAGAACCCAGCATAACAGCACCGATAAAGTCTTCTTCTAAGTTTAGAGCCATAGCGTAAACGCCACCATCGAACTCTAAAAGTTCGCCAGCCATACATTTTTCTAAACCATATACCTTTGCGATACCGTCACCAACTTGGATTACAGTACCGATGTCAGAAAGAACAATTTTATTTTCATAATTCTTGATTTGATCGCGAATTATACTACTAATTTCCTCTGGACGTAGTTCCATTTACACACCTACTTCCTTTATTTTTTCGTTTAAATTTGAAAGCCTAGTTTTAACGCTACCATCGAGCAAAGTGTTGTCATATTTAATGATAATTCCACCCAAAATCTCAGGGTCGATTACGCATTCTAATTCAACTTCACGACCTGTTTTAGCCTTGATTTTAGCAAGAACAGACGCTTTTGTTGGCTCGTCTATTTCAGCAGCAGTTGTAACTTTAGCTTTAAGAATATTTTTGTGATTGTTATAGATTTCAGTAAATTCATCTTTGATTTCAAAAAACAAATCTACACGTTTTTTCTCGATTAAAATTGCAATAAAATTATATAAAATCGCTTGAATTTTACCTTTGAAAAGTTTTTCGAAAATAGCTATTTTATCTGACACATTGATATTTGGAGCAGATAGTACGCTATATAGTTCGGTATTTTCGCTTATAATTTTCGTTACGTCATTTAAGTCTGAAAAGACTTCGTTTAAACATTTTTCTCCAAGTGCAATATCGAATAGTGATGAGGCGTATCTATTGCTTACAACCATAACTATTCACCTACTTTTTCTACAAAATCAGCGATAAGTCTTGCGTGGTCGTCAGCGTTAATTTCGCGTTCGATAACTTTTGACGCAGCAAGCGTTACAAGTTCTGAAATGTCAGAGCGCAACTCATTTACTGCTTTTTTACGTTCAAGTTCGATAGCTTGTTCCGCTTTTTCTTTGATAGCAACAGTTTCAGCGTTTGCTTGCTCGATAATTGCATCAGAGCGTTTTGTAGCCGTTACGGTTGCATCTTTGATGATTTCTGCAGCTTTATCTTTTGCTTGTGAAATATTTTGTTCATATTCAGCTTTCAAAGCTTCAGCTTGAGATTTTGCAGTTTCAGCTTCAGAAAATAGGCTAGAAACCTCATTTTCACGACTGTCAATTACATCTTTAACACGCTTAAATAAAAGCTTTTTCAAGATAGCATAGAGAATTAAAACGTTTGCTATTGCAACGATAATATACCATAAATTCAGGCTGATAATCGGATCATTTCCCAATTTAAAATCCTCCTTTCAGGACTTGGATTTTATTAACCAATAAGGCCTTGTTCTAAAAGTTCCATAGCTTGTGTTACAAGTGGGTTTGCGAATAATAAAAGCATAGCTACAACTAGACCGTAGATACCTGTTGATTCGGCAACACCACAACCGATAAGCATAGTTTGGATTACTTCACCTTTTGCTTCTGGTTGACGACCTACTGCCTCTGCTGCTTTACCAGCTGCGAAACCTTGACCTATACCAGGACCTATACCTGCGATCATCGCTAAACCTGCACCGATTGCTGATGCTGCTAATACTAATTCCATATTTATTCCTCCTAAGAATATTATTTTATTTTTCTTATTTTTTCGACCTAAACGGCCATTTTTTTGAATAATTTTATTGTTTTGCACAATTTATCATTACTGTAAAGTTTATTATCTTTACACGTTTAATCTGCTGCCATTTTCACGAAAACCATAGTTAACATACAGAAAATAAACGCTTGTAGACCCGATGTGAACAAGTCAAAATAAATTGACAAGATTGCTGGAATACCGATTTGGAAAACCGCTGGCATTGCTGGTGCAAAACTTGTAATTGCTGCAAGTGCTGACATCAAAAGTGATGTAATAAGCATACCCGCAAAGATGTTACCGAAGTGACGGAATGCCATCGAAATCGGCGTTGAAAATTCACCAAGTAAATTAATTGGCAATAATAGTGGTGAAGGCTCGGCAAAACTTTTAAGTCTTGTAAATAAACCATTACCTTTAACACCATTATATTGAATCATCAAGAATGTCATAAGAGCCCACGCTGCTGTCGTATTTAAGTCTGCAGTTGGTGGTCTAAATGTAAGTAAACTCGACAAACTACAAAATAATGACAACAGAAATAGCGAACCTATATAAGGAACGTATTTTTCCTTGCCCTTGCCCATTGAACTTTCTACCATATTATAAAAAGCCGTTACAATCATCTCTGCGACTACTTGTTTACCTTTTGGAACTTTTTCAAGCCTGCTGGTTAAAAATAGACACAATATTATAATGAATGCCATAACAATCCACGTATTAACCATCGTTTCGTTGATAGGTAATCCGCCGAAGATAGGCAATTCAAAATATATTTTAGCACCTTCCAATAATTTCTCCCTCCTTTTTCATTAAATTTTTAAACTTCTTAAAATTAAAGTCATTTTTGGAAAAAACATAGGAATTGCAACCGCCAAAGGATTGATAAATGGTATAATTACTGCATAATATATAATGCAACCAGTTATCACATACCTCACTAGATACTGCAAAACCATATAAATTTGCGCACGAGTAGGAGACCTTGAAAGTGCCGTTGAAATCGCAGCTCCAAGTACCCAAAAATTAACCAAACTATAAATTGCTGATAAAATAATAGTTACAAAAATCGAACTTTTACCATATCCAAAACACGCAAAAAGACCAAAAAGCAACAAAGACAACGCAAAACACGGAAGTATTAGTTTTTTGATTTCACCAAACACAATGTTCATTTTTTGCCTTTTCCTTTCAAGTTTAGCGCAATTTTCACGAAAGAATACAGACCGCAAAATAGTCCAAAAAATATCCCTAAAATAACGATATAATCTGGCAAGTCGAAGTGATTTTTTATCCACAAAGACGCATAAATAGACCCAACAAGCGGAATAATAATCGAAAAACCGAGATTTGCAACGAGTAATATTTCTTTCATATAGTTTCCTTAATTTCGGCAAATAAATGTGATATTTTTACCTAAGTAATCTCATTTTGAATACCGTTTTCAAGCCTTTTATATATGAATATTTTTCAAATCATAAAGGCTTTAATTTAGTATACCACTTTTTGTATGCTTTTGCAACCGTCGATTGAATTTTAAACAAAAAATTTTAGCATTATACACAATTTTTCAGCACATTGTTCAATTTTTGTCGATGTTTGCGATTTTACCAGCAATTTTTCTGCTTTTTTAGTCATAAATTTCACAATATTTATAGCAAAAAAACTTGGATAAACGCCTTTAAATAGCGTTTTATCCAAGTTTTAAAATACGTTTTTGTGCATTTTGACCACTGTTTTTTTCAAACTTTTATCGTTCGTTATGTAAGTTAATTCTTCATAAAAAATGTATACAAAAATCTTGTAAGTGAAGTTTTAAATGTTAACTGCGAAACTTCGTTTTTCGTAACGATATCGCACCTCAAAAGTTCTTCTTCACCATTTTTGAATGCAATCTCACCTACTTTTTGCTCCAATTCTATAGGTGCACTTAACTCCTCCTCAACTTTCACTTCGTAAGTTATTTCCGAGTTTATATTAAGCAGAAAATCTTGCACTGTGTATTTTATCTCAATTTCCACACTATCTTGTTCTCCGTTTAAAACTATAATTTCTGGCAATTTTTCTTCGTAAATTAATGTCTGAGTTTTGTAATTTAAAAATCCATAATCCAGCATTTTACAAATATCTGCACTGCGTAAATCCGAAGTTTCAGCACCCATAACAACAGCCAAAAACTCCTGTCCATCACGGTTTGCCACTGCTGATATGCAATACATAGCCTCCGATGTAAATCCCGTTTTGAGGCCTGTCATACCGTCGTAAGTTTTGAGTAATTTATTAGTATTTGCAAGCTCAAATTCGCCATCGCGTATGCTGTCCATCCAAATCGTTGTGTATGAATAAATTACATCGTGTTTTAGCAGTTCTACAGACATAAGTGCAATGTCATAAGCCGATGTTTCGTGACCATCTTCGTGAAGTCCAGTAGGATTTTTAAAGGTAGTATCAACCATACCTAACTCACTCGCTCTCTGATTCATAAGCTCCACAAACGCCTCTCTAGAGCCAGAAATGTATTCACCTAGTGCTGTAGCTGCATCGTTTGCCGAACTCACTGCTACGGATTTTATCAACTCCTCCACTGATATTTGTTCGCCAGTTTCCAGATAGACCTGCGTACCTCCTTGTGACGCTGCGAGTTCACTAATAGTCACTATGTCAGTAAAATCGATTTTTCCGTCTTCTATTGCCTCTAGCGTTAGAAGTAGCGTCATAATTTTCGTCACACTTGCTGGCTCGCGTTTATCGTGTGAGTTTTTCTCAAAAATAATATTACCACTAGTATCTAATAAAATTGCACTAGGTGACGATAATTCTATCGGTATACTTTCCTCAGCAAATGCTAAATTCCCTAAAAAAAGGCAAATAACATAAAAAAAACATAAAAATTTCTTCATAATTCACACTCCTTATGTAAATAATATATGTTTGTGCATAAAAATTTATGCTTTTTTAGGTAATTTTTTAGTTGTAAAGTTTTGCGATTAATGTTAAAATTTAATATAGACAACAAATCATATTTCGAGCGTTAAATTTCTTCATTTTCCGAATAAACATACGTTCAATTACATAAAAATACAAAGGAAGAAAATTAATGAAATTCTCTTTTCACACTCTAGGTTGTAAGGTCAACCAATTTGAAACTAACTCGTTAAAAGAAATCGTTGTGCAAAAAGGTCACGCTTTAAGCGATGAAAATCCCGATGTTTTTGTAATAAACACGTGCACTGTAACAGCAGTTTCTGACAAAAAAAACATCAAACTTATTCGTAAAATAAAAAAAGAAAAACCAAATGCCATAGTTGCTGTATGTGGTTGTTTCGCACAGATTTCTCCAGAAAAAGCTGCTGAAATTGAGGGTGTTGACATAATTTGTGGTACAGATCATCGTGCAGATGTTATTGATATGTGCTTAGATAATGCAAAAAATCACACTAAGCACCAAGTTTTACAAAATACCTCTGTTAAAAACCAGTTCGAAATTTTACCAATCAGCACTCGTTCAAACCGTACTCGCGAACTTTTGAAAGTTCAAGACGGTTGCAACAATTTTTGTTCGTACTGCATAATTCCCTACGCAAGAGGTCGTTCACGCTCTGTTCCACTTGAAAAAGCTTACGAGCAAACCGAAATTTTAGCAAAATTCGGCACAAAAGAAATCATCATCACTGGCATTGAAATCGCATCTTACGGGCTTGATATTGGTACTAATATTATCGAACTTATTGCATATTTATGCAAATCATTCCCTCAAGTACGCTTTCGCTTAGGTTCACTTGAGCCTCGAGTTGTTACTGATGAATTTTGCGAACGTCTATCTATATACGAAAATCTAAATCCACACTTCCATCTCTCGCTACAAAGTGGTTGCGACACAGTTTTAAAACGAATGAACCGAAAATATGATACTACTCTTTTTTACGATGTTTGCATAAAATTACGCAAATTTTTCCCAAATCCATCTATTACCACCGACTTAATCGTAGGTTTTCCATCTGAAACTGAAGAAGAATTCGAAAAAACTCTCGATTTTATCGAAAAATGTCAATTTTCATCAATGCACGTTTTCCCTTATTCTGTAAGAGAAGGAACGAAAGCTGCTACGATGAGTGAGCAAATCGATGTAAACATCAAAAACTCACGCGCAAAACGTGCTACAGAACTTGCAACAGCGATGGAAAAAAACTTTTTACAATCATTTGTTGGTAAAAATCTAGATGTTATTGTTGAATCTCCTTCTCACGGAAAAATTTCTGGGCATAGTAAATATCACTTCGCTGTAGAATGTGAAGGCGTAGAATTTTTACGTGGAAATTTGTATAATTTGACCATATTTTGTAGAAATAATGGCGATTTATATGGTAAAATTAATAGTTAACGCAATATTAACACTATGCAAATTAAATATAATAAAATGTCCTATAAATATTTATTTTAGGTTCATACCAAGTTCACAAAGGCTTGTTATACTAAAGATGCTAAATAACTCATAAATAATTTCCCCTTATCCAAGCCGTCTGTATCCTCATCTATACAGACGGCTTAACACTACCCTTTTTTAGGGTAACCACAAAAACGGCTACGATTTTTATAATCATAGCCGTTTTTTCATTTTGTTATTTATTAATTTACGGATTGAAAGTAACTTGTTCGTTTATAAGTTCCTTCAACCAGTTATCTCCGTCATTCGCAGTAATCGTTAGTTCGATTTCTTCGATGCTAGTAATCCCATTTTTTTGCAAATCCTCTACATACCACGCCATATAACCAAACGCACTAGTTTCAGGTAACATATATCCCGAAAAATAAACATCAACCATATATCCATTTACTGATGAATAATCTGCATAAATATTTAAGTTTTTATCGGTTTTATTAACAACAAACACGTTTGCCATATATTTATAATCTTCTTCCAGTTGATAACCCGTAATTGTCACCGTCGCATACTCATTATCCACAAGTATCGTGTCGTTTTCTTGAGGCTGTCTCACGTAAGTTGTTGCATTTTCTTCCCCAAATGGATAGACATTTATCGTTTCATTAACTATATTTTCATCATACCAATTATCTGTTTCATACGCTTCGAAAATTATTTCAATATCAGTATAATCAACTATGCCATTTTCTTTTAACACCGTGTTATTTATTTCAAGATCTACGTTTGCTTTTTTACCTGCTAATACTTCATTGTTGAACCAAGCACTGCAAATAACACTATTTACCGAAATATCTTCCGCCACAAAAGTATAATTCTTATCTGCAGATTTATTTTCCAAATACACGTTTAATACATATCCCCATCTACTTTCAGACTCAATTCCAGTGATTTTGATAACGCACTCATCGTTATCAGCCACTATTATTTCGTCAAAGTCCGACATTTCAAGTTCAGTGCCAACATAAATTTCATTTTGATTATTATTCGTTGTAGGAAGTTCAATTTCAACTTCAGGTTGCTCAGTTACAACATCTGTTTCTTCGCTCTCTTGAGTTAGTTGATTCAATGTTTCAGACAAAGTGTCACTTATTTTTCCACTACACGCCATCAAAGACATACAAATTGCTGTTGCCATAAAAATTGCTAAGATTCTTTTCATCGTTTACCTCTTTTTTTATTGTTATGTTACAAAATATTTCCTATAAATATTTTTTGCATACCAAAAAATTATAGCACAATACAAATTTTTAATCAAGTTTTTTAGTGCATTTTGCACATTTTTTTAATTTACATTTTGTATTTTTTGTATCTTTCGCTATATTGAAAAAGCATAATAATACTTACGTGCTACAGATAAACGCTATTTTTCCTTACGGTACATTGACTTTTTGTACGAAGATATTTTCTTTTATGTTGCAAAACGACGTAAGTTTACCTAACCGAAAAACCATCTTTTCGACAAAAAAACGGCACCAAATTCGGTACCGTTTCTAAATATTAATTATATAAATTTTAAAGTGGACGCATTGTAGAAACTGTTTCAGGAGTAAATCCGTTAGCTTCTAGTTCGCGTAAATCAGGACGTTGTACAAGTTCGATGCGAGTTCCTTCTGGATCTTTGAAACTGAATGTTCTACCTACTTTAAGACCTGCATTTTGAATAACATCTTCTGGTAAATCATAACCACGTGCTCTCAATTTATCGGCTGCTTCTTCAAGGCTGTTAACTCCAAAACAAAGGTGTGAATGTGGATTATCAGTTGGTTTGTATGATGTACTTTGAACGATTTCTAGTCCACCTGTGCCGTGGCCTAAGTAATAGATTTCACGTATGCCATCGCTGATAACGAAGTGTGCAAGAGGTTTCATTCCAAGTTGTTCAACATATAATTTATAAGCTCCAGCAAGGTCTCCAGATCTAACCGCATAGTGGTCTACAGAACATACGAAATCAGATTCGATTGGTTCACGATACATAGTTCTATCACGTTGTAACACTTCAACAATTACATCATTAGGGTCTTTGAAAAACGCAAGACGTCCGTTGCCAGATGCCGCTGCTTTTGGTGGAATGTGGAATTTATAGCCTAAACCACAAAGATATTCGTAAGCTGCATCTAAATCATCTGTTTCAAATGCAAGATGTTTTAGTCCATATACTGTATTTTCATCGTGTACGCCTGGTTCGATAAGTTCAATTAATTGGTCTAAAATTTGTACGTAAACGTATTTTGCATTGCTAGGTTCGATGATTTGATAGCTAGTAACCTGTCCACCCAGTAAATTGGTGTAAAATGCGATGTTTTCGTCCATATTGCGAACGTAACTACACATATGGTTTAATTTAAAAGTCATAATATTCCCTCCAAAATCATTTGTTTCGTGCTAATTTGAAATTCTACATCAATTTCTAACACGAATTCATTCTCTACCTTGTATTATAAACTACTTTTCTTTCCTTGTCTATAAAATTTTCAAACTTTCGTCACAATTAACATAATCTTACACATAAAACACTTTTCCAACGCAAAATAAATCATCACATTGCACAAAAATATAACCAACTCAAATGAATTTCTGGCAATAATCGACGTTTTGTTTTTTACACTAATGAAAGATTAGGCGTATTTGTATACAACATCACTGTGTTTAATTCGAACTATTTATATCTTGTAAATTAAATAATAATTACTCATAAATCTACGCCCAAAATATGGTTATTTTTCAAATTACTTCCATCTAGTAATTTAAATATTACAAAAAAGCACCGAAATCTTTCACTTCAGACTTCGGTGCTCGTTTATTCTTGAATTGTAATTTTAAAATGAATCCTCTTGGTTTTTACAAAGTTCTATCAACTGTGGATAAATTCCAAGCGTGTTTACGATGTTATCATACTCTTCTGCCGCTTTTTTATTGCTATTTTTCTCCAAAACTGCTCGAATAAGCAGATTTTTTGGTGTATCAAGTGGAGAAATATACTCCATCATATTAACTTTATAGCCATACGCCTCAAGTTTCAGCACACGAAGTCCGTCTGTTAAGATATCATTAAATCTTGCAGCTAAAATTCCGTGTTTCAAAACTGGTTTAAACTGCTCGATTTCGTACTGACCCAGCAATTCTTTGTGGCAACAAGGCACGCAAGAAATATACTTCGCCTTACCACGAACCGCAACGCCAAGCGCTAAATCCGTCGCAACGTCGCACGCATGAAGAGAAATTACACCGGTAATATTTTGTGGTGGAACATAATCATACAAATCTGCCTGAATAAACTCCATATTGTTGTAATTTAGCTCTTTTTTTATACGATTACTCTCTTTTATAACCTGCTCTGAGTAATCTATGCCAATAATTCTGCATTTTTTCTTCAAAACTTCGCGCAAATAGTAATTCATAACAAAACTCAGATAAGATTTTCCACACGCGCAATCTAAAATAAGGATATCTCCAGTTTCATTTTCGTACATCGGTGCAATCAACTCAACAAAACGGTCGATTTGATTGTATTTTCTTATCATATCATTTTTTAGTTTATAATCTTTAGTTAAAATGCCTATAGCTTTTAGTAAATCACGTGCTTTATCTATATTAATAAGATATTCTCGGTCTTTAAGCAATGGATTCGCAGACTCTTTCGCCACCACTTTTGTTTCGAATTGTTTCATCGAAACGCCTTTAATTGTGCATAAAATCTGCATCGTATTACCACGTTCGTGTAAATTAAACTCTGAAGTTTCGTATTTTACGCACTCTTCTTTAAAAAATACAAAAAGTTCATCAATTGTACAATCTTTGCTTGTTCCGTTGTATTTAAGCGTAAAAACATCATCATTTTTAGCAAATTTTGCTGTTACAGTTTTCTTTCCAGATTTAAAAGTACATTCGATATTTAAAAAATAATCAATATTTTGCTCAAACCTAGCCCTTGCACCAACAAAGTACAAATCCAATTTTATTATATCGCCAGTTTTCATAATTCCTCCGATTTTATATATCTTTTTTATTTAGTCATTTTAACTAAATATTTTAAAAAACTCCCCAAAATGAGGAGTTTTGTAATTATTCTTTGTCGAATGAAACGCCTGTTATTGTAATATTTACAACTTTGCAAGTAAGTCCAGTCATTGATTCGATGGCATTTTTAACATTTTCTTGAATTTTTTCAGCTGTTTCAAAAACCGATGAGCCAAACTTAACTTGACACGTGATATCAATTTCAACGTCATCATAAACAAAGGTAACTTTCACACCTTTTGATGCAGTTTTTTTGCCAAGCAAACCTGCAATATCTGATGTAAGCCCTGTAATTACGCTATCTGCTCCCTCAGTTTCTAACACTGCAAGCGATGCAATTGTCATAATAACATCTTCCGAAATTTTAATGTTTCCGCGTTCACCAAGCGTTGCCCAATATTCTTTATTTTCTGTCATAGAAATTCTCTCCTTCGTTAGACCTTGTTAGTATTAAAGTTAAAGGTATTTATATTAACTATATTGTACCACAAAGAAACAGAAAAATAAAGATTTTTTTAATTAGTTTCTATAATTTTAATTTTATTCGCTGTAACATCGGTCTCAGACATCACAACATCTTTAATTATCGCCGCATCTGTTTCGGTAAATTCACCCTCTAATTTCGAAACTAAAACGTTCACGCCGTCATCACTAATATAAACAACGCTTTCGTCAAATCCCTTTGCCGACATTACAGTTTCGATTGCACCCTCAGCAAGCGCATTGCTCGACATCACTGCAATGCTTTCACTTGCCATATTTTTCGCTTCTTCCGTGCTTGAATCACTACTTATAGTCTCATTTAAGATAGAAATAGCCTCATCACGTGCAGTTGTTCGCGTAAGTTTCGCCGTTGCAAAGCTATTTCCATCAACATCGCTTATGACAGATGTTACCTCTTGGTCTTCAATTTCGTTTACGAACACAGTGTCACCAAAGTTCACATCACTAGAGACAAGTTCCCCATTTGGTACGGTTGTGTAGCTCCAATTTAAGTATACTGCTGTGCAAAGCATTAGTGCTACGAGAGAATAAATTGCACTGCGTTTTTTGTCTGGTCTTTTCATAAAACACCTACTCTTTCATTTTTAATATTGTAATACTTTCACTCGAAATACTACAAAGAGACTTTATCGCCTGTAAAACCTCGAGCTTTACCTCAGCATCATCACCACCTTCACATACCACTAAAACCCCCATATATTCAGGAAATATTGCATAAATTTTAATCGGTTGCTCTGTACTATTGCTGGGTGAAATTAAAACGTACTCAGTTTGCGTATTTTGGTCAATCTGCTCGCCTTTTTGGCTGAAATCTTCGTTTTTATCTGTCGCATATACATTTTTTGTGCTAGTTTTCGTTGTAATCATTACAGAAACATCTCCAACACCGTTAATTTTTGACAAAATTTGCTCTAATCGTTGTTCTTGCTCTTGCACGTCAAAATCTTCTGTTTCTATCACCGTAGGTGTTTGAACTTCACTAGGTGACGTTAAAAACATAAAACATATACCTAGCAATAAAAAAATCGCGAAATATTTGTATTTTTGCAAATTTTGCATAATTTTCTTCAAAAAATCTTCCAAAACTTCACCTACTTTCTATATATTCTATGCAATCTTCACTTATACCTAAAAATTCTGTAAGTTCTGAAATTCTATTTGCATCGCTAATTTCTACACACGATATTTCGTAGTTTTCATTAAAGTACACATTGCAATTTATGCCAATTTCTGACAGAATTAAATTTTCTAAATCTTGCTGAACTGCAACCATCTCAATATTAGAATAGGTTAATGTTGCTTGATTTGATATATCTTCATACTCCGTATAAAAGTTTTGATATTCTTCAAAGTCTAACATAAAACCATTATTTAAGCCATTTAAAAGTACGACAATCATTAATAATCCACAAGAAATTTTCACAATTTCACGCTGTGGATTTTTCTCATCTACGATATTTAATACAATTGCACTAAAAATTGCAACAACAGTAATTGACACTAGTAAATTTTCAAAAAAAGCCATCATACATCTCCTACCAAAATAATTGACACTACCATCATTATAAACAAAATAGATGCACTAGAACAAATCATAGCAAGAGCCATATTAAAGCTACTAGAAATGCCATCTAGAAGATTTATTATATTCTTCGAGCTAATAATTGACACTATGACAGCCATAATTTTAAATGCAAAAAAGTTTGCCAAAATGTAAATAATTGGAATTAAACATATCGAAATCACTGCAAAAATACCAAAAATTCCAATTGAATTTTTTATAACACTCGCACCAACCAAAATACTTTCACTAGCGTCAGATATAATAGAACCAACTACAGGAATAGCGCTCGACACTACCAATTTAGTAGTTTTTATAGCGAAAATATCTGCTTTCCCAGACACAGCTCCACTAATCGAAATATACGTAATAAACGCTGTGACAATTATCTTTAAACTTCCATTTACGGACCATTTTATAAAATCTGCTAATTTTAATAAAATTTCGCTTGAAATAGCTGCATTTACAGTGATAATTGATATATAAATGTATGTAAACGGAAACATTACCCGATTTATTAGCGTAATTATAAGGTCAAACGCAAACATTGTTGCTGCATAATGAATCGCAGCAGTCGTTGGTGCTCCAGAAACTGAAATGGCAGTGACCATAGTCGGCATCAATCCTTTAGACAAAATATCAATTTCTGCAATAGATTGCATACACAATGTAAGTACCGAGCGAACATCTAATAAAATAACAGATGAAACTGATAGTGCAGTTGCCATATTTATATATGAATTCACAGAATTTATCTCGTTTGCTGTGCAAAAACCACTTGCAATAGATGAAATTATTAGAATTATTAAAATTTCAACCATTATTGTTGTAGTTTTTGCAAAGACTTCATTAACGTACACTTTGCATCTTCCGATAATTCCTTGAAATTCATTAGCAAAGTCTGTGCTATTATTGATTGTGATGTCCCCTAAAATATCTAACGCTGAACCAGTAACCAAATTTTGCAATTCACTATTAGGCACTATTTGTTCCTGGATAGCCGAAATATCTATAGCACACACTGAAAATGTCAAAAAATTTATTAAAAGTATCAAAAATACTACTATTTTTTTCATTTTACATTCCTTTTTTTATATATTTTCTAATTTATACGATTTGTTGCAGCAGTGCGATAATTTTCAAAAACAACGGAAATACTGCAATTATGCTTGAAATCGAACCAGCAAACTGAATTTTTTGTGCAACAGCAGAAAATCCCGCATCTTTACATAATTCACTAGAAATTTTTACAATTATTGCAATTGCACACACTTTAATTACAGGTTGAAATATATCCATACTTATTCCAGCATTTTCTACTAATTCATTTAAATTTCCTAGAACTATTGATAACTGCGTCATACTTATGGTTATAACATATATTCCTACTGCTAAAATTATGCAAATTGAAAAAAATGGTGATTTTTCTGCTAAAACTAACGAAAATATTACTGAAATCATTGAAACTACAGCTATTTTTATAATTTCTTCCATATTAAAACCCAAAAATGACCTTTATATAGTCAAACAACTTACTAATCTCCTCAACTATAATCATTAACACAACCACTAACGCCGCTAAAGTCATCATCATTGCTTGCTCTTCCCTGCCTGAACGCACCAAAAGTTGGTTTAAAACCGCAACTATAATGCCTATTGCAGCAATTTGGAACACTAAATCCATCAAAAAGTCCTCTCTAAATCAAAATTATAGCGATAATCATACCCAAAGAGATGGATATCGCACGAATTATATTTCCTTCATTTTTGTATAAAAGTTTTGCTTGTTGCAAATTTTCTAGTATCAAACTTTTATAATATTCTAATGATTTCACCTGTTCTTCTACGTCAAATTTTCCTATAACATTTGCAATATTGCTAATTATTTCAACATCGTGAGTGGTTAAATTTGCTTTTTCTGTATTTTCTTGAAACATTTTGCTCCATTTTAATTTTACTGACAAATCATCGTCAATTAATAAATTTTTGTGCATTTTTTTGAATATCTCGCAAATTGGAAATGTTAGTTCATTCGAAAGTAACTTGATGAGTTCAGCTGTTTTAGGACAATTAAACGTCAATTCTCGCTGCATAATATTTATCATCAAAACTATTTGTTCTAATGATTTTACTCGGTGTAAATAATGTATTTTTTTAGCTACTCCAAAAGCTGATGTACTACCAATTATCAAAGTTATTCCAAGAGTCTTAAACATTCATTTCACGTCCTTTATTATGTATTTTCTATGATTATTTTCAATTTTAATCTCAATTACAACATCAAAATGCGATAAAATCTCTTTTTTTCTCTGTTTTATCTCAAGAATATCTTTTGCATGAATTGTTGCGATTATTTTAACTCCGCAATTTGAAATTTCATTTAAAATCATAGTGTCAGTTGTAATCTCATCTAGCACTATATAATCAGGCGCCATTGATTTTAGCATCAGCCATACTCCCTGAAATTTAGGCACACCAAGCAAAACATCTATATTTTCCCCCAAATTACATCGTGGTGATATTTCAAATCTTTCATCAATAATCGATAAATTATAACTTTTTCTTGATAAATATCTACAAATTTCACGCAAAAGTGTTGTTTTACCATAGTTTGGTGGTGAAATAATCAAAATATTTTTATCTTCTATTCCATTCAAAAAAGTAGTTTCAAAATTAATACTTTTGTGTGCAACACGTATATTTAGTGATGTTATTTTTTTGAAATTTGTAATTTTATCGTTATCAAAAACTGCCTCACCACAAACGCCAATTCTATGTCCATTTTTAATAGTTATAAAACCATTTTTTAACTCATTCATATAAGAATGTACTGAAAACTCCATTGCTTTCGCTAATATTTGCTTTATTTCTTGCAAATTCAAACTAATATTTTCTATTTTTTGCATTTTTCCACAAACTCTTATGCTAATTGGTTGTTTTTCGCGTATACGTATTTCTTCAATGATATTCTGTTTTTCACAAATTTCACACCATAACTCTGCTGGCAAAATTTTCACTATTTCCTTCATTTGCATCACCTTGCTAAATCATATGCTCTATAGTCCAAGCTTAGAACTTTAAGCTGTTTGAAAAAATCATACAAATTTAAAGGAAATATTGTTGATTTTTTCAGTTATAAATGCTATAATAAATATATAAATTTGTAATCATTTTTTAATGCTTAGCACTTTTTTATTATCTGGATTTTCTATATCAATACTTGATTTGGTCAAAATCTCGATTTTTTAATAGTAACAAGTTCTTTCACAAATATAATTTACAGTATACTTTTAACATTCATTTCAAATTTTCTGTTTGAATTTTATACTAATAGTTTTTTAACAAAATATAATTTAATTTACACGATGAAGGAGGTTTAATTATGAATACTGTAATTACAATTAGTCGCTCATTTAGTAGCGGAGGCCGTGAGATTGCCAAGCGTCTTGCCGATGAGCTTAACTTCGCATATTACGATCGCGAACTTATCGATGCCATTTCTGAAGAGACGGGCCTGTCAAAAGATTATGTCGAACAATTTAGCGAATCAAATATTTCACGAGTTTTTCCAATTCACATTGCACAAACCTTCATAATGCCTGTAACTATGCCGAGCGACAGTCTTCAAATAACTCAAACAAATATCATAAAAAGGGTTGCTGAAAAAGGAAATTGCGTTATTGTTGGTCGTCGAGCAGACTATATTTTACGAGAAAAAAATGCACTAAAAGTATTTATTTATGCATCTGATATGGACGAAAGAATTGAACGTTGCTACAAAAAAGTTCCTACCGACCGAGTAAAATCACCTAAAGAAATAACAAAAGAAATTCAGAAAGTAGATAAAACTCGTGCAAAATATTACAATTACTACACTGATCAAAACTGGGGCTCTATGCAAAATTATAATTTATGTATCGATACGTCAGTTATTGACATAAAAAAAGCAGTTGAAATAATTATCGCTGCGTTAAATATCTAAAATCTAAGGAGTAATTATGAAAAAATCGAAACTCATTTCACTACTGTTGGTTTCATCAATTTTAGTATCTCTCTGCCCACTTCAAGCTTTTGCAATGTCAAGTGTCAGCACTGTTACAATCCAGCCAAGTTCTACTCTCACATTTGATGTTGAACTTGCTAATGATCAAATTCATTCAGATGAAAATGCAAGTACATTAGTTCCAAACAACGTACTCGCAGCTGTTAATGGTGGATTTTTCAATTCGTATTATAATTCCAGTTCTACCATAACTTTTCCCGATAATTCACCTCGAATTTACGGAGCGATAGTTAAAGATGGTCAGGTTATAAATGGTACTGGTGATGGAAATATGTTTGGATTCACTTATGACGGCGATATTTTGATTGATCGCGTTAATGTTCAGCCTTATTTTGTCGTTAATGAGTCGCTAAAAGTTAATGCCTGGGCTGTAAATCAAATTTACACCGACGCAACTGCTATTATGATTATTACAGATGATTTTGATATGTCTTTCAATGTGTCAGCTAATGATGTTGTGTTTACTGTAAAAGATGGCGTTATAACCGAGCAAAGTTCTGCAACAACCCAAACTGTCGCAGACGGAACTTATAAGATTATCTACAAATCTACATCTTACCAAAACTCAGTAACTTGGAATAATTCTCTAAAAGTTGGCGATAATATTCAATTTTCACATAGTTTAACTGCAAAAAGTGGTGATTCTCGCTGGGATAATGTGAAAACTGCGATAACCGGTGGCAGAATGCTTGTAATTGATGGTGTTGATGTTTCAGCCAGAGAAGATTATAATTCTTCTTTTGACACCGATGAAAAACAAACAAATTATTCGTCTCAACAACGTACTTTCATCTCAACATATGCCGATGGCACTATTTTATTCCAAACTACAACAGGAACTTTTGCCGATATCGCACAATATTTAGTAGGACAAGGTGCAGTTTACGCTATTAGCGTTGACGGTGGCGCATCTTCTATGATGTACTCAAGTTCTTCAGGTTTCGTGGTATCTGCTGGTCGCGAGCTTGCCTCAATTTTAGTTGCAAAAACCGATGATGGCACCGATATTAAGCCTGACGATGTTGTAATTAATGAGTCTTCAAGTGGTTCTTCAAGTTCTTCAAGTTCTTCAGGTGGTTCAAATGAGCCGTCTTCGTGGGCTGTTGACTCGATAAATACTGCAACGCAACTTGGTATTATTCCAACTTGGATGCTTTATGGCTATACATCTGATATTACTCGTGGAGAATTTTGCAATATTTTAGTTACATTTATTGCAGCAAAAACAGGAAAGACTGTTGATCAATATCGTAGCGAACTTGGTGTAAATTATGACGATTACACCTTTACGGACACTGATAGCTATCAAATTAGATCAATCGCCGCTCTTGGCATTGTAAACGGTACTGGTGATGGAAAATTTTCTCCTGATGACTCACTTACTCGTGAACAAGCTGCTACAATGATAAAACGTCTTGCAGATTTAATTGGAACTACCAACAAAACTTCTTATTCTGCCTTCGATGACCAAGATAAAATCAGCGATTGGGCAGTTGAAGCTGTTGATTTTATTGCCTCAAGCAAAATTATGAATGGTACTGGAACTGGTTTTGAACCCGAAGGAACATACACCAAAGAACAAGCTTTCATAACAATGCTGAATCTTTATAACGCACTAATTGTAAGTTAAATATAAAAAAACTCACCTACATAAAAAATAGGTGAGTTTTTTAGTGTCTGTTCCAATTAAGTTTCTGTATGTATTTTAATTATGCCGAATGCACAATTTTTATCTTTTAAAACAAAAAAGCACGAAAATACCGTGCTTTTTATATAAGATTACGCTTTTGTTATAAAACTTGATGCTGTTTTAGCCAAAAGTCTCTTTGTTCCCACTTTTTCAAAGGCTATTTCTAACAAAATATCTCCACCCATAGGTTTTGTACTCGTTATAAGACCTGCGCCAAAAGCTTTATGCACAATTTGGTCCCCAGTTCCATATGGAATATCGAGTTTTGCAGTTTCTTTTTTCGCCGGTAACCCAACAGAAATAGCTTGTCTTCCACTTTTTTGTGCAAACGAACTAGCTGCCGCTTTAATTTGTTCTCGTTCTGAATTTATCATACGCATTTGTCCACGCGAAATGTTAGAATCTGTGTTTTCTTCTGGTATTTCCGTGATGAAAATTGAAGGTTTGTAGTATTTCGTTTGCCCGTAAAGTAGTCTACGTTCAACGCAAGTCATTGTCAAACGCTCTTTTGCTCGAGTTATTGCAACGTATGCCAAACGACGTTCTTCCTCAACTTCTGCAGGGTCTTCAATCGACCTGAAACTTGGAAAAATTCCATCTTCCATACCACAGATAAACACATTTTTAAATTCCAAACCCTTCGCACTATGTATTGTGAGCATTGTAACCGCCGATTGAGCTTCATCAGCACGATCCAGATCGGTAAATAACGAAATTTCTTCTAAAAATCCACTAAGTGACGGTTTTTCATCTTCACAACGCCCCATATATTCGATAATACTAGATTTTAACTCGTACACATTTTCCAGTCTCCCCTTCGATTCCAAGTCATCTTTTGCAATCAAAGTTGCTGTATATCCAGTTTGCTCAAGCATCATATCATACCACTCGTGAAGTGGCATAAACTCTAGGGCTTTTCTCAAATTTTCAATTATATTCGTAAAGTTTTCCAACGCCGGAACTTGACGCTGTAAATCTGCATAATTATTCGAAGTTTTGACTATATCGTAAGCAGGAACACCTTCTTCATTTGCCAAATATTCAATCATTTCAACAGTCTTAGGACTAATTCTTCTAGGTGGATTATTTATAATTCGTTTTAAACGCAACGTGTCATTAGCGTTGGAAACAACCCATAAATACGCAATCATATCTTTAACTTCTGCACGGTCAAAGAAACGTAAACCACTAAAAATTCTATAAGGAATCGCTTGACGTTTTAATGCATTTTCTATAGCATTTGAAAGTGCATGATTTCTGTATAAAATTGCATAATCTGAAAAATCAAGACCAGAGGTTACGCCGTCCAAAATTTTATTTGCGATATATCTCGCCTCGTCCTCTTGATTTTCAACACGATGAACACGTACTTTTTTGTCCGTTTTATCGTCTGTCCAGAGATTTTTACCTTTTCTTTTAGTATTTTTTGCTATTAAACCGTTTGCACAGCTCAAAATATTAGAAGTTGAGCGATAATTTTGCTCTAAACGAATAGTTACTGCACTGTCATAGTCCATTTCAAAATCAAGAATATTCTTAATTGTTGCACCACGAAATTTGTAAATACTTTGGTCATCATCACCAACAACGCATATGTTTTTATGCTTATTTGCCAGCATATAGACGAATTTATATTGAGCGTGGTTGGTATCTTGATACTCGTCTACCAAAATATATTTGAATTTATCTTGATAATATTCCAAAACGTCTGGATTTTGCTCTAAAAGTAGCACTGTTTTAGCAATTATATCGTCAAAATCCATAGCATTGCTTTGGAAAAGTCGTTTTTCATATGCCGAAAACACAGATGCAACCGTTTCTTTGAAAAAATTGCCCACCGCGTCCTCTTTAAAAGCACGTGCATTCATTAAATTATCTTTCGCACGACCTATTGTCGAGCTAATCATACGAGGTTCGAATTTTTTCTCGTCCAAATTAAGAGATCGTAAAATCTCAGTAATCACGCGTTTTTTATCGTCCTCATCATAAATCGTAAAGCTGTTTGTGTAGCCTATTTTATCCGCATTTGCACGCAAAATTCTAGTACAAGTAGCGTGAAAAGTTTGTGCCCAGATGTATTTTGCATTTTCTCCAACCGCCGTATCCAAACGTTCTTTTAGCTCTTTTGCTGCTTTATTTGTAAATGTAATAGCCAAAATTTCCCAAGGTTTAACGCGTTCTTTATTCAAAACACGCGAAATTTGAGGAATTAAATCACGGTCGCTAGTATCTAGATATTGTTCTAAAATCGTTTTATTTTCATCAGAAATCGCTAAATCTCCGTGAAACGCATTTCCAAAGTTCAAAATATTAACAATTCGATTGATAAGCACGGTAGTTTTGCCAGAACCAGCGCCTGCAAGTATCAAAAGAGGGCCATTTACACAAAAAACCGCTTTTTTTTGCATATTATTAAGGTGTGAAAACTCATTTTCCAGTATTTTCTTCGTAATTAAATTAGTGTTCATAAAAAAACCTCCAAAAGTCCTACATATATAATATATGATTTTTGCGTTTTGGTCAATATTTATCGTATTGTGAATTTCTCCAAATTTTCCTAGAATTTACTATTTTCTTTTGATTTGTACATTTTTTCAGAATTTTTTATGTAAAATTTGTGCGAAAAAGCCGAAAATTTATAATTGAAAAGTTCAATCAAAAGTGATATAATATAAGTAATACGGAAAAAGAAAGGGATTTTTTATGATTTTAGAAAATATGAAAAACGTTATTGAGCACGACTCTGAAGTTGGTGCTGCGATTTTTGCAGAATACAAACGTCAAGTTGATAATATTGAACTTATCGCCTCTGAAAACTTCGTTACTCCTGCTGTTATGTCAGCTATGGCATCAGTTTTGACTAATAAATACGCTGAAGGTTACCCAGGAAAACGCTACTATGGTGGTTGTGAATGCGTTGACGTTGTAGAAGATATCGCTCGTAACAGAGCTTGTGAAATTTTCGGTGCTGAACACGCAAATGTTCAACCTCACTCAGGTGCGCAAGCAAATATGGCAGTTTACCAAGCGTTACTTAGCGTAGGTGACACTGTGTTAGGTATGAGCCTTGCAAATGGTGGACATTTAACTCACGGTAGCCCTGTTAATGCTTCTGGTTTGCTTTATAATTTCGTGCCTTACGAACTAAATGCAGACGAAAGAATTGACTATGATGCAGTTTTAGAACTTGCTAAAATTCACAA
>JAWXUP010000034.1:0-25207 GCA_044426345.1 Clostridia bacterium | reverse complement strand
GCCGGATTGCGTACAACAAATAAAAACACCACGCCCCAGATTTTGATAAATCTTTTCGCAAAAAGATTTCGTCTTTTGGATACTTTGGGACGTCCCAAAGTATCAGCCACGCGGCGAGCGACTGCCGAGAAAAAAGATATCACTAGCAGTAAGTGTTGCGAGTGCAATCTAAAAAAACCACATATTCTAGATAAACTTTTTAATCTCAATAAAAATTCTATCTTTTTTTGATTTCCCTAAAATATCGTTTAAAACAATTTTACCTTTACCACGAATTGAAATTTTATCTCCGACATTAACTTTCTGGTCTGTTTTTGTGCAAATAACGTTATTAAGATAAACATTTGAGGCACGAATTACATCAACTGATTTACTTCTTGACATCATAAAACCACTTGATACAACGCTGTCGAAACGAATACTTGACACAGTGTCTTTTATTAGTTTAAATTCCACTTCACGAGATTCTATTTCCTCGGTGGTAGCTTTTGATAAACTAACGGTTTGATTGCCGATTTTTATGAGATTCATCATAATAAAATCGCTAATTTCTTCAAGTGCGAAAATGTATGCGCAATCATCGAAGGTTAAAATATCTCCGACCATCTCACGTTTAATCCCCATACCCATAAGACTTCCCAAAATATCACGATGCGACATTTTCTTTTTAAGACTCACCTTGATAACCTCGATAGGATATTCAATTTGGTCCTCATCTATATAATCTGGATAAAAAACAATCAGCTGACGTTCTGCATCTAAAAAACCGCCGAAACTTTTATAATTATAGTCATTTTTCAAATTTTCAAGGCACATTTTAAGTTCTGTACCATTCAAAAACTTAGTATTTGTCATTATATTTTTATTATTGCAAATATTTCTTTTATCTAGAAGTTTTGACACAACTAAATCTTCTGTATTCATTCAAAATCCTCCTTGTCTAATTTTATCATTAATTCACAAAAATTTCAATGTATTTACGCTTATTTTTTGCAAAATAAAATAAATTTTTCTCATTTATACTTAAAATCGCAAAAAAATTCATTAAACAAATTTATTACACAGCACTTTTTTTGACATTTTTTACCTATACCCTTGTTGTATAATATAGTTAGACGAGGAGGTTTTTATGGTTGTATATCTGGATATCCTATTTTTCATAAATCTAATTATGAATTATATCATACTAATTGTAACCTCGGTTTTTGGTGGTATTTACAGCTCTAGAATTAGAATTTTCATAAGTGCTTTTTTTGGTGCTGTGTATGCAGTTGTTGCTTTTTTTTGGGACTTTCAAGCAAATTTCTTATTAAAGATTTTATTCGGTATCTTTATGGTTTTGGTGGCTTTTGGAAAACGTAATTTACTGCGTGTAAGTGCTTTATTTTTTATGGTAGCTTTTATGTTTGCAGGAGGAATTATTGCAATTTTTTATCTGTCAAAAAATCCTAGTTATATGATGTTAAACGGTATACCATATATTGAAATCAATATAAATTTACTGATTTCGACATTTATTTTATGTTACATATCGCTTTGTTTTGCACACAAAGGTCTTGGTAAAAATAAAATAATCTCAAGCAATATCACAGAAATTTACATAAAAATCGGTGACAAACAGGCGAAAATAAGCACTTTTATAGATACTGGCAATGATTTGCACGATATTATCACCCGAAAACCAATAATAATCGTCGAGGCTGATACTTTGCGTAATATTTTACCACAGCATATGCATTTTATTTTAACGCAAAAGCCAATAGATGCTCTCGAATTTTGTAGTGGCATCGAAAATAACTTAAAAATTCGTCTTGTAAATTATAAGACTATCGGTAACAAAAATGATTTTATGACAATTTTCAGCCCTGACGAAATTTTAGATAAAAACGGCAGAAAAATAGATGCACTTATAGGAATTTCACTAGAAAAAATTAATTTAGCAGGTTGTTTTGCGATAATGGGAGGATAAAATATGTTTAAAGGATTATTAGAGTTTTTACAAAATTTAACAAACAGTGTGTATTACATAGGAGGTTCTGACCGTCTACCCGAGCCACTTACAAAAGAACGTGAACTCGAACTTTTAACTCTGTATTCAAATGGAGATGCCGAAGTTCGCCAAACATTAATTGAACACAATTTACGTCTTGTAGTTTATATTGCCAAAAAGTTTGAAAATACAGGAATTAATATAGAGGATTTAATTTCCATAGGCACAATCGGACTGATAAAAGGTGTTAATACCTACAAACTTGACAAGAATACCAAGCTTGCTACATATTGTTCACGCTGTATAGAAAATGAAATTTTGATGCACCTTCGCAAAACTTCCAACATAAAATCCGAAATTTCATTTGACGAGCCATTAAATGTCGATTGGGACGGTAATGAGCTTATGTTGTCCGATATTTTAGGAACAGACAGCGATATAGTTGTTAAGCCAATAGAGGACGAGGCTGACAGGAGTATTGTGAATCTTGCACTTACTAAGCTCAAAAAACGCGAGCAAGTTATAATTTGTATGCGTTTCGGCTTGTGTGGTTATACCGAGCGAACCCAAAAAGAGGTTGCTGACACACTTGGAATATCTCAATCATATATTTCTAGGCTTGAAAAAAGGATTATCGGTAGGTTAAAATCTGATATTGGTAAGCAGTTGATTTAGACTTAACTTCAGCTTGTCAAAAAAATTATTTTTTAAGTATACTTTTTCAGTATAATTTTTTTATTTTGTGCCTCTGCAACTTACAGCTAGTGATATCTTTTTTCTCGGCAGTCGCTCGCCGCGTGGCTGATACTTTGGTACGTCCCAAAGTATCCAAAAGACGAAAACACAGCTTGTTTTATCAGCAAGATACAGTCTTATCGCTGCGTAAATAATTTTTCTCTGAAAAATTTTTACTTTGCTAGCGTGTGCCTTAAAATTTTATTTTAATGTTAAATTAAGTTTTTTCTTTTGGCATTTTTTAGCTTATCACTTTTGAAACAGTCTGCAGTTAGTTTAGATTCAACTTCTCTCCAATATAATCAAACACATTATAAATTCAAATTTCATAAAAAAATAAGAGGTTATCGCAAATGCGACAACCTCTTAACCTATATTGTTTTAAAACTATTCAGCAACGAAAACGTCTTTGCCTAAACCACAGATTGGGCATTCGTAATCATCTGGAAGATCAGCAAAAGCAACACCATCGTGTTCAGCTGGATCATAAACATAACCACAAGGTTCACAAACGAATTTTTCCATATTAAAATTCTCCTTTTATTTTTATTGTATTCAAAATCTTTAAAATTAAACCTAGCCTTATAAAAAAGCTAGGTTTATGTAATAATTAACCGAAGTAACGAGCAAGTAAACCAGCAAATGCTTTACCGTGACGAGCTTCATCTCTAGCCATTTCATGAACTGTATCGTGTATAGCATCTAAATTTGCAGCTTTAGCACGTTTAGCAAGGTCAAATTTACCTTCAGTAGCACCGTTTTCAGCAGCAACACGTAATTCTAGGTTTTTCTTAGTTGAATCAGTTAAAACTTCACCAAGTAATTCAGCGAATTTAGCAGCGTGTTCAGCTTCTTCAAAAGCTGCTTTTTCCCAATACATACCGATTTCTGGGTAACCTTCACGGTGAGCAACACGAGCCATAGCAAGATACATACCAACTTCTGTGCATTCGCCTTCGAAATTAGCTCTTAAATCAGCCATAATATCTTCAGATGAACCTTGAGCAACACCAACAACGTGTTCAGCAGCCCAAGCCATTTCGCCTGATTGTTCTTTAAATTTATCAGCACCTACTTTACAAGTTGGGCATTGTTCTGGAGCAGAATCACCTTCGTGAACATATCCACATACGCTACATACAAATTTTTTCATTTTAATTTCCTCCAATAAATCATATTTTTTTTATAAATCATTTTGTTTGTTTTTTACTATGTTATTAGTATACAATCCTAATTGAGAATTGTCAATAGCTTTTTTAAAAAAATAAAAAAGTTAACAAACAGTTACCTTTTGCTTACTATTTTATATAGAAATATTTTATTTCCAGTCAATGTTTAGTAGGTTACGGCATATCGAGGCCCCACCCTACATTTTTGAGTGTTTTTAATATTAGATGCAGATTTTCAGTAAAATATTTTATCGCATTGTAGGGACGGTCATTGGCCGTCCGTCGTACAGATGCGTCCGTTTTGATTATAATCTGTGCAGATTTTATTGACGGGACGTCGAGGACGTCACCCCCTACGGTGCATTGATTTTTAAATTTATGATGTCTTGTTGTGTGTCACGGGCGAACACAGTTCGCCCCTACAGGGTGTATTGTTTTTTAAATCGTGCTAGCTCCCTCCGTCAAAATCAAAGATTTTGCCACCTCCCTCGGAGAGGGAGGCTTTTCCTTGGCTCCTTCTTTGAGGGAGCTGTCACCACAGTGACTGAGGGAGTTTGCTACGTATTTTTTATTATGATGCACGGGATTATGATGCACGGACGAACACTGTTCGCCCCTACAGGGTGCATTGTTTTTCACGTATAAATAAATTTATACCACCGTAGCAAACGTGCGTGGCACGAATAACGTAAGTTCAAGCACCGAAATAGGCAACTACGTGGTCGAGAAAATTTATCGATATCACTGCATAAGCGATAGCGAGTTGGAGTACGAGTGGTTAGGCAAACGGATGCCGGATTGCGTACTTCCAATAAAAACACCACGCCCCAGATTTTGATAAATCTTTTCGCAAAAAGATTTCGTCTTTTGGATACTTTGGGACGTCCCAAAGTATCAGCCACGCGGCGAGCGACTGAACGTGCTAAAAAACCACGCAGTAAGTGTTGAGTGTAGAGATAAAAAGCTCTCACCAATGTTTGATAAAAAAACTACTATCTAAAAATTTAAGAATTACACAATTTATAAATTTCCACGGTCAAAAGTGCTATAAAAGTATGTGAAATATCATAAATTTGCAATTCTTTTTCTAGTAATTTTGCAATTTGTTTTGCTTTTTTATGATAAATTTGAAGTTCGCTTTGTATGCTTTGAATTAAAGCATCGGTTAAAAGATATTTATTATTGTTTTCATAAGATGAAATGAGCGAATTTACTGACAAAATAAAGCTACGATATGATTCATTTGTGTATGAAACATCGTCAAGAAGTTCGAAAATTTTCGAATACACCATAATATCTATGGTAACCGACGAGATATTTTGTTTTTTTCTAGCAGAATGCAGATGAAGTGCAATTAAAGCTTTTTCTCCATCTAAAAGTTTAATCTGCAACTCTTTTTCTATAGTTTTTGATGCATTATTTGCAATTTCAAACTCTTCTGAGCATAAAATCTTAATTTCGCTTATAAACGGATTTTGAATAGGTATTCCTGCTTTTAGGCTTTCAACAACAAACACAACGTGGTCAAAAATGCCATTAAAAAGATTATCTGCTTGAATAAAAAGCCTGTCATATGCCTCTTTTATTATATTTTCAGTGACATTTTCGAGAATTTTAATACTCGCTTCAAGTTTTTTGATAGATGTGCGAGAATTTTCATTTCCATCAGTATAAAAAATCTTTTTTGTTTCCTTAATCGCTAAAATATCCACTAAATCGCCATTTTTTTTGCCAAAACCAATACCTTTTGATATCAAAACGCATTGACCATCGCTATTTTTTATCAAAACAACATTATTATTAAAAACTTTTACAACTTCATAAAACACAAAATTCCACACCCTATACTTAAAATATATATTTATATTACCACAAAAACCGTTATTTTGAAATAGAATTATAGCATTTTTTAATATTACACCATCAAATACGATATTCTCTATATCACAACCAAACTTTATGTACATCTTAAATCTAGTTTACTTTGAATAAGTCTGAAATTTTCTGTCACACCTTTTGTTTTATTTTACTATAAAACCACCAAAAACTAGCTTAAAATCTGACTTTATATAGCTTGTATAAATGTATTATCTGTGTTATACTTTAATATGTATATAAAAAATAAAATTTATGAGGTGTAAACTCTTGAAAGATAAATCGAAAATAAGAAATTTTTCCATTATCGCTCACATCGACCACGGTAAATCAACGCTTGCAGACCGACTACTTGAGGTTTGTGAAGCTGTAACTCAAAGAGAGATGGAAAGCCAACTTCTAGACAATATGGAGCTTGAACGTGAACGTGGCATCACAATCAAAGCACGTGCAGTCAAAATAGACTACAAGGCTCTAAATGGCGAAACTTACGAACTGAATTTAATCGACACTCCAGGACACGTTGACTTTAACTATGAAGTATCTCGTTCGCTTGCTGCGTGTGAAGGTGCAATTTTAGTTGTCGATGCGTCGCAAGGTATCGAGGCTCAAACACTTGCAAATACCTATCTAGCACTTGAGCACGACCTTGAAATCGTTCCTGTAGTAAATAAAATCGACCTACCTTCTGCCGACCCCAAACGTGCAAAAGAAGATATCGAAAACGTTATCGGAATTCCAGCTATGCACTCGCCAGAAATCTCTGCGAAAATGGGCATTAATATCCGTGACGTTCTAGAGCAAGTTGTCGTAGACGTTCCTGCACCATCAGGTGATGACAATGCCCCACTCAAAGCGCTGATTTTCGATAGCCAATACGATGCTTATAAAGGCGTTATCGTATATCTTCGTATAGTAGACGGTTCTGTAAAAGTTGGCGACGAAATCGAAATGATGGCAACTGGAGCTAAATTTAATATAGTAGAGCTTGGTTACCTGAAACCTCTTGGTATGGAATCTACTGACGAACTTCACGCTGGCGAAGTTGGATATTTAACAGCGAGTATCAAAAACGTTAAAGATACAAAAGTTGGTGACACTATCACTCACGTCGATAATCGTGCTGACGAAGCTTTAGAAGGCTACAAAGAAGTTCAGCCTATGGTTTATTCTGGTATTTATCCGTCAGATGGTGCGAGATATACCGATTTACGTGATGCGCTAGAAAAATTACAGCTAAACGATGCCTCTCTTACTTTCGAACCTGAAAGCTCAATCGCTCTAGGTTTTGGTTTCCGTTGTGGTTTCTTAGGACTACTTCATATGGAAATTATCCAAGAACGTTTAGAGCGTGAATATAATCTTGATTTAATCACAACAGCACCATCTGTTATCTATAAAATTCACGATACAACAGGCGCTGAGTATTTAATTGACAACCCACTAAATTATCCAGACCCAAGCCTTATAGATTTTGCCGAAGAACCTTTCGTTAAAGCGACAATTATGACGCCGAAAGAATACGTCGGTAACATTATGGAGCTTTGCCAAGATAGACGTGGTATTTTCAAAGATATGCAATACGTTTCAGACGACCGTGCCGAAGTTTTCTATGAACTTCCACTAAATGAAATCGTGTATGACTTCTTCGACGTACTAAAATCGCGTACTCGTGGTTATGCCTCTTTAGACTATGAAATGATAGGCTACGTTAAGAGTAATCTTGTTAAACTTGACATACTTCTTAATGGCGATATCGTCGATGCCCTATCGTTTATCGTTCACCGTGACAAGGCATATGACAGAGCGAGAAAAATCGCTGAAAAACTTAAAAAACACATTCCACGTCAAATGTTTGAAGTGCCAATTCAAGCCTCTATCGGTGCTAAAGTTATCGCTCGTGAAACAGTTAAAGCTATGCGTAAAGACGTACTTGCTAAATGTTACGGTGGTGACATCACTCGTAAGAAAAAACTTCTTGAAAAACAAAAAGAAGGTAAAAAACGTATGCGTCAATTAGGTACTGTTGAAGTTCCACAAGATGCATTTATGGCGGTGTTAAAACTTGATGAAGACTAAAAAAAGGCTCGGTTTATATCTGCATATTCCTTTTTGCAAATCAAAATGCAGTTATTGCGACTTTTACTCTATTGAGAGCGATGAAAAACGCATAAAAGAATATGTATCGTCACTTTTGTCGCACATAAAAGAATATTCCGAGATTTCTACAAATTATATGCTCGACACTATTTATATCGGTGGTGGAACTCCGTCGGTTATCGGATATAAAAATTTGGTGCTGATATTAAAAACCGTGAAAAAATGCTTTGAAATTTCAAAAGATATCGACATCACGGTCGAGCTAAACCCAGAAAGTACTGATAAAAAATTACTAAAAGCACTGAAAAAAGCTGGTGTAAATCGAATTTCTTTCGGTGTACAAACGTCAGACAATAGAAAACTACGTGAAATCAGCAGACTTCACACGTTTGAGCATGCAAAAGACGTTATAAATCTAGCGAAAACTATAGGTTTTACAAATATTTCCGTCGATTTAATCTACGGACTAATCGGTCAAACGCTAGATGATGTGCAGTCTGATTTACTGCAGTTTTTATCGCTAGACGTACCACATATTTCAACTTACGCACTAAAAATCGAGGAAGGCACTCCGTTATCTAAGCAAAATCACGAGCCTTTAGACGATGATTTAGTCGCAGATATGTATGATTATATCTGCAAAACTTTAGGACAAGCTGGTTTTGAGCATTACGAGATTTCAAATTTCTCAAAAAGAGGTTATAATAGCCGACATAATATGAAATATTGGAATTTGGACGAATATTTAGGGCTAGGTCCATCAGCACATTCGCTATTTTGCGACACGCGTTTCGGTTTTTGCCGAGATTTAGATGAGTATATGCGTGAGCGAACTATTTCAGAACGTGAAGAAACGGTACCGTTTGACACACGTTTTGGCGAATATATTATGCTAAAACTTCGCACAAAAAACGGAGTAGATACAGATGAATTTTACCGTATTTTCAAACGAGATTTCAATGATTATATGCCAAAATGCAAGAAATTTATTGATAATGGCTATGCAAAATACGAAAACGGTATATTTTCACTGACAGAAAAAGGATTTTTCGTATCGAATTATATTATTAATGAAATCGTTGGATAAATATTAATGTAGGGGCGAACTGTGTTCGTCCGTGCCATACGATAAAAATATTTTTTATTATTTTTCATGCGAACTCCCTCAGTCACTGCGGTGACAGCTCCCTCTAAGAGGGAGCCAAGGAAAAAAGCCTCCCTCTTAGAGGGAGGTGGCAAAATCTTCGATTTTGACGGAGGGAGCCTACGCATAATAAAAAATTTACGCACAATAAACAATAAATTAAATTTATTATAAAAACAACCAACCACAAGTTGGGAAATTCAAAGGAGAACATTATGAGAGCAGTTGTTACAGTTATAGGCATGGATACAAGAGGAATTATCGCAGGTATTTCTGATTGTTTAAACAAAAGAGATATCAATATTTTAGACATTTCTCAACAAGTTATGGACGATATTTTCTCAATGGTAATGCTTGTTGATCTATCAAAATCTACAGAAGAATTACAAGTAGTTCGTGAAAGTTTAGAGGCAAAAGGCTTAGAACTTGGCGTTCGTACTCATATTATGCACGAAGATTTATTCAATTCAATGCACCGTATATAAGGAGTACAAAATAATGCTTAATAATTTCGACATTTTAGAAACGATAAAAATGATAGAGGAAGAACACCTTGATATTAGAACTATCACGATGGGTATTTCTCTAATCAGTTGCGCAGATGAAGACATTGACAGATGTGCGCAAAAAATCTATGACAAAATCACAACTTACGCAAAAGATTTAGTAAAAACTGGTGAAGACATCGAACGTGAATACGGTATTCCAATCATCAACAAAAGAATTGCCATAACTCCTATCGCTGTTGTAGCCTCTGCTTGCAAAGCTGATAGCTATGTACCACTTGCACTTGCGCTTGACCGTGCTGCAAAAGCTGTTGGTGTTAACATCATCGGTGGATTTTCAGCTCTTGTTCACAAAGGTTGCACAAAATCAGACCGTATTTTAATAGAATCAATCCCAGAAGCTTTAGCTTGTACAGAACATATTTGTGCCTCTGTAAACGTTGCTACTACAAAAGCTGGTATCAATATGGATGCTGTAGCGTTGATGGGTAAAATTGTAAAACAATGTGCAGAACTTACAAAAGATAACGGTTCTTTTGGTTGTGCAAAACTTGTTGTTTTCGCAAATGCTCCAGAGGACAATCCATTTATGGCAGGTGCTTTCCACGGTGTTGGCGAACCTGAATGTGTAATCAATGTTGGTGTATCTGGTCCTGGTGTTGTTCAGGCTGCAATCAAACGTGTTGGTAAAGATGCAAATATCACAGAAGTTGCTGATACTATCAAGAAAACAGCGTTTAAAATCACTCGTATGGGCTCTCTTGTTGGTAAAGAGGCATCAAAACGTCTTGGTGTTCCATTTGGAATTATCGACTTGTCACTTGCTCCAACTCCAGCAGTTGGCGACTCTGTTGCTCGTATTTTAGAAGAAATCGGCTTAGAGGCTTGTGGTACTCACGGAACAATTGCAACTCTTGCGATGCTAAACGATGCAGTTAAAAAAGGTGGTACAATGGCATCATCGCACGTTGGTGGTCTATCTGGTGCTTTCATTCCAGTTTCGGAAGACGAGGGTATGATTGAACGTGCTGTTTCTGGTGCATTAACATATGAAAAACTTGAAGCTATGACTGCAGTATGCTCTGTTGGTATCGATATGGTTGCTATTCCTGGTGACACTCCGGCTGACACAATTTCTGCTATGATTGCTGACGAAATCGCAATTGGTGTGGTTAATACAAAAACTACTGCTGTGCGTGTTATTCCAGCTTATGGTAAAGATGTTGGCGATATGGTTGAATACGGTGGTTTATTCGGTTCAGCTCCAATTATGCCGGTTAATAAAAATTCAGCATCAACATTTATCAACCGTGGTGGACGCATTCCAGCACCACTCCAAAGCCTTAAAAACTAGGTCGGCGACGCCGACAGGTATATTCGCCGAAGTTTGATTTTATTGATAAACTTTCTACCCGAACGAATGTTTGAAACGGCGAAGGCAATCCTTAAAACAGTCGATAACATCGACAAATCTGACTATCTAAAAAGTGGCGAGCTAAAAAATATTGCACAAAAGCAAAACTTACCTTAACCTTAAAATAAAATTTCAAAGCACACGCTAACAAAGTAAAAATTTTTCAGAGAAAAATTATTTACGCAGTGGTAAATTTAGACTAGTTTTGATAAATCTTTTATAAAAAGATTTCGTCTTTTGGATACTTTGGGACGTCCCAAAGTATCAGCCACGCGGCGAGCGACTGCCTAGAAAAAAGATAGCACTAGTGGTAAGTGGTAGATGCTGAAAATAAAAAATTATGCATTTTGCGATATCATCTATAAAATATTATGGACACAGGTTTTCTGTGTCCATTGTGTTATGTAGGACGCGATATCCTCTACGTGCTGTTTACCACGCAACAAATATTATGCTGATATTAAATTAAATGCACGCAATATGACGGACGAACGCAGTTCGCCCCTACAATTACACGGTGATTTAAAATTGATTTTTACAAATTTTTATTACTTGCACGGGTCGTTGAGTATGCCGACCTCTAGCTAATATAATAAGCATAATACCCTAAAAATAGAATGGAGAAAAAACAATGACATTTGAAAAAATAACAAATTTTGATGAAAAAATTGACATTGCAGTACTAAATCATCAAACTTATTACATCGAAAATATCGAAGAATGCCTAAACGAGGCTAAATATTATGATGGTTGGAATGCTTATAAAATAATTATAGACGATGAAATCGTAGCTTTTGCTATGTACGGACAATTTCCTGAGGAAAATAATCGCGTATATTTAGACCGTTTCTTTATTGATGGAAAACATCAAAGAAAAGGATATTTCAGACAAATTATGCCTGTTTTGCTTGATAAAATAGCTAAACAATATAAAGTTTCCGAAATTTATGCTAGCGTGTATAAAGATAACGAAGTTGCATATAATTTATTCATAGAACAAGGATTTGAATTAAACGGCGAAAAAGATTTAAATGGCGAAACGGTTATGAAGAAAAAAATATAGTTGCAGTTTACAAACTACACAATCTGTGGTATTATTAATTTGAGAGACAGAGAGGAGTATGTATATGTGGACAGACAAAACTATAGATTTATCTAGAAAAGTTCCTGATTTTTTCAGTGGAATTTATGAATATCAACAACTTTTTTCAGTATTAAATAACGAATTAATTTATTTGCAACAAGAAATGCATCTTTTAAAAGACGATTTATTTTTAAATACTGCAAGAGAAAATATTATATCTAGATATCAAAACCTACTCAAAACGAGTGGTTCTACATTAGAGCAAAAGCGAGCAAATATTATTTCAAAATTTTCCGAAACCGTACCTTTCTCAATAGATTCCTTGCACAATATCATAAAACGTTACATTAGCGTCGGTTATGAAATCGATTTGGCTACAGACGGTAAAATAATTGTATATTACAAGGGTGGTTCATTTTTGCAGGATAAAACTTTGCTTTATCGCGACGTTTACAATATAATTCCTGCTAATTTATTGTTTGAACTAGAATATCTATTTTTGATGTATTCGGATTATTTGTTAAATTTCTATGAAGATTTTACGAAAAAAACGTGGTATGAGCTTACACTAGGTGCTTAATTGTTAAAACTGCATAAAAACTGTGCTAAAATATAGTTTAATTTGATATGCAAATTTATATTGCAATAATTATATAATTATAGTAATATAAATATATAAAATAATTAAAGTATGTAACTGATACGATCAGGCATAAACTTTCTTGTCTAGCTATAAGCTCTAGGTTTGAATGTTTATGTCTTTTTTTATTGGTGAGAAAGGAATTTATTATGAAAGAATTTAATTACATTGTAAAAGACGAAGTAGGTTTACACGCACGCCCAGCAGGAGCATTAGTTAAATTTGTCACTACTCTTTCAAGCAAAGTTACACTTAAAAAAGGTGAAAAAGCCGTTGATGCTAAGAGATTATTCGGAATTATGGGTCTAGCGGTTAAATGTGGCGACGAGTTAACTTTCGTGGTTGAAGGCGAAAATGCCGAAGCAGATGCAGCTGCTTTAGAATCTTTCTGCAAAGAATCTTTCTAATTGGAGTTTATTATGGAAAAAATTATTAAGGGTATAAACGCCTCAAAAGGTTATGCTTTAGGCGAAATTTTCATCTTAGAAAAAAAAGAAATCATCATAAATGAAGAAAAAACTTCGGATACTGGTGTTGAAATTGCACGTTTTAACGTTGCGAAAACAAAAACCGAAGCACAACTTCAAAAGTTATACGAAAAAGCAGTTGGTGAAGTTGGCGAAGAACACGCCGAAATTTTCAATGTGCATATAATGATGCTTGCTGATTTGGATTATAATGATAATATCGAAAGTCTAATTGAAACCGAACTTTTACACGCCGAAAACGCAGTTATGCAAACAGCCGAAATTTTTTCTCAAATGTTCGCATCTATGGAAGATGAATATATGAAAGCACGTGCTGCTGACGTTTTAGACATATCAAAACGTGTTGTGAAAAATATTCTTGGCATTAGCGATAGCAGTTTAGACGATGTTGAAAACCCTGTTATTATAGCTTGCGAAGACCTTTATCCAAGTGATACCGTGGCTCTTGACAAATCAAAAGTTCTTGCTTTTGTCACTGAAAAAGGCTCTAAAAATTCGCACACTGCTATTTTAGCTAGAACGCTTGGTATTCCTGCAATCGTTGACGTTGAAGGTTTTACAGAAAAAGTTTCAAACGGAGATTTTGTAATCATTGATGGTAATGTTGGCGATATTATTATAAACCCAACTGAATTTACAAAAACTGATTATGAAAAAAAGGACGCCGAAAACAAAGCTCGTATGGAAAAATTAAACGAATTACGTGGTGTTGAATCTAAGACTACCGACGGTGTTCACGTTGAAATCTGTGCTAATATTGGCAGTGTGGAAGACGTTGAAATGGTGCTTGAAAACGATGGTGAGGGCATTGGTCTTTTCCGTTCGGAATTCATTTATATGGATAGTCCTGACTTCCCTACTGAAGATTATCAATTCGATATTTACAAGCAAGTTCTCGCAAAAATGGGTGGAAAACGTGTTATCATCAGAACTTTAGACCTCGGTGCTGACAAACAAGCTGACTATTTTAACATTCCAAACGAAGAAAATCCAGCAATGGGTTATCGTGCAATTCGAATTTGCCTTAATGAGCGTCACATTTTCCGTACTCAACTTCGTGCGCTTTACAGAGCGTCTGTTTATGGTAAACTAGCGATAATGTTCCCAATGATTATTTCTGAAAACGAAATTATTGAAATTCGTGAATATATCGAAGTTATCAAAGCAGAATTAGATGCAGAAGGTATTTCTTACGCACCTGATGTTGAAATTGGTATTATGATTGAAACACCAGCGGCGGCTATTGTATCTGATAAATTAGCATCACACGTAGACTTTTTCAGCATTGGTACTAACGATTTAACGCAATATACCCTTGCAGTAGACCGTATGAATAGCAAAATCTCACATTTATACAGCTACGCTAATGAATCAGTTATGCGTCTTATGAAAATAACGGTTGACAATGCGCACGCAAAAGGCGTTTGGGTTGGTATCTGTGGCGAATCTGGTGGCGACACGTCTCTTACTGAAAAATATATCGCTATGGGTATAGATGAACTTTCTTGCTCACCAAAACTAATTTTAGAAGTACGCGAAAAAGTTATTTCTTCAAACGCAAAAGTTTTACGTGAAACAATTACATTTTAATAAAAATACTTGAAATACACTTAAAAGCCGCCTAAATTTGGGTGGCTTTTACTCATTTAACCAAAATTAGGCTTGTATAAAATTCAAAAAACTTTTCTGTATAAAAAAACCTTTCTATGTCTAAAATGAATTATAAACACAGAAAGACTAACTATTAAAAGTCAATAGCAAAATTCAAAAAATATTAAATATTCTAGAAATTAAAAATGAGCATGACAAAAAGAGTGCCTGTAACACTCTGAAAAAAATATTGTAAAAAGATTGTTAGTTTTGTTTAATGTAAGATTGATTAGTAATTTCTAAATGATAAATTAATCTAACAAGTTTTTTTGTAGCGTGAGAAAGAGCGACATAATAATGTTTGCCCTCAGAACGTTTTTTAGCGAGATAAGAGGCAAAAGTAGGTTCCCAATTGCAAACATAGGATGCTGCATTAAGCAAAGCCCATCGAAGATATCTAGAACCACGTTTTTCCATCTTAGCGTGAGATGAATATAACTGACCGGATTGATAAGTAGATGGAGAGCAACCCGCAAAAGCAAGTATTTTATCAGGATTATCAAAGCGAGAGAAGTCACCGATTTCAGCTACAATGATAGCACCTAAATTTGGTCCAATGCCTGGAATAGATAAAATAGGAGAATCAATCATATCCATAATCTTTTTGATTTCAGTTTCAATTTCAGCGATTTCATCTGAAAGAATAGAAATAAGTTTAATGGTATGTTTAAGTTCTAAAGACTTAGCTGGCAAGTAACTACCGATTGATTTTCTTGCAGTTTCACGAATTTCATCAGCTGTAGCACGTTTGAAACGACCTTTTGAAGATTTATCTAACAAGTTCGTAAGATGTTTGAGATTCGCTGATGCAATGTGATGAGCACTTGGAAATTCAGACAAAAGCGCATAAACAGCTTTTCCGTGCAAAGTAGAAACTAAAGTTTCAAGTTCTGGAAAAAGAATATTTACAAGTCTTGAAATAGATTGTTTTAATTTTGCTCGGTCTTTAACTTTATCAAAACGGTATCTTGTTAGTGACTTTAAATCCTCGTTATGGTATAATTTGTTTGAGTAGGGCTTTAAGCTCACGTCAGACATTATCATACTTGCAATTGTACGAGCATCGACTTTATCTGTTTTAGTTTTTCTAAGACTGGTGCTCTTCCGGCATAGACTGGTGTACAGTGGATTAATTACAATAGTTTCTAGACCTTTGTTTTTAAGAAATCCAAGCATATTGCAACTATAATGTCCCGTGGCTTCAAGTCCTACTTTTATTTTGTCGAGATTTTGTTCACAAGACTTTATTTTGAAAAGCAAGTCTTCGAAACCACTCATATTGTTGGTGATGGTAAACACATCAAATAAAACCTCGCCTTCAGAGTTTACGATAAAGCAATCATGCTTGTCCTTTGCAATGTCAATACCGACATAAATCATAATGATACCTCCATAGTTTATTTTGATACTGTATGAATCCACATTGCACTTTACGTCTTGTAACCTCGTTCTAAATAAACCATCAAGTGGTATCTAACTAATTAACAAACTCGTAAAGGTCTGTGGTTGGAGCCTTTCTGAAACCGTCGAGCGGTAGGATGATCAACCAATCCACAGTATCCATTTACAGTATAGCATTTTTTATGTTCTTGGAGAGGAACTTTAAAAACTACTACTTTTTATTATACGAGGTATGATTATTATGAAATTTTTAAAGTCCGAGCTAGCGCTTATTTTAGCACTTTTTATCACTCTTACATACACAGCATTTGCTACAAATTCCTACCAGCAAATCTCAAATAAAGTAATTCGATTTCATATTTTAGCGAATTCTGATACGGATTTTGACCAACAATTAAAACTAGATGTTAAAGACCAAGTTTTTGCGTATATTTCTGATTTAACTGCTAATTGCGACACAACCGAGCAAGCTTTTGAGATCATTTCGCAAAACATCGAAGAAATTAACACATTGTCTTCGCAAATCATTGCACAAAAAGGTTACTCTTACCTTGCTACAACCACGCTAGATTATGAATTTTATCCTCAAAAAAGTTACGATGATTTTTCTCTTCCATCTGGATATTATACAGGAATAAAAATTGAAATCGGACAATCCGAAGGACACAATTGGTGGTGCGTGTTGTTTCCACCTCTATGCAATCAGACTGCCTATGACACAAAAAATCTAAACTCTGATGACCTCGACCTAATTTCAAGCCAAGATTATGAGTTTAGATTCAAATTCGTAGATATATTTTCTCAGATTAAACATCAAATAAATGACTAAGTTTTGAAAAAACCTCATCAGAAATAGCTTGTTCTGAGCGATTTCCGTCAATTATTATAATATTTTCCTCATTTTTAAAAATTTCAAAGTATTTTTTATAATTTTCTCTAATTTGGGTAAGTGCTTTTTTATTTTCAAAAATATCAATATTTTCACGATTTTTTGCAATTCTATCAAGTGCCTCATCAATTGAAACATCTATAAAAACGTGTGCATCTGGTTTTAACATACCACGCACTTTTTCGTTAAGAGATGGCACGAAATCCTCGTCCTCATCAGCTTGATATGCAAAATTAGACATATAATTTCGGTCGCAAACCACAGTTACTCCGTTGTTCACTTGCTTTATAATTCCGTCTTCATCGTTTAAGTAGTGGTCTAACCTATCGCTTGCGAAAAGCCCAGCTAATACCTTTTTATCACACGAAAGTTCGCCTTTTAAATATTTTCGTAGCAATGACCCTATTGGTCTGTTAGTTGGCTCAAAAGTTTTGTGGGATTTAATATCCATACTGCAAAGTTTATTGTACAAAAGCGCTGACTGAGTTGATTTTCCAGAACCATCAATTCCTTCAAAAACGATAAATTTTCCTTTTAACATTTTGCCAACCTCCCCAAATTTAAATACCTTAAATATTCTATCATAATAATAAAATATTTACAATATGTTTCTTTACAAAATTTAATTTTCGTGTTATTATTAATGTATGAAAAAAATTTCCAAAAAAGGAGAATGTAAAATGAAAATTTTTAAAAATGCTCAAGTTTTAATAGATAATCAATTTGTTCTTTGCGATTTCTCTGTAGAAAATGGTAAATTTTCAAAAATCAGTGAAGATATTAATGATTTTTCCGAAGTAATCGACCTTTCAAATAAAAAAATTATTCCAGGGTTAATAGATATTCATACTCACGGTTCCTATGGTGTAGACTTCAACGAGCTTACTCCAGACTCTCTTCTTAAAGTATGTAGTTTCCTTAATTCACAAGGTGTAACTTCGGTCTTGCCAACCATTTTGACCGATACAGAAGAAAAAACTATCGAGTGTCTAGAAATAATTGTTTCTGCTAAGGAAAACCTCGGTTGCGACACAATTTTAGGTGTGCATCTTGAAGGTCCTTTCTTATCGCCTGCTTACAAAGGCGCTATGCCCGAGCATTTACTTCGTTTACCCGATGTCAAGCTTTTTGAAAAATACATTGACGCATCACACGGTTTGGTAAAACTTACAACAGTTTCGCCTGAACTTGAAGGTGCTTGCGAATTTGCTAGCGAAATCACAAAAAAAGGCGTGGTTGTATCACTGGGACACAGTGGTGCCGACCAAGATACTGTGCTTAAATTCATTAAAAGTGGTGCTACAAACGCAACTCATCTTGGCAATGCTATGAAACAACAAACTCAGCACAATTTAAATGTAAGTGGTTCCGTACTTTACACTGATGTTTATTCCGAAGTAATCTGCGATGGTTTCCACGTAAATCCTACTGTTATAGACTATTTTTTCAAAGTTCGTAGTCACGATAAAATGATATTAATTACTGATGCCGTTATGGCAGGTGGACTCCCAGATGGCGAATATAAGCTAGGTGTAAATGATATCACCGTTGTTAATGGTGATGCTAAATTAACTGGCAAAGACGTTCGTGCTGGTAGTACTTTACTGGCTATAAACGCAGTGAAAAACGTATCGAAATTTATTAATTTACCTTTCGAAAAATGCGTTAAATTTATGACCGAAAACCCTGCAAAATCATTAAATGTATTTGATAAAAAAGGTTCTATTGCCGTATCGAAAGATGCTGATTTTGTCGTATTAGACCAAGATTTAAACATCGAACAAACATATTCTTTAGGGAAATTAGTTTACCAGAAGTAAATTTCAACACTATTGATAGGAAGATTTTCTAGTCCATCGAAAAACTCATTTTCAAAATAGACTTTTCGCTAAAAGATGCTATCTTTTTGTTTTTCACTTCTACCTCTTATCTCTCGTGCTATCTTTTTTCTCGGCAGTCGCTCGCCGCGTGGCTGATACTTTTGTGCGTACAAAAGTATCCAAAAGACGAAAACACAGCTTGTTTTATCAGCGAGCCGTATAAGTCCACTGCGTAAATAATTTTTCTCTGAAAAATTTTTACTTTGCTAGCTCGTGCATTGAAATTTTATTTTAAGATTAAGGTAAGCTTTATTTTTGTGCATATCACTTTTTTTAAATGCTAAAGAGAGAGGAAAATTTCCTCTCTCTTTTTTATTATAGCTTTTTATATTTTTTTATTTTGCAAATTTTCACTATGTCCATTTATGACAGGTGTTTTAAGATATATTTTTTTGTAAAATCAGCTTGTGCTAATGGTTTATCAAAGAAATACCCTTGCCCAATTTCACAATTCATATCTCTAAGCATAACATATTGTTCAACCGTTTCAATACCTTCCGCTACAGTTGCAGTATTCTTAAATTCATCGCACGCACTAATTACAAGTCTTGCAAGCACACGTGATTTATCGTTTGAAACTATACCGTCAACCAAGCTTTTGTCAATTTTGATTTCTCTGAAATTCGCAGACGCAATAAGTGCCATATTCGAATATCCTGAACCAAAATCATCAAGTGATAAAGAAAAGCCCGCACTTAAAAATTCATTTATAGTACTTACTAAAATTTCTTGGTCTAACCCTTGTATAGTCTCGGTCACTTCAACAGTAATTTGTTCAGCTGGAACACCATATTTCTGACAAATATCCATAGTTTTTGAAACCACATCTTTTTCAAAAAAAGTTACCCTTGAGAAATTTACAGATATTTTTAAATAATTTTCTCCAGTTTCTTGTAAAAGTTTACAAACTTCTTCTAAAACAAAAAAGTCAACCAGTGAAATAATCTCTTGTTTTTCGTAAAATGGAATAAATGCAAATGGTGCTAAAATATTACCCGCACTATCCATTTTTCTAATTAAAGCTTCAGCTCCAACAATAGTTTCTCTTTCAAGGTTAATTTGAGGTTGATAATAAACCATAAATCTTCCATTCTTGATTTCTCGCATTAAATTTTCTCGCAAAAAATTTGTATATTCTTTAGCTACTAGATTTTTGCCAGCTTCAAGAGAATTACTAGCTTTACTTATCGCTTCATTAGTATCGCCAAACACCCTATTCCACGAAAATCCTACAGATATATCCAAATCATCTTCTTTTGCTCGGTTTTTTAGTTCATAAACTAAATCCTCGAAAACCGTTTCTTCAATATTTTCTTTTAAAACTGCAAACTCATTTCCGTCAATTCTGTAAACACTACCTTTAAATAAATCAACTAATAATTGACTTATTTTTTTGATAATTTCATCGCCATATGCGTGACCCTTAGTATTATTAATACTCTTCAGTCCGTTTATATCAATATAAATTACACCCAGTGTATTCGGCTTTTTATTTTCATATTCTTCAAGTTTCGCACGATAACTCAAATGATTTTTACAACCAGTCAAAATATCGTGATAGCTAAGTCTATTTAAATTTTCGATAAGGTTGCTTTTGTCTATAAAGTCAACAATAAATTTACCTACAGAAAGTATAGTACTTGTACGTTCAGCGTTTTCTCTTGGATTATAAACGCTTATAAAACCTGTAACATTATAATCAGCATCATAAAGTGGAGAAGAAATAAACGTTATATCATCCCTATGATCTATCACTTCAAAATCAGGAGAAGCTTCTTTTAGTCTTTGTTGAATTTCAAGCGAATTATAGCTTTCTGTTCCTTTATTACTGTTAAAATTAAAACCAAAATCACTAGGAATATTTTGCATTTTGTCTTTATGAGGTTCAACGCCCTCATTACACCATTCAAATGTATTATTTGCAAATTTACCATCTTCAGTGAGCATAAAAATAGTACTACGCTCAGCGTGATAATACAATCCGAAAATTTCTAAAATAGTATTAATACACTCATCAGGACAAATGTTAGAGTGCAAAAGCTCTACGCAAGTGTGAAGTAACTCTTGTTCTTTTACTTTTAAGCTGAGTTCAATTTCCAAAGCTGTTGCATGAGTTATATCGGTGAAAATTTTCATACGACATTTTACATTATCGCACATTATAATATCTTTTTTAAGCAAAAAATGTCTATTTAAAACTTTATTTAGATACTCGATTTCCAAACCATCGTAATCACCAGCACACATTTCCCCGTAAAAACCATCATAAGCTTTGCCAGTACTCAAAATTTCATAGCTTTTTTTACCCTTCCACTCATTTATGCCTACCTTTTCCAAGGCTTTTTGAGCAACTTTATTCACATAATAAATTTCATATGTTTCGAAATCCTCAATATATATTAAATTGTCGCTAACATCAATAATAAAAGATGGCAAATTTTTATTTTCCATAACTTTTTTCCTTTCAAATGTTGCAAATTTATATTTTATGCTATTTGTGGAAATTTCTGTCAATCACAATATAGTGTAATTGATTTTTATGCTAAAACTTTTGATTTCGTACTTCTTTAAGATTATTATAACATAACTAAGCTTAATAAATCAATACACCTCTTAAATTTTATTAATTTTTATTTTTAAATTCAACTCTATTATCTCGTTTAATAATAAAACAACTTAATTTCAAAGAAAATACCTATGTTGCGTAGGCACTTTATCATATCTTTCTGGCTCTTTTTGTTGTTAAAGCCACAAAAGAAAAACTTACCTTAAAATAAGAAATAAATGTACAAGCTAACAAAATAAAAAATTTGTATATTTAAAAGTATATTTTGAAAATGATTTTTTCGACGAGCTATGTAATACATACAATGCATTCCCAATCAAGATATGTTCGTTTAATTGGGATAAAAAAATAGCCATAGAAATAAATTCTATGGCTAATTTAATTTTAAAATTATTCAGCTTTCATTTTAGCAAAACATTCGCTACAGTATACTGGGCGGTCTGTTTTTGGTTCAAATGGAACTTTTGCTTCGCATCCGCAAGCAGCACAAGTAGCAGAGAAGAATTCTCTTGGTGCACGAGTGTTGTTTTTACGAGCGTCTCTACATGGTTTGCAACGTTGAGGTTCGTTTTGGAAGCCTCTTTCTGCGTAGAATTCTTGTTCGCCTGCAGAGAAGATAAATTCAGCGCCACAGTCTTTACAAATAAGTGTTTTGTCTTGATACATGATGTTATACCCCTTTTTTCTCGGTTTCTCCAATTTAGCTTGGATTAATAAATTATATGCGTAAACAGGACTTTCCTGATTATGCCTAATACGTATTAATTCTATAATCCTGAAAGAGTTAAAGGCTAAATTTTGCAGAAATCTTTTGGAGTTTTTATAAATCAAATTAATACTACTCTGTAATTATATACTAAAAAATATTTTTTGTCAACTATTTATAAAATATTAATTTACTTTTCTTGAACTTTGTAAAAAATCGACAAATTTTTTCAAAAATTGCTCAAATTCAAACAATGTAATTTTCTAAGCGTAAATTAAACAGTTGCTTTTATGAAATCTGCTATACTTTGAGCTGCTTTTATTACAGATTTTTCTTCAATACCTTCTACCATAACGCGAACCAATGCTTCTGTACCAGATGGACGAACCAAAACACGTCCTTCTCCAAGTTCTGTTTCTTCTTTTGCAATAAAATCAGCAATTTCTTGGTTGTCAAGCAGAGTTTTCTTGATTTCGTTTGGAACAGGCACGTTTATCATGGTTTGTGGGAATGGAACAACTTCTGAGCCCATTTGAGCTGCAGTTTTTCCTGAATCTTTCAGAATTTTTAGGAATTGGATAGCCGTCAGCTGACCGTCACCAGTTGTAGCGTAATCATGGAAAATAATATGTCCAGATTGCTCTCCACCTAAATTGTAGCCTTTTTCAAGCATTTTTTCAAGAACATATCTATCACCAACTGCCGAACAAATCATACCAATTCCGTTTTCTTGAGCGAATTTGTGTAGTCCCATATTCGACATAACAGTTGCTACAAATGCATTTCCTTTTAATTTGCCTTTTTCTTTAAGACGTGTTGCCATAATAGCCATTAAACAGTCTCCGTCAATTTCGTTACCTTCATTATCGATAACAAGACATCTGTCTGCGTCGCCATCAAAAGCGATACCTACGTCAAATTGACCAGCAACAACGGTATTTTTAAGGTTACTCAAGTAAGTAGAACCACATTTGTTATTAATATTGATACCATTTGGGCTTGTGAAAACAACTTCTGCATTTAATTTTAATTTTTTGAACAAATCACGAGCCGTTGTTGATGCCGCACCATTTGCACAGTCGATAACAACGCGTAATCCTTTTAACGTTCCGTCAATAGAACTTGCGATGTGGTTGATGTATTCTTCGCAAGGGTCTTCATCAGTATCGATTACAATACCGATTTTTTCACGCACTTCTAGAGGTATATCTGCTGGATTTTCGATGAAATGTTCTACTTCTGCTTCGATTTCATCAGATAATTTATATCCTGTAGAGCTGAAAATTTTAATACCATTATGCTCAAAAGAGTTATGAGATGCTGAAATTACGATACCGGCATCTGCTTTGTGTTTTATTGTAAGAAAGGCAACTGCTGGCGTTGGAATTACACCTAAAAGTTCAACATCTGCACCTGTAGAGCAAATACCTGCAACTAATGCAGCTTCTAGCATATCAGATGAAATACGTGTATCTTTCCCAATCAAAAATTTAGGTTTGTGGTGACCTTCACGTGTAAGAACATACGCTGCTGCTGCGCCTACTTTATAAGCAAGCATAGCATCAAGTTCTTTGTTTGCAACGCCACGAATACCGTCTGTACCAAAAAAATTTCCCATATTATTTTTCTCCTATTTTTAAAATAATGATAAATTATCATTTGTGTTATTCGTAATATATTGTAAGCCTAAATGATCATAAGCAAGTTTTGTAACGCATCTTCCACGTGGTGTACGTTGCAAAAAACCAATTTGCATTAAGTATGGCTCATAAACATCTTCGAGTGTTATAGATTCTTCACCAATAGTCGCTGCGAGAGTGTCTAGTCCAACTGGACCACCGTTGTAATTATCTATAATACTTTTCAACATACGTCTGTCAATATTATCAAGACCCAGTTCATCAATTTCGAGAGATTTTAATGCTTTATCAGCAACTTCTTTTGTAAGTACTCCATCGCCTAAAATATCAGCGAAATCACGTACACGTTTTAACAACCTATTAGCTATACGAGGTGTACCACGTGAGCGTTTGGAAATCTCAAGTAAACCATCGTAATCTGACGGTAAATTTAAAATTCCTGCACTTCTATCAACTATCAAGCAAAGTTCGTCTGGTGAGTAAAGTTCTAGGCGAAGTAATACTCCAAATCTATCACGAAGTGGAGATGACAGTTGACCAGCACGCGTTGTAGCTCCAATTAAAGTAAATCGTGGCAAATCCAAGCGAATAGATCTTGCTGATGGCCCTTTACCGATAATGATATCTAATGCAAAATCTTCCATAGCTGGATATAAAATCTCTTCAACTGAACGATTTAGCCTATGAATTTCATCTATAAAAAGAACATCATTTTCTGATAAATTAGTTAGTAACGCCGCTAAATCACCTGGTTTTTCGATAGCAGGACCAGAAGTTGTACGGATATTAACGCCCATTTCGGTTGCAATAATATTTGAAAGAGTGGTCTTGCCGAGTCCAGGAGGACCATAGAGTAAGCAGTGGTCTAGACATTCACCTCTCGATTTTGCAGCCTCCATAAAAATAGAAAGATTTTCCTTCACTTTGGATTGACCGATATATTCATCTAAAAGTTTCGGACGTAGCGAATTTTCCGCAGTGTCGTTTGTAGTTACGCTCTGCGAAACTATTCTATCGTCGTCTATATCCTCTTTTTGAAATTCAATACTCATAGTTTTTTCCTTTATGTGTGTTTATATTTCATCGCATCAGTATATGTGCAATGATGGTTGCTGTCATACCGATGCGTGCGTTTAATATTAATCCTACAGATTTTTTTCAGTAGAATATTTTATAGCGTGGTCACGGACGAACGCAGTTCGCCCGTACAGGGTGCATTATTTTTAAAATCGTGCTAGCTCCCTCCGTCAAAATCAAAGATTTTGCCACCTCCCTCGGAGAGGGAGGCTTTTTTCTTTGGCTCCTTCTTCGAGGGAGCTGTCACCGAAGT
>JAWXUP010000135.1:0-4084 GCA_044426345.1 Clostridia bacterium | reverse complement strand
AACTAATCAACAGTATTATGTATGATGGTAAAAAAGGCGTTGCTCAGAAAATCGTATACGATGCATTCGAAATCGTAGGAGAAAAAACAGGTCGTGAACCACTAGAAGTGTTCACAGAGGCATTAGAAAATATCATGCCATCATTAGAAGTTAAAGCTAAACGTGTTGGTGGTGCAACTTACCAAGTTCCTATGGAAGTTCGCCCAGAAAGACGTCAAACTTTAGGCTTACGTTGGATCACACTTTACTGTCGTAAACGTGGCGAAAAAACAATGAAAGAAAGACTTGCTAATGAAATTTTAGATGCTACAAACAACTTAGGTGCATCTGTTAAAAAACGCGAAGATACTCATAAAATGGCTGAAGCTAATAAAGCTTTTGCTCATTACAGATTCTAATTTTAAATTTGCAGTCGTTTTGACAAAGGAGTAAATAAAATGGGAAGACAATATCCATTAGCTCTTACTCGTAATATAGGAATCATGGCTCACATCGATGCTGGTAAAACAACTACGACTGAGCGTATCCTTTTCTACACGGGTAAAAACTACAAAATCGGTGAAGTTCATGATGGCGGTGCTACTATGGACTGGATGGAACAAGAACAAGAACGTGGTATCACAATTACTTCTGCTGCTACAACTTGTGTTTGGAACGATCACCGTATCAATATCATCGATACTCCAGGACACGTTGACTTCACAGTTGAAGTTGAACGTTCTCTAAGAGTTCTTGATGGATCTGTTACTGTATTCTGTGCTAAAGGTGGGGTTGAACCTCAATCTGAAACAGTATGGCGTCAAGCAGATAAATACCACGTACCACGTATGGCTTACGTAAATAAAATGGACATCATGGGCGCGGATTTCTATAATGTTGTTAACATGATGAAAGACCGTCTAAAATGTAACGCTGTTCCAATTCAACTTCCAATCGGTTTTGAAGATACTTTCAAAGGTATCATCGACCTAGTTGAAATGAAAGCATACGTTTATTATGATGATCTTGGTAAAGATATTAGATGTGAAGATATCCCAGCTGATATGCTTGAAAAAGCTGAAGAATATCACGCTGATATGGTTGAACATATCGCTGAAACTGATGAAGTTTTAATGGAAAAATATCTTGAAGGTGAAGACCTTACTAAAGAAGAAATCAAAGAAGGTATCCGTAAAGCAACTCTTGCTGTTAACATGATTCCAGTTCTTTGTGGTACTTCTTACAAAAATAAAGGCGTTCAAAAATTACTTGACGCTGTTATCGATTACATGCCAGCTCCAACTGATGTTCCTGACATCAAAGGTATCAATCCTGATACTGGTGAAGAAGATCACCGTCCTTCAACAGACGATGCTCCATTCTCAGCGCTTGCATTCAAAATCGCTACTGACCCTTATGTTGGTAAATTATGTTTCTTCAGAGTATACTCTGGTTCTATCAAAGCTGGTAGCCCAGTTCTTAACTCTACTAAAGATAAAAACGAACGTTTAGGTCGTATTCTTCAAATGCACGCAAACTCAAGAGAAGACATCGATCAAGTTTATTCTGGTGATATCGCTGCTGCTGTTGGTTTTAAAAACACAACAACTGGTGATACTCTTTGTGATGAAAAACACCCAGTTATCCTTGAATCAATGGAATTCCCAGAACCAGTTATTTCTCTAGCTATTGAACCAATTACAAAAGCTGGACAAGAAAAAATGGGTATTGGTCTTGCTAAACTTGCAGAAGAAGATCCAACTTTCAAAACTTACACTGACGAAGAAACAGGCGACACTATCATCGCTGGTATGGGTGAACTTCACCTTGAAATCATCGTAGACCGTCTACTTCGTGAATTTAAAGTTGAAGCAAACGTTGGTGCTCCACAAGTTTCTTATAAAGAAACAATCAAAGGCACAGCTGATGTTGACCATAAATACTCTAAACAATCTGGTGGTAAAGGTCAATACGGTCACTGTAAAATTATTGTTGAACCAAACGAATCTGGTAAAGGTTACGAATTCATCAATAAAGTTACTGGTGGTGCTATTCCTAAAGAATACATTCCAGCAGTTGACGCAGGTATCAAAGGCGCTATGACTTCTGGTATCCTTGCAGGTTACCAAGTTGTTGACGTTAAAGTTACTCTTTATGATGGTTCTTACCATGACGTTGACTCATCTGAAATGGCATTCAAACTTGCTGGTTCTATGGCTTTCAAAGAAGCTATGCGTAAAGCACAACCAGTAATTATGGAACCAATCATGAAAGTATCAGTTATCGTTCCTGATGATTATTTAGGTACAGTAATGGGTACAATCAGTGCAAAACGTGGTCAAGTATTAGGTCAAGAAACTCGTCCTGGTGCTGTTCAACTTGATGCACACGTTCCACTTTCTGAAATGTTCGGATATGCTTCAGACCTTCGTTCTATGACTCAAGGTCGTGGTCAATATTCAATGGAACCTTCTCACTATATCGAAGTTCCAAGAAACATTGCAGAAAAAATTATGTCTAGCAAAGCTAAATAGTAAAAACTAGATAAAAATTTATATATTTGTATTGATTTTTTTACAAAAATATTATAAAATAAAATCATAAAATAAAAAAACTATTAGGAGGATTTTAAAATGGCAAAAGCTAAATTTGAAAGAAATAAACCTCACGTTAACATTGGTACTATCGGCCACGTTGACCATGGTAAAACTTCATTAACTGCAGCAATCACAAAAGTTCTTGCTTTACAAGGTAAAGCTGAATTCAAAGCTTACGATCAAATCGACGGAGCTCCAGAAGAAAGAGAACGTGGTATCACAATCAACACTGCTCACGTAGAATACGAAACAGAAAACCGTCACTACGCGCACGTTGACTGTCCAGGACACGCCGACTACGTTAAAAACATGATCACTGGTGCTGCTCAAATGGACGGTGCAATCCTTGTTGTATCTTCTGCTGACGGCCCAATGCCTCAAACTCGTGAACACATCCTTCTTGCTCGTCAAGTTGGTGTTCCATACATCGTTGTTTTCATGAACAAAGTTGACCAAGTTGATGACGAAGAATTATTAGAATTAGTAGAAATGGAAATCCGTGACCTACTTTCTTCATATGACTTCCCAGGCGACGACATTCCAGTAATCATGGGTTCTGCTCTTGAAGTTCTTGAATGTGCTTCTACTGACGCAGCTTCTCCAGAATACGCTAAAGTTGCTGACCTTATGGCTGCTGTTGACGAATATATCCCAACTCCAGAACGTAAAGCTGATCTTCCTTTCATCATGCCAGTCGAAGACGTTTTCTCTATCACAGGTCGTGGTACAGTTGCAACTGGTCGTGTTGAACGTGGTCAAATCAAACTTTCTGACGAAGTTGAAATCGTTGGTCTTGCTGAAGCTCCTCGTAAAACAGTTATCACTGGTATCGAAATGTTCCGTAAACTTCTTGATTACGCTGAAGCAGGCGACAACATCGGTGCTTTACTTCGTGGTATCGGTAAAGAAGATATCGAACGTGGTCAAGTTATTGCTAAACCAGGTTCAATCAAACCTCACACAAAATTCAGAGGTCAAGTTTACGTTCTTTCTAAAGAAGAAGGTGGACGTCATACTCCATTCTTCAACAACTACCGTCCTCAATTCTACTTCCGTACAACTGACGTAACTGGTGTTATCACTCTTCCAGAAGGAACTGAAATGTGTATGCCTGGTGACAACGTTGAAATGGACGTTGAATTAATCACTAACATCGCTATCGAAGAAGGTCTACGTTTCGCTATCCGTGAAGGTGGCCGTACTGTAGGTTCAGGCGTTGTTATCGCTATCAACGAATAATTTAATATTATTTAAGATATTTAAAGCACCGAGTTTACTCGGTGCTTTTTTGTATATATAAACTTTGCTTTTCTGCAAGATGTATTAACTTTTGTTTTTATCATTAGTTTGTTATTATAATTGGGATTTTTATATTTTGTGAAGATTTAATTTTTTTATTTTCAGCCTCTACCACTTACTGCTCGTGCTATCTTTTTTCTCGGCAGTTCGCTCGCCGCGTGGCTGATACTTTGGGACGTCCCAAAGTATCCAAAAGACGAAATCTTTTT